>JAGODZ010000121.1 GCA_017997975.1 Rhodoferax sp.
TGTGCAGGAAGGGAGATGGCGAGCCGGGAGCCAAGACGTTGTGGCTGGGGCTGCGCGATATCGCCGTGTTTGTTGAGGGCGCGCGCTTTGCCCGCAGGCAGCTATGAGTTGTGTGTAATGGGATGCCAGCAACCGGGCGGTTTGAAGCGGGTGTTGCACCTGGCCAGCTTTGCGCTCAGCAGCTTGCCGGTGATGTTGCGTCAAACACTGTGGCGGGCCGATTGGCGACGGTGCGGTCATTGGCGCGCGCAGCTCGGTGTTTAAGGACATGCCCGCCGGAATGGTCTGTATGGGCTACCCCTGCAAACCGGTCAAACCCAGAGTGATTACGAACACTTCATTGTGATGAAGGTGCGTGAGCTGGAGGCTGCGCAGGCGGATCTTGTAAGCAAAAAGTGACGCTAGCCCTTGTGCAGCCTGCGCAAATAGCTATTAAGTTGGTAGCATTTATAGGTCTTTAAGTGGAGATTGTTGGTATGAGCAGTATCAAATTGTTTGAGACCCACCAGGTTCGCTCTGAATGGGATGCAGTGCGCGAGCTGTGGTATTTCAGCATTGTGGATGTGGTGTCTGTGCTGACCGATAGCCCGAACCCGCGAACCTATTGGAGCGTGCTTAAGGGCCGCCTCAAGAAGGAAGGCAGTGAGTTGGCTACAAACTGTAGTCAACTGAAAATGAAGTCCGCAGACGGAAAAAACTACCTGACCGACGTCGCCGACACTGAGCAACTGCTTCGCTTGGTCCAGTCCGTCCCTTCCCCCAAGGCAGAGCCGTTCAAGCAATGGCTGGCGCGAGTGGGTTACGAGCGCATCGAAGAAACTGACGACCCCGAGCTGGCTTTTGACCGGGCGATGGAGACTTACCTCAAAAAAGGCTACTCCAAAGAGTGGATCAACCAGCGGCTCAAGAGCATTGAAGTCCGCAAGGAACTCACCGACGAGTGGGAAAACCGGGGTGTTGAAAAGGGGCAAGAGTTTGCCATCCTGACCGACGAAATCACCAAAGCCTGGAGCGGCCTGAGCACGCGGCAATACAAGCAGGCAAAAGGGCTGAAAACCGAGGGTCTGCGCGACAACATGACCAACTTGGAACTGGTGCTCAACATGCTGGCCGAGGCCACGACGACCGAGATTTCCAAGGAGAAGCTTCCCAAAGGGCTGGAGCAAAACCGCCGCATTGCCCGCCAGGGCGGCACGATTGCGGGGAACACCCGCAAAGAGATTGAGGCAAAAACCGGCAAGCCAGTGGTAAGCAGCAAAAATGCAAAGCAACTCAAGTAGCGCTCCCCAACCCTAACCCCATGAAAATCCTCCTCTACGGCATCAACTTTTCGCCTGAACTCACCGGCATTGGCAAATACACCGGTGAGCTGGCGGCGTGGTTGGTGGCGCAGGGGCATGAGGTGCGGGTGGTCACGGCGCCGCCGTATTACCCGGCGTGGTCGGTGAGCGCGGGTTACTCCGGCAGCCGTTGGCAGCGTGAAGAGTGGCAGGGCGTGCAGGTATGGCGCTGCCCGCTGTGGGTGCCCCAGCAACCGGGTGGTTTGAAGCGGGTGTTGCACCTAGCCAGCTTTGCGCTGAGCAGCTTGCCGGTGATGTTGCGCCAAGCACTGTGGCGGGCCGATGTGGTGTGGGTGGTAGAACCCGCTTTGTTCTGCGCTCCCACGGCGTGGGCCGTGGCCCGCCTGGGCGGCAGCAAGGCTTGGTTGCACGTACAAGACTTTGAGGTGGACGCGGCGTTCGAGTTGGGCCTGCTCAAAGGTGCGCGACTCAAGCGCAATGTGCTGGCGGCAGAGCGCTGGCTCATGCGCCGGTTTGACGTGGTGTCCACCATCTCGGGCAAGATGCTTTCGCTCTTGCTGCGCAAACGCGTGGTACCCAGCCGCACAGAGGTGTTTCCCAACTGGGTGAACCTAAACCACATCACGCCACGGCCTGCAGCGGCGGGGCCCAGCCCGTTCAAGGCGGAGCTGGGTTTACCGCCGGATGCGGTGGTGGCGCTGTACAGCGGCAACATGGGGGCCAAACAGGGGCTGGAGGTGATGGCCGAGGCCGCCAAGCTGCTGCATCTTTCAAGTTCAGAGCCAAATAGGCCTCTAGCCCTTGCTGGTACTGCGCAAGGCACTATCAATAACGCAGCAATTTTCTTTGTGTTTTGCGGCAATGGCGCAGGCCGTGCTGGCTTGCAAGCGCGCTGCGAGGGCTTGCCCAATGTGCGCTTTTTAGACTTGCAGCCCATGGAGCGCCTGAACGATTTGCTGGCCTTGGCCGACATGCACCTGCTGCCCCAGCGCGCGGATGCCGCCGATTTAGTTATGCCGAGCAAGCTCACCGGCATGCTGGCCAGTGGCAGACCCGTGGTCGCCACCGCGCAACCCATGACGGAACTGGCGGCGGTGGTCAATGGCGACACGCGGGAGGCGTGTTGTGGCGTAGTGGTGTTGCCCGAAGCCCCCGCCCTGCTGGCCCAAGCCATCACCGATTTGGCCCACCACCCTGCCCTGCGCGCCCAAATGGGCACCGCCGGGCGCCGCTACGCCGAGCAACATTTAGACACCGATGCGGTGCTGGGGCGGTTTGTAGAGCGGGTGAGGGAGTTGTTGGGGCGTTAGCCGGGTTGCGGCAATGCTTTATATTAAATTGCTGCTATCGCCTTTTTCACTCTGACTACAGGCTGGCCGGTACGCAATGTGGTCACTGCAAGAATCGCTTGCAATTGCAATTTAATATAACTACATTAAATACCATGGAAATCACATTTGATCCGGCCAAAGATGCCTCAAACATCGAGCGGCGCGGTCTGTCATTGGCGTTGGCAGGTGACATTGATTGGGGGTTTGCCTATGAATGGCAGGACGAACGCAAGGATTACGGTGAGGTGCGGATGGTTGCTCTGGCCCCCATTGGCGACCGCTTATTTTGCGCTGCGTATGTTGACCGCCCTGTAGATGCGCCCACCGAGCGACGCATCATCAGTTTAAGGAAAGCGAACATAAGAGAGATGAGGCTATATGAAGCAAACTATTAAGACCAGAGATGGCCGGGTGCTGGTGATGCCGACACCTGAGGAGGATGCGCAGATCACTGCGGAGGCCATGAGCGATCCTGATGCCATGCCCTTCACAGATGCACAGTGGGCAAAGGCAAAGCCCACCGCGCGACGCGGCAGGCCATTGGGTAGCGGCTCCAAAGTGCAAATTACCTTGCGCCTTGATGCTGAGTTGGTGGCCAAGTTCAAGGCATCCGGCGACGGCTGGCAAACCCGCATCAACGATGCCCTCAAAAGCTGGGCGCAAAGCCATGCGTGAACGGTACGTTAATTGCGGTCGTTCGATTTGACCAACAACCCCGCCGAGCGCACTCGCATGGGCGCTGCCGGGCGCCGCTACGCCGAGCAACACCTGCACACCGATGCGGTACTGGGGCAGTTTGTAGAGCGGGTGAGGGAGTTGCTTGATTGATGGCTTGTCGTTCGGGGTGTGGGGTGTGGGGTGTGGGGTGTGGAACTGATTCAAGTCAGATATCAAGCCGTCCTGATTCTGAAATATTTTGTGTATTGAAAATCGGCTAGCATTAAATTATCTATGCAAAAAAATGAGTTTACTTTCAGTAAAAACCTTCGCGCGCTGGGAAACATGCCTTTCGGGCACGGGGTGTTAATGTCGTTGTTGGTCGACTATCGCCGACCCAATGACCGGAATCTTCGCGGCAAGCCTCGGGGTTCAGCCCGAGGTTCGAGCGAACAGGCTGGTACAGCCTGTGGTGCTACTTCGGTCGCCAGCGGTCAATTAGCTTGCGAAGTGCAGCAAGGCCAGCCGCATCAACCTTTGCCCACTGCGATGTTGTCAGGCGAATAGATCGCTGCTCCAGTTTCTCTCCGGGAAACTTCAACGGTCTGCCAATTTGTTTTTTAGGTGGTTCCATATGGCAATTATCTGTGATTCAAAAGGGCTTGCAGTGAACCATGTTTTGTGATTCAATTGTATCTGTGAAAACGACCAAAACCCTTCAGCTTCGTATCAAAGACAAGCACGCTAAAGTGCTGCGCCAGGTGGCGCGTGAGGTCAATCAGGTTTGGAACCACATCAACGCAATTTCAGCCAAAGCGGCTCGGCCTTTTCACGGCAAGCCCAAGTATCTTTCCGGCTACGACCTGCAAAAATTCACGGCTGGATTCAGTCAATGCGAGGGCATTGCGGTGGGCAGCGGCACGGTGCAGTTGGTGTGCGTGGAATACGCCACGCGGCGCAAGCAGTTCAAAAAAACCCGCCTGAACTGGCGCGTGAGCAATACAAAGTCAGCCAAATACTCGCTGGGCTGGATTCCGTTCAAGGGTGGGCACGCCCAATACAAGGCCGGGCAAATCCAGTTTGCCGGGCATCAATTCAGCCTGTGGGACAGCTACGGCCTGATGGACTACGAGCTGCGCGCCGGGTCATTGAGCGAAGACAGCCGAGGGCGCTGGTATTTCAACGTGGCCGTTGAAGTGCAGGGCAAGCCCTCGCAGGGCACGGCAGCCGTGGGCATTGATTTGGGCTTGAAAGAATGTGCCACCGCGTCCACGGGCGAAAAGCTCGAAGGTCGCTGGTATCGGTGCCACGAGCAGGCGCTCAGCATTGCGCAGCGGGCGAAGAAGAAAGAGCGTGCCCGCGCCATCCACGCCAAGATCAAAAACCAGCGCAAAGACGATTTGCACCAGTTCAGCAGCAAGCTGGTGAAAGCAAACGCCGCCATCTTCGTGGGCGACGTGGCCAGCGCCAAGCTGGTCAAAACCAAGATGGCCAAGAGCACGCTGGATGCGGGCTGGGCCATGCTAAAGACGATGTTGGAATACAAGAGCCATCAGGCCGGTATCGTCTTCGAGGTAGTGAACGAAAGTTATTCAACCCAAACTTGTTCGTGCTGCGGAGTTATTCCCGCCAGCAGTCCGAAAGGTAGAGCAGGTTTGCGAATAAGAGAATGGGTTTGCAGCGAATGTGGAGTGGAACACGACCGGGACACGAACGCAGCCAAAAACATTCTCGCGGCGGGACATCGCCGTCTGGCAGCAGGAATCCCCGCTCTTTAGGGCGGGGAGGATGTCAAGGGCTTGATATGGAGTCTGCACGAAGCGATGTACTGCCCTTTATTCGTGAACCCGCTGGCCTGGCTATCTGGTCGAAAGACTATTTTGTGCAATTAGCTCAACGGATTCGTTTTGCGTGATGGTGATGCTCGAAAGAAATCGGGGTTTAAATCGGGATCAGATTCCAATTAATTTCACAAATGAAGAAAATATCTCGCCCCAGCGCCTTAGGCGCGCTCACCGTGTTGCTCGCACTCTTGGTGTTGGGCACCCAAATGCCGGGTGAGTGGAGGGATGAAGCGTTTCGGGTCACGCATCTGCCGTGGCAGCTCACCAAGGTGGCGCATTTTGTGCTATTTGCCTGTCTGGCCTGTGTGGCCCACTTGCCGCCTTTGGCTTGGTCCCGCGTGCGTGTGCTGGTTGCGGCCTTGGCCCTGGCTTTGCTGACCGAGGGCCTGCAGCACTTTGCTGTGCACCGCGATCCCTCATGGTTTGATGTGGGCACCGACATGGCAGGCGCGGCGCTGGGTGTGATGCTGGCGTGGCGGGTTGTAGCATTGACATCCTCCCCTTAAAAATTGCTTGAAGCAACTTGGAAGGGGATTCCTACATCCAGAATCGCCCCATTGTTTTTGACCCGTTCGGTGCTCAGTGTGTGCAGCTTCAACGGCTCTCGCCTCCCCTGCAATGGCTATTTGGCAAAACCCCAAGTCAGCCATGAGAGCCAGACCCCGCGCCAAGATGTTCTTGGCCGCATTCGTGTCCCGGCCCCGAGCATCTTCACGCCTTATATTCACACGCAAGGGCGTCGGCTTTGCCTTTGGGCCGTTCCGGCCTGCGCACTTGGACGGCGCAACCCATCAACGCCAAGCTCAACCGCCCAACGAACTGCCGCAACCACCCCAGCGATAATGGCGACCCTTCTTTTGCTTGATAAACACGAGCCATGATTCGACTCACTGAACTCAAATTGCCGTTGACGGCCCTGCCCGTTGACGAGCGCCGCGCGGCTGATGCCCCCTCTGAAACGGACGCTGACCGCATTCCCACCCCCCACCCTGTGGCCGCTTTGCGTGACTTGGCGGCCCAAACGCTGGGAATTTCTTGTGCGGACATTGCTGAAATTCAGGTGTTCAAGCGCAGTTTTGATGCCCGCAAAGCGGCGCTGATCGTGGTCTACATCGTCGATGTGCGCTTGAATGACGCCGCGCAAGAGGCGGTGGTTTTGAGTCGGTTTTCTGCGCACCCACAGGTGTTCGCCACGCCCGATATGGTGTATCGGCCAGTGGGGCAAGCGCCCGCGAACCTGGCCCTGCGCCCGGTGGTGGTGGGGTTTGGGCCGTGTGGCATTTTTGCGGCCTTGGTGTTGGCGCAAATGGGGTTCAGGCCCATCGTGCTGGAGCGGGGCAAGCCGGTGCGGGAGCGCACCAAGGACACCTGGGGTTTGTGGCGCAAGCGCGAACTCAACCCGGAGTCGAACGTGCAATTTGGCGAAGGCGGCGCGGGCACGTTCTCAGATGGCAAGCTGTACAGCCAGATCAAAGACCCCCGGTTTTTGGGCCGCAAGGTGATGAACGAGTTTGTGAAAGCGGGCGCTCCGGCGGAGATTCTGACCGAAGCGCACCCCCACATTGGCACCTTCAAACTGGTGAAGGTGGTGGAGCATCTGCGCGAGCAAATCATTGCGCTCGGCGGTGAGATTCGGTTTGAGCAGCGGGTGAGTGATGTGTTCATTGAGGGCGAGGGCATGAACCGCCAGGTGCGCGGTTTGACCGTGGTGGACCTCAAAACCGGGCAGCCTTACGAGCTGGCCACCAACCAAGTGGTGATGGCACTGGGCCACAGCGCACGCGACACCTTTGCCATGCTGTTTCAGCGCGGGGTGGCGATGGACGCCAAGTCGTTCTCGGTGGGTTTTCGGGTCGAGCACCCGCAAGGGGTGATTGACCGCGCGCGCTGGGGCCGCCACGCGGGCCACCCCAGCTTGGGCGCGGCGGACTACAAGCTGGTGCACCACGCTAACAATGGCCGCTCGGTGTACAGCTTTTGCATGTGCCCCGGGGGCACGGTGGTGGCCGCCACCTCAGAGCCGGGCCGGGTGGTGACCAATGGCATGAGCCAGTATTCCCGCAACGAGCGCAACGCCAACGCGGGCATTGTGGTGGGCATTGACCCCAGCGACTTCCCCCTTGATGCCGCCGCTTTTCACGCCACGTTGGGCGAGCACGTGCCCACGCCCGACACGCTGGGCGGCGCGCAGCACCCCTTGGCGGGCATCGTGTTGCAGCGGCAATTGGAGTCCAACGCCTATGTGATGGGTGGCAGCGACTACAACGCGCCGGGCCAATTGGTGGGTGACTTTGTGCTGAACCAAACGTCCACCCAACTCGGTGGCGTGGAGCCGTCTTACAAACCGGGCGTGACGTTGGGCAGCCTGAACGCCGCCCTGCCCGGCTACGCGATTGAGGCGATTCGGGAGGCGCTGCCCGCGTTTGCCAAGAAGATCAAGGGCTTTGATCAGCACGACGCGGTGCTCACCGGCGTGGAAACCCGTACCTCATCGCCCTTGAAAATTCCACGCGGCGATGACCTGCAAAGCACCAACACCCAGGGTCTGTACCCCGCAGGCGAAGGCGCCAGCTATGCCGGTGGCATTTTGTCGGCAGGGGTGGATGGCATCAAGGTGGCGGAGGCGGTGGCGCGCCGCTTGCTGGGCGGCGCTCACTAAGACTTGAAGGCCGCATTGACGGGCGAAGTTTTATAAGCCTTTTAGGCCTCTGGCCCTTATTCAGACTGCGTAAGAAGCTACTGATTCAATAGCAATTGGCACCGCGAATTTGCTGAGTCGCCTCGACGCCTTAGCGCTTGAACAAGGCCAGCAAGGTGCCGGCCATGACAAAGAAGCTGCCAAAGGTGCGGTTCAGGGCGCGAATGTGGGACGGGGACTTGAGGGCACCCAGCACGCGGGCGGCCAGGGCGGAGTAGCCCGTCATGACCACCAAATCAGTGAAGCCCAAGGTGGCGGCAATGATCAGGTACTGGGGCAGCAGGGGCTGCGGCAGCACCATGAATTGGGGCACGACGGCGAACAGGAACACCGTGCCTTTGGGGTTGACGGCATTGATCATCCAAGCGCGAAGCACCATGGGGCGGCGAGAGACCCGCACCGCGCCGTCGGCCTGCGCCACCAAGGGTCGCGCAGGCGCGCGCCACTGGGAGATGCCCAGCCAAATGAGGTAGGCCACACCCAACCACTTGACGACCAAAAAGGCGGTGCTGGAGGCGGCCACCAAAGCCCCCAGACCCAAACCCACCACAATCACTTGGGTCCAAATGCCCAGAATCAGCCCCATGATGGTGTAGAAGCTGCGGCGAAAACCGTGGTTCAGCCCGGCACTCATGGCGGCCACTGCGCCCGCGCCCGGCGAAATGCTGATGGCCCAAGACGCGGCGAAGAAAGCCAGCCAGACAGAGAGAGCCATGGGGGGCGCTTACGGTTGTGCGTTTTGCAGAGCGGCAATGCGCTCTTCAATCGGCGGGTGGGTAGAAAACAGCTTGCCAATGCCACCGGCAATGCCCATGGCGGCCATGCTTTTGGGCAACTCGCCGGGGGTCATGCCGCCCAAGCGGGCGAGCGCGTTCACCATGGGTTGGCGGCGGCCCATGAGCTTGGCGGCACCCGCATCGGCGCGAAATTCACGCTGGCGTGAGAACCACGCCACGATGATGGCGGCCACAAAGCCCAACAAAATATCGAGCACGATGGTGGTGATCATGTAACCGATGCCAGGGCCGGTGTTTTCGGAGTCGCCTTTGCGCAAAAAGCTGTCAATGGCGTAACCAATCACGCGGCTCAAGAACACCACAAAGGTGTTCATCACGCCTTGAATCAGCGTCATGGTGACCATGTCGCCGTTGGCCACGTGGGCGACCTCGTGGCCAATCACGGCCTCCACCTCTTCACGGGTCATGCCTTGCAGCAAGCCGGTGCTCACGGCCACCAAGGCCGAGTTCTTGAACGCCCCGGTGGCAAACGCGTTGGGCGCACCTTCAAAAATGCCGACTTCGGGCATGCCAATACCGGCTTTGTCGGCGAACTTGCGCACGGTGTCCACAATCCACGCCTCGTCCGCGTTCTGCGGCTCATTGATCACGCGCACGCCGGACGACCACTTGGCGACTGGCTTGCTGATCAGCAAGGAGATGATGGCGCCGCCAAACCCCATGATCAAGGCAAACCCCATCAACGAAGTCAAGTTCAGGCCATTGGGCGTCAGGTAGCGATTGACGCCCAAAATATTGGCAACCA
>JAGODZ010000122.1 GCA_017997975.1 Rhodoferax sp.
CCCGCGTGTCAACTTATTTCACACCGGCTTTTTGGCGTGTGACCGCTACACCCATGGCGAGGAAGCCATGGCCCAAGTGACCTGCCCCGTGCTGTTGGTACTGGGGAGCCAAGACCAAATGACGCCGCTTAAAGCCGCACAGGGCTTGATCCAGCAGGCCCACAACGCGCAAGTGGTGCACCTACCCGGCGGCCATCACCAAATGAACGAGACGCCGGAGCCGATGCTGGCGGCCTTGGTCCAGTTTTTGAAACCCTCCATCTGAGCTACACACAGGCCAGTTTGCAATAGTCGCTATTAAATTCATAGCACCTCGCGCAGGAGCAGATTGGGCCAGAGGCTTATTTTCCATAAATTATGGGTCACCTCGTCTTGGTGCAACAACAAGGTGTTGAGCAAGGGGGCCAGCAAAGTGGTGTCGGGGTTGGCGAGCATGAGGTAGCGCGAGGTGTGCTGGGCATCTTCCTCGTCCAAACGGCCCACCCAGTCCAGCTCACACAAGGTCTCCAGCACCGGCTCCAGTTGCAGGGAGTCCACCCGCAGCAAGGTGGCGAGGTCTTGCAACAACCATCCCTTGGCAGGCGTGTCTCGCACCCGCTCTAATTGCTGCAAAGACTCCAGCGCCAACTGAAATTGAAACCCATGCGAGCGGGCGCGCGGCGACACACCCGACAGCAGGCTCGGTAAATAGGCGGCAATCACCGCGCCCAGCAACACAATCACCCACACCACGTAAATCCAAATCAGCAAAATGGGCACCGTGGCGAAGGCACCGTAAATCATGGAGTAGGTGGGCACATGGCTCAAGTACAGCGTCAACACTTTCTTGGCCACCCCCAGGCCAGACGCCACAAAGAGGCCGCCTGCCGCCGCATGACTCCACTTCACTTGGGTGTTGGGCACATAGTGGTAGAGCGCAGTCATGCCGCCGCCCACCAAGGCAAACTGCAACACGTCGAGCAACACTTGGTAGGTGCCCGGCATCACGCCCACCACGCCTTTGGACGCAGAGAGTGCGTAGGAGGTGAGGCTCAAACTGACGCCCAGTGACAACGGCCCCAGTGTGAGCGCAGTCCAGTACACCAGCACCCGCTGCCCCAAATGGCGGGGCTTTCGCACCCGCCAAATGTTGTTCAGCGTGCGGTCAATCGTCAAAATCAGCGTCAGTGCCGACGTGAACAACAGCACCGCTCCCACGGCTCCGAGCTTGCTGGCTTGGGCCGCGAACTGGGTGAGGTAACCCAAGACTTGGCGCGCTATGTTGTCTGGAATCAAGCTGGTGAGCAGCCACTGCTGCAGCACCTGCTGAAATTTTCCAAACATCGGAAACGCCGTGAACACCGCCAGCGCGACGGTGAAGAAAGGGACCAAGGCAATGGTGGTGGTGAAGGTCAGGCTGCTGGCCGTCAAACCCAGTCGGTCGTCTCGGAAGCGGGCGCGCAGGGTTTGCGCCGTGCTTTGCCATGGAAAATGGGCCAAACTGGTCAACACAAGGTCCAGGCGCTGGGGCCAAGTCAATGTTGGCGGGGTGGGGACATTCATGACCGCTATGATGCCACCCCAATGACACCGTCTCTTACCCCCGATCAAAACAGTCCCTCCCCTCAAGTGGCCCTGACACGCGTGCTGGCTGTGAGCAGCTTGCTGGGTCTCATCGTGCTCGGCCTGGCTTGGGAGTTGGTCATTGCGCCCATCCGTCCCGGCGGGTTTTTGCTGGCTTTTAAGGTGATTCCGCTGTGCTTTCCGCTCGTCGGGCTGCTTAAAAACCGCATGTACACCTACCGCTGGGTCAGCCTGCTGGTGTGGATTTACTTCACCGAAGGGGCCGTGCGCGCCTACAGCGACAGACCCCCTAGCAATTACATGGCCATGATCGAGGTGGGCTTGTGCCTGGTTCTGTTTGTGGCCTGCGCCCTTCACGTGCGCCTTCGTCTGAAATCCGTCGTTCCTGCCCCGACCTGACCATGCAACACCTCCTCACCCAACTCGCCCGCATCGTCGGCCCCACCCATGTCTTGACCGAGGGTGATTTAAGCGCCTGGGAACAAGACTGGCGCCAACGCAGCCGTGGCAAAGCACTGGCGGTGGTACGACCCGGGTCCACCGACGAGGTGGCCCAAGTGGTGAAAGCCTGCGCCGCGCACCGCACGCAATTTCCTGACAGTGCGCTCAGTTTGGTGCCACAAGGGGGCAACACGGGGCTGGTGGTGGGATCCACGCCGGATACAACAGGCCATCAAATCGTTTTGAGCTTGCAACGCATGAACGCGGTGCGCCACCTGGACGCTGACAACTTGACCGTGACGGTGGAGGCCGGTTGCATTCTGCAAAACTTGCAAGAGCAAGCGCGGGCGGCTGAACTTTTGTTTCCCTTGAGCCTGGCCGCCGAAGGCACTTGCACCATCGGTGGCAATTTGGGCACCAATGCGGGGGGCACACAGGTGCTGCGCTACGGCAACGCCCGCGACTTGTGCTTGGGGCTGGAAGTGGTCACCGCGCAAGGCGACATTTGGCACGGCCTGTCGGGCCTGCGCAAAGACAACACGGGCTACGACCTGCGGGATCTGTATGTTGGGTCAGAAGGAACCTTAGGCGTCATCACGGCCGCCACACTCAAGGTGTACCCGCTGCCACGCGCCCGCCTCACGGCTTGGGCGGCGGTCCCTTCATTGGCGCACGCCGTGCAATTGTTGGGGCTGGCGCACCGGCATCTGGGGGCGGGCCTGACCGGGTTTGAGGTGATGGGGCAGTTTGCGTTGAGCTTGGTGGACAAGCACTTTCCCCAGATGCGCGTGCCGTTCCTGCAGACCAGCCCGTTTGGTGTGCTGCTGGAAAACTCCGACCATGAATCCGAGGCCCACGCCCGGTCTTTGTTTGAACACCTGCTGGAAACGGCCCTAGAGGCTGGTTGCGTGACAGATGCCGTGGTGGCGGAGAACCTCACCCAAGCGCAGCAGCTGTGGCACATCCGCGAGAGCATTCCGCTGGCGCAGTCCGAGGAAGGGCTGAACATCAAACACGATATCTCTCTGCCCGTGTCCGCAATTCCTGAGTTTGTGCAGGCCACCGATGCTTTGTTGGAAGCAGCGATTCCCGGTGTTCGGCTGGTGAACTTTGGCCATTTGGGCGACGGCAATTTGCACTACAACGTGCAGGCGCCGCAAGCCATGGATGCCGCCACCTTTCTGCGCACGCAAGAAGACCAGGTCAACACCATCGTCTTTGATGCCGTGACCCGCTTCAAAGGCTCAATCTCCGCTGAGCACGGGGTGGGTAGCCTCAAGGTGGACCACCTGACGCATTACAAATCGCCCGTGGCGCTGCAGCTCATGGGCGCGATCAAGTCGGCGCTCGACCCGCAGAACCTGCTGAACCCTGGGCGCGTCATTCGCCGCTGAGTCATCGGCGGCGTGGCGTCTGCCCAAAAGCTGCCCCGGCCAAAACGGGGGGCGTTGCCAAGTCCACCACTAAAGTCCACCACTAGAATGAGTGGCTGTTTTCCGTGCCTCACCAAGATGTCTAACACCCTCACAGCCCCCCCCATTCGCAGCCAGTACGAAGATTTCATGCGCCATGTGGACACGCACGGTGTCCTTAAGTCTGACCGCACAGGCACGGGGACTAAGAGTGTGTTTGGCTACCAAATGCGCTTTGATTTGAACGAAGGGTTTCCGCTGGTCACCACCAAAAAGGTGCACCTGCGCTCCATCATTCAAGAGCTGCTGTGGTTTCTGACGGGTTCGAGCAACAACAATTGGTTGAAAGAGCGCGGCGTGAGCATTTGGGACGAGTGGGCCCGCCCTGACGGTGATTTGGGCCCGGTGTACGGCGTGCAATGGCGCAGCTGGCCGACACCCAGCGGTGGCCACATTGACCAAATTGCCCAAGTCATCCACACCTTGAAAAGCAACCCCGATTCACGCCGCATCATGGTCAGCGCTTGGAACGTGGCTGAACTCGATCAGATGGCCCTCATGCCCTGCCATGCCTTGTTTCAGTTTTACGTGGCCGAGGGCAAGCTCAGCTGCCAGTTGTACCAGCGCAGCGCCGACATCTTCTTGGGCGTGCCCTTCAACATTGCCAGCTACGCCCTGCTCACCCACATGGTGGCGCAGCAGTGCGATTTGGCCGTGGGCGATTTCATCTGGACCGGAGGTGATTGCCATATTTACAGCAACCACCAAGCGCAGGTGGCACTGCAGCTCAGCCGCGCGCCGATGGCCTACCCCACGCTGAACATCAAACGCCGTCCAGCCTCCATCTTTGACTACGCGTTTGAAGATTTTGAAGTGCTGGGCTACGAGTGCCACCCCGCCATCAAGGCCCCGGTGGCCGTGTGAGCACCCGCCCCCAACTGGTCTCGTTGCGGGCCCTTGCCCACCTCATTTTTCATGCCTTTGCCACCTTGACCGGTCATCCCTTGGGTATTCTCCGGATAGAAATTGCCACCGTGCTTTTCACCACCCGAAAATTGGCTCCCACACCATGAACCTGAACCTCATTTTTGCCCGCGCCGCCAACGGCGTCATTGGTCTCAACAACGCCATGCCCTGGCATTTGCCCGAAGACTTGGCGCACTTCAAACGCCACACCTTGGGCTGCCCAGTGATCATGGGGCGCAAAACCTGGGATTCACTGCCCCCCCGGTTTCGCCCCCTGCCCGGTCGCCTGAACATCGTGCTCACTCGGCAGCCCAACTGGCAAGCCGACGGTGCTTTGCGCGCCAGCACCTTGGCCGAGGCCTGCTCTCAGTGCCCCGAGAGCAGCGACGTCTGGGTGATTGGCGGGGCCGAGATTTACGCTTTGGCGTTGCCCCTGGCCAGCACCGTCGTCGTGACCGAGATTGACGCCAGTTTTGAGGGTGACGCCTTTGCGCCTGAATTGGGTGCAGAGTGGCTGGAGACGAGCCGGGAACACCAGGTGTCCATCACGGGTCTGGGTTTCAGCTTTGTGACTTACGCGCGTCAATCGCTGACCTAATTTATTAATTTGATAGCACCTTGCGCAGTCTGCGTATGGTCTAGAGGACGTTTTTACCTATGAAATTTGCCACCTGGAATGTCAACTCTTTAACCGTTCGCCTGCCCCAAGTGCTGGACTGGCTGGCCGCCAACCCGGTCGATGTGCTGGTGCTGCAAGAACTCAAAATGACGGACGACAAGTTCCCGGCGGAAGCCTTTAGGCAAGCCGGTTACCACGCGCAGTGGTTTGGCCAAAAAACCTACAACGGCGTGGCCTTGCTGTCTCTTACACCCGCCGAGGACGTGGTTAAAAACATTCCCGGCTTTGACGACGACATGGCGCGGGTCATCTCCGGCACGGTGAACGGTGTGCGCGTTATTGGGGGCTACTTCCCCAACGGCCAAGAGCCGGGCAGCGACAAGTTTGAGTACAAGATGAACTGGCTCAAAGGCCTGCGCGACTGGGTGCGCACCGAGCTGGTCGCCCACCCCAACTTGGTGTTGATGGGGGACTACAACATCACCTTTGACGATGCCGACGTGTGGGACCCCGTGGGTTTGCAGGACACCATCCATTGCACCGAAGAAGAGCGCTACCACCTGCGCGCCCTGATTGCACTGGGCCTGCACGATGCCTACCGACTGTTCCCCCAGGAAGAAAAAAGCTTCTCGTGGTGGGACTACCGAGACTTTGGCTTTCGCCGCAACCGGGGCATGCGCATCGACCACATCTTGGTCAGCGACGCGCTCAAACCGCTGGTGAGCTCTTGTGTCATTGACAAGACCCCCCGCAAAAACGAGCGCCCCAGCGACCACACGCCGGTGGTGGTGGACCTTCAACTGCCCTGAAGCACCCGTCGCCCGGTGTGGGCAGACCGTCTTCTGGCCGCGTGGCGACAAACAACATGCCAGAGGCTCATCCGCCCAACGGCGGTGGGGTGCAAACCACCCCCCGCGCCAGCGTTACGTTGAGCGGTGCGAGGGGTCTTCGTCAATGAGGCGTTGCGACCCGCGAGGCCAGAAGCGCCACATCAGGGGTTTGACGCTCAAGCCATGCACCAAGATAGAGAGCGTGATCACAATTAACGTGAGTTCAATGAGCCGCAAAGCCAAGGGCTCGGGCAAGCCGTGTTGGATGGCGTACATCAAATAGTAGAGCGAACCGATGCCCCGCACGCCAAACCAGCCGGTCATGGCGCGTATTCGTCCTGTCGTGCCGGTTCCTAGCAAGCCGAGGAACACGCTCACAGGCCGTGCCACCACAAACAAAAATAAGGCCAGCCCCACCGCTTGCCAACTCCAAGAGGTCACGAACAGCATCCCCCCCACCAGCAGGACCAACACCAACTCCGATAGCCGCTCCAAATGCTCTTTAAAAATCAGCGAGCCTTTGCTGACGGAGGCCAACAACGGTGGTTCCGCGTCGTCGGGCGACCCCGCAGGGGTCGTTGTTGCGGGCGTGGGCGCCACCGCAGGGGATTCAGACTTTTCAAGAAAAAGAGGGGTCTTCTTGGCGAGTTTCAACTCGGTTTGTCGAAGCGCAATGGCCGCCGTAAACACCGCCAGAAAACCCCACGCCTGCAGCAGAACGGTCACGCCATACACCACACCAATCAAACCCAATCCCAAAAAATCGTCCAACAGCGCGTGGGGCGTGGGAGCGCGCCGCAGTTTTGCGCCCAAGTAGGCCAGCGCAATCCCTCCCACTGCCCCCACCGCAATGCCCGCCCCCGTGGCCCACACCACGTCCACCATCACCCAGCGCCAACCCAAGTCACCCAACTCATGCAGGCCCAGTAAGCCGAGCCCCAACATGACAAATGGAAACGCGCTGCCATCGTTCATACCGGCCTCGCAGGTCAGCATAAAGCGCAATTGATCAGGGTCGCCTGGGTGGCGAATTTGCACGTCGGTGGCCAGCACGGGGTCGGTCGGGGCCAAGATCGCGCCCAGCAAAATACCCGCGCCCAAGGGAAGACCCAGCCAATAGAAAGCAAACGCGGCCACCATGGCCACGGTCAGGGCCATGGACACGGTGGCCAGCAAAATGGGGGTGCGCCAGCGGGTCCATTTGAACGGCACCGGCATTTTGACGCCCGCTGAAAACAGCGAGATCAACACCGCCACTTCGGTGAGCGCCTCCAACAGCGCGGATTCTTTCAGTGGGTTGAAGTGAAATAGGTTGAGCGCGCTGGGCCCCACCAACACACCGACCGCCAAGTAAATGATGGCCGTCGTGATGGGCGCACGTTTCAAAACAGTGGGGGTGAGCCCCATCACCAACAACAGGCCACCGATCAGCAAGAACCATTGAGCGTTCGACATCGGCAGTAGCCCAAGTACAAAGAACGCAGTTTAGAGCACGCGATGGACAAAGATGTCAGACCAAGACGCACCCTCTTTGTCAGACAAAAGGACTTTAATGTGGATGTGAGTCATATTGGCCTCTAGCAGCCTGTCGGACTTAGGAATCGTCGGCTGCAAATCGACCGCAGCGGGCTATTTTTGGCTTCGCCGCTCTGCGAGAACGCCGCTTTCTTACCCAATATCCAGATATTGGGCTGCGAAATCGTCAAAAACTATCCTCGCTGGGGCCGATTTTCGCTTTCGACGACCTAAGCCCGACAGGCTGCTAGCCCTTGTCCTGATTGTGCAAGCAGCTATTCATTCAATAGCGCATCAACATCGGACAACACCGCCAACATCTCTTGTGTCCACGCAATAGAGCCTTCTTCAAGCAGCATGCCTTTCTTCAAAATCATGTGCTGAATGCGGGCGTTTCGGCTTTGCGGTGACCCTGCAGAGAAGTCGCGGGCTTCGATCTCGCGGTAGGTTTGCAGCTTGTCTTGGTGCTGGGCAATGCGGCGTTGCAACTCAGTCTCCAGCCCCAGTGGGCCTAAGGCCGCATCGGCACGCAGGCGCACCGTGAACTCATCGCGCAAGTCCATCGGGGCCGACGGCTCAGCGGCCCAGCGCAACAGCTCCTCCCGCCCGGCGGGCAACACGCTGTAGCTGCGTTTACGGGTGTTGCCAGCATCTACCGCCGCGCTGGACTGCACCCAACCCGCCGCTTCCATGCGCCCCAACTCGCGGTAAATCTGCTGATGGGTGGCGTGCCAGAAGAAGCCAATGGATTTGTCAAAGCGCCGGGCGAGGTCGTAGCCTGAGGACGATTTTTCCAACAACGAGGTGAGCACAGCGTGTGACAAAGACATGGCCTAGAGTCTAAATGGTGCAAACCCTCTATGCAACGGGTTGCACAAATGACAAAATTCCCACTAAACTCGTGCAACCAGTTGCATAGTGCGGCACCTTACCATCCAGTCCCCCTCCCCATTTTTTGAGGATTTCATTCCATGACGTCACCCTACCCCCACCTTTTGGCCCCTCTTGATTTGGGCTTCACCACCTTGCCCAACCGCGTGATCATGGGCTCCATGCACGTCGGCTTGGAAGAGGTCAAAGACGGCTTTGCCCGCATGGCGGCGTTTTACGCCGAGCGCGCCGCCGCAGGCGTGGGCCTGATCGTGACCGGGGGCATTGCGCCGAACGACCAAGGCCGCCCCATGCCGGGCGGTGCCAAGCTGACGACCCAAGCCGAGGCGGACAAGCACAAGCCCGTGACGGACGCCGTGCACCAAGCCGGCGGCAAAATTGCCATGCAAATTCTGCACTTTGGCCGCTACGCCTACCACGGTGACTTGGTCGCCCCCAGCGCCCTGCAAGCGCCCATCAACCCCATGAAGCCCAAAGCGCTGAGCACCGAAGAAGTCGCGCAAACCATTGACGATTTTGTGAACTGCGCCGCACTGGCCCAGTCCGCCGGGTACGACGGGGTGGAAATCATGGGCTCAGAGGGCTATTTGCTCAACGAATTCATTGCCGCGCGCACCAACCAGCGTGACGACGAGTGGGGCGGCAGCTACGCCAACCGCATTCGCTTCCCCGTCGAGATCGTGCGCCGCACCCGCGAACGCGTGGGGCCGAACTTCATCATCATTTACCGCTTGTCCATGCTGGACCTGGTCGAAGGCGGCTCCACACAGGACGAGGTGGTGCAACTGGCCCAAGCCGTGGAAGCGGCGGGGGCCACCATCATCAACACCGGCATTGGCTGGCACGAGGCGCGCATTCCTACCATTGCCACCAAAGTGCCACGCGGCGCGTTTGCGTGGGTCACGCAGCAGCTCAAGGGCAAAGTCGGCATTCCCCTGGTCGCCACCAACCGCATCAACACCCCCGAGGTGGCTGAGCAGTTGTTGGCCGAGGGCTTTTGTGACATGGTGTCCATGGCGCGCCCATTTTTGGCCGACCCGCTGTTCATTCAGAAGGCGGCTGCTGGCCGTGCGGACGAGATCAACAC
>JAGODZ010000123.1 GCA_017997975.1 Rhodoferax sp.
GCTCATGAATGGTCTGCTTGGTTATGAAAAACCCCTATTGGAGCGCATGGGGGAAGTTGTGTGTAATGGGATGGTTTCAACGCTGGTGGTGGCGGGTATCCATCACTTGCCGAAGCGGTTGCGAACGTCGAAGCCCGACCGGGGTTCGGCAAGACCGTTGAGTGGAGTACCTAGACGTATGAAATTTAACTGGTTCGTCGATTGGACCCACAGCGGCGGGACGCGCTCCTGTCATTCTTCACAACTGAGTGCGCCGTTGCGGTCCACTCATGAACGACGTTAAATTTCACGCCATGCAGGTGAACATCGGGTCATTAAATTATCTCAAATGTGCTATATTTTTAGCATGAAATGGGAGATTAAATATCACGATGAGAAGTTGCAAGCAGATGTGCTGGCGTTGCCGCCGGGCATTTTGGCTAGGTACTTTCATTGCACTGATCGCATGGTGGAGTTCGGCCCTGATTTAGGAATGCCTCACACGCGGGCAATGAGCTTGGGCCTCTTCGAATTGCGTTTGAAATCCCGTGAGGGTATTGGACGGGTGTTTTATTGCACGTTGGTGGATCGCAAGATCGTCATGCTCCATCAGTTTGTGAAAAAGACCGATAAGACGCCCCCCAAAGAATTGACACTTGCGCGCAAGCGAATGAAGGAGTGGAAAGATGTTGACGCATAAGCAACTTCGCACCAAAGCATTGGCTAATGCTGAGGTGAAAGCGGAATACGAAAAACTGGCCGATGAGTTTTCTCTTTTGGACGAGTTCCTGAAAGCGCGGGCTGCCCAGGGTTTAACCCAAGCGCAGGTGGCAGAGAAGATTGGCACAACCCAATCGGCGGTGGCACGCATGGAGTCCGGCAGCGGCAGGCACTCGCCATCGCTGGCAACGCTGACCAAGTACGCGGATGCGTTGGGGTGCAAGCTAGAGGTCCGGCTAGTTCGCAGGCCTCTGCCAGCGAGCAATTTAACTACTCGTCCAAGCCCGGCAACGCCTAAACGCGCTGCGGCTTGACTTCAACGTTAATGCTGCATTTGGAGTGACAGCTTCGGAGCGAGGCGTCTGACCGGAGGGTATCTTTTGAGAGTCATCCACTTCCCAATCACCCCTGCCCGCTTCTCGCCCGCGCACGTGACTTGCGAAAGCTACTTCTGAAAGGCGGCTTTGGGCCCAAAGCGGCCTCCCTGGGTGCCTTCGTGGTGGGTTAGTCAAAACCGCTCAGTGCAGTTTCAAGTCCGCCTTCCATTCGCTCTGCCGTCAATGTCAACGACCTGAATCGTTGATCAGCCCTTCGTATGGCCCAGAGAGTGACAGGGTTCAACGCGGCAACCCGCGCGACAAGCCGAAGGGCAACATCCATTTCGAGGCGGGCATTCGATAATACCGGCATGTTCCTTGCCCCCTTTGCCGCCACTGGCGCGCCTTCTGTTGTTTTGTGCACCCTGAATGCCAAGTACATCCACGCCTCGCTGGGCCTGCGTTACCTGCTGGCCAATATGGGCGATTTGAAGCCGCACACCGTGCTGCGTGAGTTCACCATTGCCCGCCAGCCCCAAGACGTACTGGACGAATTGATCGCCACGCTGGGCCCTGTGCAGCCGGGGGCCACGCAGGTGATTGGCTTGGGCGTGTACATCTGGAACGTGACGCAAACCGAAGCCCTGCTGCGCCTGCTCAAAGCACAGCGGCCGGACATCAAGGTGGTGCTGGGCGGGCCGGAGGTGAGCCATGAGGTGGACGAGCAAGCCATTGTGCGGCTGGCTGACCATGTGATCACCGGCTGGGGCGACACGAGTTTTCCCAAACTGTGCCGTGCCTTGATTCACGGCCCCAAGCCGCTGATGAAGGTCATCGCCGGTGAGCAAGCGGGGCTGGACGAGATTGTTTTGCCCTACGACGAGTACACCGAGGCCGATTTGGCGCACCGCTTGCTGTATGTCGAGGCCTCACGCGGTTGCCCGTTCAAGTGCGAGTTTTGCCTCAGTTCTTTAGACAAAACCGCCACCGCCTTTGACTTGGATGCGTTTTTGGCGCAAATGCAGGGCCTGTACGCACGTGGCGCGCGCAACTTCAAGTTTGTGGACCGCACCTTTAATTTGAAGATTGACGCCTCGGTGCGCATTCTGCAGTTCTTCTTAGACCGGCTCAGCGACGATTTGTTTGTGCACTTTGAAGTGATCCCTGACCATTTGCCGGACCGGCTCAAGGCCATGATTGCGCAGTTTCCGCCGGGCGTGCTGCAGTTTGAGGTGGGCATTCAGAGCTTTAACGTGGACGTGCAAAAGCGCATCTCCCGCAAGCAAGACAACGCCAAAACGGTCGCCAACTTGGGTTGGCTGGTGAACGAGAGCCACGCGCACCTGCACACCGACCTGCTTTTTGGCTTGCCCGGCGAAACCTTGGAGAGTTTTGCCGAAGGCTTTAACCGCCTGCATGCCTTAAAGCCCCATGAAATTCAGCTCGGCATTCTGAAGCGCCTGCGCGGCACGCCCATTGCCCGCCACACGGAGGCGTACGGCATGGTCTATGAGACGGAGCCGCCGTACACCGTGCTGCAAACCGGCGCGGTCGATGCGGCCACGATGCAGCGCTTCACCCGCTTTGCCCGCTACTGGGATGTGGTGGCCAACTCGGGGCGCTTCACCCAAACGCTGGCGGTGCTGCTAGACCACCCGTCGCCATTTCACGGCTTTTTGGACTTTGCCGACTGGCTCTGGCGCAGCACGGCCAAAACCAGTGGTTTGTCGCCCGAGATGCTGGTGGACGCGCTGGCCGACTACCTGTGCCGCCAACGTGGTTTGACGTTGGCCGCTGTCCAGCAAACTTTGTTGGCCGATTACGTGGCCAGCGGCGCGCGCGCCAACCCCAAAGCCTTGCAAGGGCTGTTACCGCGCCGTGAAGCACCCGCAACGGGTGGAGGCAAAGGGCTGGCCCAGCGCCAGGAACGGCACGGTGCTGCCCAGCGGGCTGATGCGCCTGCCGCATGACCGAAAATAGCGCCATGCAAAACATCCCCTCCTGCCCCCAATGCTCGCTTGAAAATACTTACCTTGACGGCGACCACTACATCTGCCCCGACTGCGCTTTTGAATGGCCCGCCCAAGCCGCCACTGAAGAGTCGGACGCCAGCGTCGTCATCAAAGATGCCAACGGCAACCCGCTGGCCGATGGCGACGCGGTGATTCTGATCAAAGACCTGAAGGTCAAAGGCTCGTCCACCGTGCTCAAAAAAGGCACCAAAGTCAAAAGCATTCGACTGGTGTCGGGCGACCATGAGGTCGATTGCAAAATGGACGGCGGCAGTTTCATGCTGAAGGCCGAGTTCCTGAAAAAAGCCTAAGCGCCCTCATGACCCCTTCTTCCCGCTTTTGGGCCGACCTCAGCACGCTTGAGTTCTCCGATCGCCTGTTGAGCGGTGAGGCCGCCCACACGGTGGCGGTGCTGCCGGTGGCCGCCATTGAGCAGCATGGGCCCCATTTGCCCTTGAGCGTGGACACGGTGCTCGTGAATGGTGTGGTGCAAGCTGCTCTGCCACACCTTGCGGCAGATTTGCCGGTGCTTTTTTTGCCCACCCAAGCGGTGGGTTTCAGCCCGGAACATGCACGGTTTCCGGGCACACTCACTTTGCGCTCTGACACCATCGTTCGCCTGTGGACTGAAATTGGGGAAGGCGTGGCCGCTGCCGGCGTGAAGAAGTTGGTGCTGTTCAACGCCCATGGCGGGCAAGTCAGCGTGATGGACCTCGTGGCGCGTGATCTGCGGGCGCGCCTCCATATGCTGGTGTACAGCGTGAGCTGGTTCAACCTGCCTTTGGTGGATGCCCAAGGCGGTAACGTCAATGAGCTGTTCAGTGCCGACGAGCATCGCTTTGGCATTCACGCCGGTGACATTGAGACCTCCATGATGCTGGCGCTGGACCCGGCCCATGTGGACATGGCGCACGCCCGCCACTTTCACTCCACCTCGCAAGACCGGGCAGCGCAGTTTGACATCTTGGGCAATGGCAAGAGCGCCAAGCTGGGCTGGCAAATGCAGGATTACAACCCCGCCGGCGCGGTGGGCAATGCGGCTGCGGCCACCGTGGACAAAGGCCACGCGCTGGTGCAAGCCGCCGGCGTGAGCTTGGCCCGCTTGCTGACCCAGGTGCACCAGCTGCCTTTGAGCACACTGGTGAGCGCGCCTGATTTTTCACCGAACTGAGTCGCCAAAATGGTCATGTTGGCACCTTTTGATTTGCTGGCCTTGGGCGCTGCGGCCTGCTGGGCGGTCGGCAGCATCATGTCGGTCACCCCGGCGCGCCACTTGGGGGCGTTTGCGTTTTCGCGCTGGCGCATGTTGATGGTGGCCGTCATGCTGTGGTCCGTCTCGCTGCTGACGGGCGGCTGGCACTCGTTGGACACGGAGATTTTTGGTGTGATGGCCATCAGTGGCTTGATTGGTATTTTTGTCGGTGACACGGCACTTTTTGCCGCCATGAACCGCCTGGGGCCCCGCCGCGCAGGCGTGCTGTTTGCGACCCATGCGGTGTTCAGTGCGCTGCTGGGCATTTGGGTATTGAACGAGCACATGAGCACGCAAGCGGCCTGGGGCGCGGCTTTGACCGTGGTGGGGGTGATGGCGGCGATTGTGTTGGGCCGACGCAAAGAAGAGCAACACGCGTGGGAGACCGACCAAGGCCACGTGGGGGCCGGGGTGGTGTTGGGGCTGGTGGCCGCCCTGTGCCAGGCCTTGGGGTCGCTGATTGCCAAACCCGTGATGGCGCCTGACGTGGACCCGGTGAGCGCCTCTGCCCTGCGCGTGTCGGTGGCGTGCTTTGCGCACTTTTGTTTGTTGTGGGCGGGCGCCAAGGTGGCGCGGGCGCACCACCCGTTGACCCCGCGCATTGCCGCACAAACGGCGGTCAACGGCTTGATCGCCATGGGCATTGGCATGACCCTGATTTTGACGGCGCTGCAAAAAGGCGATGTCGGCATGGTGGCCATTTTGTCGTCGGTATCACCCGTGCTGGTGTTGCCGTTGCTGTGGTGGTACTTGGGGCGCGCCCCGGCAGTGGGCGCGTGGATTGGGTCGGGTTTGACCGTCGTGGGCACGGCGCTGATTCTGTTGCGCTGAGTTGAACCGGGTTCAAACACGTCGCTGATCTGTTGTCTTTTGGGTGCAAAGTGCAACTTTTTGTTGCAGTGCAACAAAAAGCTTGCATCCTCTCGGGTTTTCCCTATAATTCGTTTCATGCTGCACTGCAACATAACCACCCGGATGGGGTTGCGCCGCAGAAACCGTTACACACAAGGAACCCATCATGATGAACTTCAAACCCGAACAATTCGCCGCAACCCAACAAGCTAACCTGGAAGTGTTCCAGGGTCTGACCACCAAGGCCTTCGCTGGCTTTGAGAAGATGATTGAGTTGAACATGGCTGCCTCCAAAGCCCTGTTGGGTGACTCTTTTGCCCACGCCCAAGCGGTGTTGGCTGCCAAAGACCCCAAAGAACTGATGGAACTGCAAGCCAGCTTGGCTCAGCCTTTGGCTGAAAAGGCAACCGCCTACGGTCGCCACGTGCAAGCCATCAGCACCGACACCAGCTCTGACCTGACCAAAGCGTTTGAGTCCAAAGTCGCTGAAGCCCAGTCGACTTTCACCAGCGCCATGGACAACCTGACCAAGAACGCACCTGCTGGCTCCGAAGCCGCTGTGGCCGCCTTCAAAAACGCGCTGAGCACCAGCCAAAACGCCATGGAAACCGCTCAAAAAGCTGTTAAACAAGCCATGACGACGGCTGAAAGCAACTTCACAGCTGCTACCGAGCAAGCGGTGAAAGCCGCTTCCAAAGTGACATCGAAGTAATCCATGGCTTGGCCCTTGCGGCCAAGTGTTGAATCAGAAAAAGCACCTTCGGGTGCTTTTTTGTTTTAAAGACGGCTGTCAGCGGATGGTGAGAAGTCAAAAACTCAACCAGGGGCAGATTTTCTGGGGGTTCTACAATTTCAAAAATGCCCTCGGTGCCACCGATGGCGCCAAACCCCTGTCATGGCCGCCTGCTTGGCTGAAACGTTGAACCCCACCCCAAAATCACGTGCTTGCATTTTTTAAAAAACTCAAAGGTGATGGTGCGCCGCTGCCCCCACAACACTCCAACAAGGCTGTGGCCTTGGCTTGGTTGGGCGGCTGTCTGGCCATTGCCGCCGTTGCGGTGCTGACCGACTACCTGTCTGTCGCGCTGGTGTTGGGGTCGTTCGGGGCCTCGTGCGTGCTGGTGTTTGGCTACCCAGATGTGCCGTTCTCGCAACCCAGAAATGTCATCGCGGGCCACTTCATCACCTCGCTGGTGGGGCTGGTGTTTTTGACTGTTTTGGGTCCGCACTGGTGGTCGCTGGCCTTGTCCGTGGGCACCGCGATCGCGCTCATGATGCTCACCCGCACCGTGCATCCGCCCGCAGGCTCCAACCCGGTGATTGTTTTTCTGTCGCAACCGACGTGGAGTTTTTTGCTCTTTCCGACCTTGATTGGCTCTGTGGTTCTCGTCGCGGTGGCGCTTATTTACAACAACGTGACCCGAGACGCCAAATACCCCAAATACTGGTAGCTGCGCGAGGGCCCGCACCGCTGTGTGGGCGTGCTTGCCCCTGGTTTGAACCGGCGCAGGGATGCGCTCGGCCCACTGTGAAGGGCATCGCCTGCCAATTTCTGTAAAGGAGTTGCTGTCGCAGTGGCAGGCGCAGTGTGTCAATTAGCGCGGTCTTGAATGCAGGCTTGCGTTGCTTGGGGCTGATAAAGCCATCCGCCCCTTCTCCTTGGGGCGCTCGTTTGCGGTTGCACGCATCAGTTTGTGAAGGGCACCGATCACCGAATGGGTGGCCTCTGAGAAAGGGGTGCCCGTCTCAAGCATGCGAGCGGCTTTCTCCCCTTGTCCTGAGTTGATGGCCTGTGCAATGCTGCCGGCACGTTGGTGAAAAACCCTGTGTTTTTCAACCAAGTCCACAAACACAGGTGAATCCCCCCAACGCTGCCCTTCAGGCCCATAAACCATCTTGCCCAAGGCACAGCAGTCGTCACGAGAGAGGCTGTCTGCGTCGAGGGTCTCGCCTTTGAGTGCGGCGTTGCGCAGGGTCACTTTCCACTTGCCATGGGCTGCAATCGCCGCCTTAAAGTCAAAGCCTTGCTCCGCGCTGGAGGTCGTGTTGTCACGGCGTAAGGCCGCCGCGTCCCGTTCGGCCAGCGTGGGGTCGGTCGCTTGCAGCCGCAGCAGGCTCAAAGTGGCTCCCGCATGGGCGACTTGGGTTTGCAGCGTATCCGAGGCTGCGGCCAACTCTTCAACCATGGCCGCATTTTGCTGGGTGATGCTGTCCATGTGGTTGACCGACTGGCTGATTTGCGAGATGCCAATCTGCTGCTCGTCGGCTGCGTTGCGAATTTCACTGAGCAAGGAGGCCACGGTTTCAACGGTGTGCATGGCCTCCGCCATGCGCTCGCCCGCCGCCACGGAATTTGCCGTACCCGTGGCAACTCGGTCAGCAGACTGGAGGATCAGCTGCTTGATCTCCTTGGCCGCTTCGGAGGTTCGGTGTGCCAAGCTGCGCACTTCGGCGGCGACCACGGCAAAGCCACGTCCTGCTTCCCCCGCCCGCGCCGCCTCCACGGCGGCATTCAAGGCCAAGATGTTGGTTTGAAAGGCGACACCCTCGATGACATGGATGATTTCGCCCACTTTGCGAGAGGACTCGTCGATGGCCTGCATGGACTGCGAAACGAGGTTCACAGCCTCACGGCTGCGGTGGGCCTGGGTTGACATCTCGTCGGCCCGTTGCGCAGCCTGCTGGACTGAGGCGGCGGAGTGCTGCGCCGTGCCGTTGATCTCTTCGGCCGCGGCGGCGGTCTCGACCAAGCTGCTGGCCTGGTTTTCCGTGCGTTCGGAAAGCTCGTGATTGCTGGCTGCAATTTCCTGAATCGAACCGCGAAGGTCCTGAATGTCCGAGCGCGTGTCTGCAGAAATGGTGCGCAGAGTGACGGACAGTTGATTGAGTGCCAACTCCATGGCGCCCACTGTCCCATGACTGTGATGCGTGATGGTCGTTGAGAGGTCACCCGCGGCCAATCGGTTGCATGCCACCACCAGACTTTCCAAGCGGCTCAGATTCAAGTGCCGAGTCAACAGGGTAGAAGTGAGGACGCCCAACACGGCAACAAAGGCTGCAACTTCGACCGGCAAAGTCAGGGTCGCGGCGACGATGGCAGCGGCGCTCACCGCCTGAACAATCAAAGGCAGTCCAAACAGCCCCACGGGAAGCCGTCTTGCCAAACGACCCAGCGGCCCCAGTCGAACGGCTTTACCCCGATGAAGCCCAACCTGACGCCTGCCTGCCTCAGCCTCTCGGTTCAATTGGCCATACAACGCTTCGGCTGCCGCCACTTCGGGGCGTGTGGGCTTGGTCCGTACCGACAGGTAACCCACGATCTCGCCTGAGGTGCCACTTCGTATAGGCACAACATTGGCTTGAACCCAGTAGTGGTCGCCGTTCTCACACCTGTTTTTGACCAAACCCACCCAAGGCTCTCCGGCTTGGACCGTGTCCCACAAGTCGCGAAAGGCCTCTTCTGGCATAGCCGGATGGCGCACGGTGTTGTGAGCTTGTCCCAGCAACGCTTCCCGAGTAAAGCCGCTGACTTTTACAAAGCTATCGTTGCAAAAGGTGATGTTCCCTTTGAGGTCAGTGACTGAGATGAGTGACTGGTCGTCATTCAGCAGGTGTTCTTTGTTCGTCACGGGGCGGTTGTCACGCATATCCAATTTCTTTCGGGTGAGGGGCAAGCGTTGCCGCCCCAGGTTGGTCGGGCTTGCCGAGGTTCCCGCGCAAACCCTTCACACAGACGCCCAAGCCCTCATGAACGAGCAGACGTATGTCAGTCTGTATCTTAGGACATCTCCACTTCGTCAGTCGGTCGGGTGACGCGGCGCTAACCCCGCTTGAGTCGAGGGACTTAGATCACCGTAAATAAAGCGCCAAATAGACCGCCATCCCTTGCCAGACAAGTGCGAGCAGCTATTAAATTGATAGTAATCAACTGCCGCTGTTGACTCGGCAGGGCACACAACGCAGCAGCGCCATGAACCACCCCGAGTTCACCCCGCTGCCACTTTCTGCCACCGGCTAAGTACTCATGAAATTTGAGCCACCGCATCCGCACTGAGGTCGCCCATGGCGAGTGCCGCCGCCAGCACCACGCGGTTGCGCCCGGCTTGCTTGCCGGCATACATGACTGCATCGACGTGGGCCATCAGGGCATCCAGGGACTCA
>JAGODZ010000124.1 GCA_017997975.1 Rhodoferax sp.
CTACCGAACGGGCCAGTTTGAAGGTGGCCTCCCGACTCTCTGAGAATCGTGGCAAGACGCGAGACCTTCCACTCCCTCGGAATCCTCCCAATCGCCGTTTCCTGGTACAGCTCGGGCGCTTGTTCGCGGAGTGGGCGCAGTTGGCCGGTGGGGAGCACGCCACGGGTGAAGAGGTCGTGCATCAGGCCGGCTTTGATGTACTGGTACTTCTCGATCAGCGCTTCGGTTTGCTCGATGGCGGTGTCGATGGTGGAGAGGATGGTGGCGATTTTTCGCTGCTGGGTTAGCGGAGGAAGGGCAATGGGTGTCCGGTTCATGGCACTCATTGGCAAACCATACCGGGTGGAGCCAGCTGCATAGCGTGCGAAATAGCCAGCCGTTTCAGCGCGACCGAGCTGCTTGCTCAAGTACATCGAATCGACGAGTGACTGATTGGGCTTGATCAGTGCAACGTGGTATCCGCAGACCAAATTGTCTACTTCATGGATAACAACAGTGGGGATGCCAATGTCGTCGGGTGTCTCCGAGTCCTTCGTTATGAGAACGTCACCGAGCGCGACTTTGAACCTGGCAATCTCAGCGACCGTTGCCGACGCTTGCATGAAGTCCAAATGATCGCGGATGTAGTCATTGGAATAGACATCCATGTAATTGCAGAGCTGCACTGGGACTTCGCCTGGCACAGTCTTTTTGTCGACATTGCTAACTCGGACATCAGCAATCTGGCCCAGCTCGACCTGTCTCCACTCACTCATACCCCAACTCCACCAAAAACCCCTGCAACGCCGCCGCCGCCGCATCGCGCTCGGCTTCAATCTGTTGGGCCGTCACCGCGTATTTGCGCCACAGGTTCTCTATTCGCCCCACGCAAGCCCGCTGGTCGGCGCGCAGGTAGTGGCGGTAGCTGGCAAACAGCACCTGCCCCAGGCGCTCGATGATGATGACGCGGGCTTGCGTTGGGTTGATCTTCAGGCGGGCTTGCGCCACCAACGCGTCTTTTTTGTCGGTGGTGGTTTTGATGTGGGCTTTGAGGGTTTTGGCTTCATCTTCCAGCGCTTTGTGGCGCTGGAGCTGGGTGTCAACGCGGTCGGCATCCGCCTGAAAAGCCTTCCAGTCGCCCAGCGCCGGGTCGCGCTTGGCGGTCTTACTCATGCCTTTGGCGTCTTTGAGCGCGGTTTTGAGGGCTTTCACCTCGTCAGCAGGCAGCACGCCAGTGTCTTCGGTGTCTTCAAAGTCTTCTTCACTGGCGGCGGCAAACAGCGCTTGCAGTTCGGCCAGGCGGGCGTGTTGGGCCTCCAGCTCGGCCAGCACTTGGGGGAACTGGCTTTGCAAGATGTCGTCGTCCGGTATCAGCTCTGGGCCCCAGCCGCTGGCGGCGATGGATTTGAGGTCGCTGGCCAGCGACTGGTAGAAGTTGGCGAACGCGCCCCTGATTTGATAGCGGGTGAGCAAGGACTGACGGGTGCTAGAGGTCGATTTGTCATCTAACGAGCCGCAGAAGGTGCGTTCCAGCCCGTTCAGCAAGGCGGCGCGCACGGCGTACACATTACGGTGGGTGGCGTGTTGGTTGGTGGCGTCGGGGGCCAGGGCTTCGATGGTGGGCAGGTTGCTTTGCCACCAAGTGGCCAGGGTTTGCATGAACTGGGCATGGCTGTGTTGCACGCCGGGGTGCTGGGCCACGTGGTCGGCAATGGCGCGCTGGCTTTGTAGTGCTTCGGAAAAGTCGGCGTAGGGCGTGGCGTGTGACGAAGCGTGCGTGGTGGCCGCCCGCGACACAAAGCAGCTCTCGCGCAAGCCGGGGTAGTTGTGCCAGAAGTGGGTCAGCGCATCCACCTCGGCCACGGGCACGCCGCCGTGCAGGTGGGCGCGCACGTCGTGCGGCTCAGGCGGCGGGGCGTTGTCCACGTAGCGGCGGATGTTGCAGTTGTAGTCTTCGGTTTTGATCTCGGCCACCGGCACGCGGCGGGCGTAGGCGGGGATGTCTTGCCCCGCGCGGTAGGCGTGGATGATTTTGTCGATGTCTTCGGCGCGCAGGTGGTTTTGGGCTTTGCCTTCGCGGTATTCGCGGTCGGCGTTGATGAAGAGCACGTGGCCGCGCTGCGCTGCCCCGGCTTTGTTCAGCACCAAAATGCAGGCCGGAATGCCAGTGCCATAAAACAGGTTGCCGGGCAGGCCAATCACGGCCTCTAGGTAGCCGCTGTCAATGAAGTGTTTGCGTGCCTCGCGCTCTTCGCCGCCACGAAACAGCACGCCGTGGGGCATGACGGTGGCCAGGCGGCCATCGGCTTTCAGCACGGCCAGCATGTGCTGCACAAACATGAGGTCGGCTTTTTTGCCTTTCTCAGGCATCCACACCGGAAAGCGACCGGGGAACTGCATGTCTTTTTTGATGTAGTTCTGGCTGAAAGGGGGGTTGGCCAGCACGCGGTCAAAGCGGCGCAACTGGTTGGACTCGTCTTTGTGCTGGGGCTCGCGCAGGGTGTCTTGCTGGCGAATGTCGGCATCAGGAATGCCGTGCAGCAGCATGTTCATTTTGCAGATGGACCAGGTGGTGCCCATCTTCTCTTGCCCAAACAGGCGCACGTTGCTGGCGTCTTGGCCTTTTTCGCGCACGTAGTCGCGCACCTGAATGAGCATGCCACCCGACCCAACCGTGGGGTCGTACACGCGCATGCCGTCTTGCGGGTCGCAAATTTCGACACAAATGCGCACCACTTCAGCCGGGGTGTAAAACTCGCCGGCCTTTTTGCCTGCCGAGTCGGCAAAGTATTTGATGAGCCACTCATAGGCGGCACCCAGCAGGTCGGGGAACTCGAAGTCGCTGTCTTTGAGCGGGATCTTGTCGAAGTTCTGGATGAAATCCGCCAGCGTGTCGTCGTCTAGCGTGGTCTGGCCGATTTTGCGGTTGAAGTTGATGGTGCCTTTGAGCACGTCTTGCAGGGCGTCGGCGTTGGCGTCTTCCAGGGCTTCTAGCGCTTTGTTGAGTAGGGAGCCGACGTTGACCTTGGTGTGTTTGAGGGCGCTCCAGCGGGCGCGCTCGGGCACAAAGAAGTATTTTCCGGCGTATTGGTCTGGGTCTTCGAGGTTGAGGGCCGTGTCGGCGTCGCTCAGGGCGGCGGCTTTGCCTTCGGCCTTGATTTGCGCACAGCGCTCGTCAAACAGGTCGCTGGCGCGCTTGAGGAAGAGCATGCCAAAGATGTATTCCTTGTACTCGCTGGCGTCCATGTTGCCGCGCAGCGCGTCGCAGGCCGTCATGAGCAGGTTTTCGAGGCGGGAGAGGGTGAGTTTGGCAACGGACATGGGGAGGGATGGTAGCAAGTTGGCAGGGCGGGGCAGGCGCGCGCTGCGTCGGGTGATGCGCTGTGAATGCCTCGCCCAAGACAGGCCAGAAGAGGGTGTGGGTGACTTTTAGTCAAATCGTGCTCTGGCACCTGATCAACGGCGTTTACGGCGGGGGTGAACCGCAGTGAGGGCAGCGGGTGAAGAGCGTCCAGTCGCTTCGGTTAGCCATTAAATGCTATTAAAAAAGAAGCTATCTACGCACGTGGAATAAGGGTTAGAGCCATATTTTTCATAAATTTTTGGGTGGTCTGCTTCTGGTGGCCGGCGAGCCATGACTTGGCTGCAAAGTGCCTGTTGCTTCTCGGTCATGCGGTTTTTTACAATGAAGACTCAACGAAAGCCCCCATGACTGCACTTCACATCTCCACCCAATTCGATTCCGGCGCCATTGAGGTGCTGAGCCTGGCTGATCCGGGTGACATTCGCCTCCATATTCGCCCAGACAACGCGAGTGAGTTTGCGCAGTGGTTTCACTTTTGCCTGCACGGCGCAGCGGGCCTGCCGGTTCGTCTGCGTTTCATGAACGCGGGGCAATGCGCCTACCCCAAGGGCTGGCAGGATTACCGCATGGCGGTGAGTTACGACCGCCAGCACTGGTTCCGTGTCGACGCTGAATTTGATGGTACGGAGATGCAGGTGAACTTCACCCCGGCCTCGCAAAGCGTTTACTTTGCCTACTTTGAGCCGTACTCCTACGAGCGACATCTGGACTTGATCGGTCTGGCCAGCGTGTCGGCGCATGTGACGGTCGAGCGGCTGGGCAGCACGCTGGACGGGCGTGACATGACCCTGCTGCACATCACCGACGTAACCAGCGCCACCCCGCTGGCGCAGAAAAAGAAGGTGTGGCTGATTGCCCGCCAACACCCCGGCGAGAGCATGGCGGAGTGGTTTGCCGAAGGCTTTTTGGAGCGCTTGCTGGACTGCGACGATGCCGTGGCCCGGGTGCTGCTGGAAAAGTGTGTGTTTTACGTGGTGCCCAATATGAACCCAGACGGTGCGGTGCGTGGCAACCTGCGCACCAACGCCGCCGGCGCCAACCTGAACCGAGAGTGGGCCGAGCCTACGATGGGTCGCTCGCCCGAGGTGTTTTTGGTGCGCCAGAAAATGCAGGCGCTGGGCGTGGACCTCAACTTGGACGCACACGGGGATGAAGGCCTGCCGTACAACTTTTGCGTGGGCACCGAAGGCACGCCGGGTTATTCGTCGCGCATTAAAGCGTTGGAAGATGCGTTCAAAGTCAGTTGGACCGCCACCTGCCCAGATTTTCAAACCGCACAGGGCTACACCAAGACGGCACCTGGTCAAGCGAACATGACCCTGGCCACCAGTTGGATTGGCCAAAACTTTGACTGCCTGGCGTTCACGGTGGAGATGCCCTTCAAAGACAATGCCGACTTGCCCGACACCCAGATCGGCTGGAACGGCGAACGCTCTAAGCGCTTGGGTGCCAGTGTGTTACTGCCCATCTTGGCGGTGGTGGATACGTTGCGTTAGGCGCAGTCGCAGGCTACATCGGGTACCAGTAAGCGGCACGGGTCATGGGACTGACTTCTTCCAAAAGAGGCGTGTCAGTGGTGCATTTGGGCTGCGCTTTGGGGCAGCGGGTTCTGAACACGCAACCAGAGGGTGGACTCAATGGCGACGGTAAGTCGCCTTGCAACAACTGAATCACCCCAGCCGCCGCAAAACCCCGTCCAAGTGCGCAGGCCGAACGGCCCCAAGGCAAAGCCGACGCCCTTGCGCGGGGACATAAGGCGTGACCGCTGCTAAAGCGGTCTGTTTTACGCGACATCACCACGCTGCACTTGGCGATAGCGCGCAAAGCTGGCTTTGTCAGCTTTCACGGCCCCATGCTGACATCGGACCTGCTGCGCAATCGCCAAGCGCCGACCGAGCAAGCCCTGTTTAACCAATTGCAAGGTCGCCAAAGTGCGGGCACTGGGCGGCCCCAGCCACCGCAATTCCCGCTGCAAAGCCTGCGCTGCGGCAGCGCCCAAGGCCGCTTGATGGGGGCAACTTGGCCATGATCGGCTCCACCCTGGGTACCCCTTGGGAGATCGACACTCAAGACGCGATTTTGTTCATTGATGACGTGGGCGAACCGCCCTACAAAATCGACCGACTCCTGACCCAGTTGCGTTTGACCGGCAAACTCCAAGGCCTGCGCGGCGTGCTGATTGGCGACTTTTCTGATGTCTCTGTCAAAGACAGCAGCCCAGAGCAGCAAGCCTGGGACAGCGCGCGCGTGCAGCGCTTGTGGCAAGCGTTTTTTGTGCCGCTGAATGTCCCCGTCATGGCGGGGTGGCGCAGCGGCCATGTTGACCCGAATCTGACCCTGCCTATTTATTGGTGCCGTGGTGACCCTGGACGCCGACCGTCAAGGCGTGCGCGTGGAGCAGGGCTTGGTGCTTTAAGCCAGCACGCTGACCACCCTTTGGGTCAGGAGGTCCGCTGGCTGCAACACAAAAGCACTGCGCCGCGCTGCGAGAACACCGTCTTTTTAACCAATAACCCCGCTACAGGTCAAAAAGACGGTAAAAATAGAACGCTGCAGTCAGATTGCAGCCGATGCTCTGATCGTTCGACAGGCTCCTAGCCATTCGAGCGTGCTTTTTTTCCAAGGATTTCCATGCCAGAACGCTCACCCCAAGCTGCCACCTCTGCCACCACCCAGCAAGCCGGCGTTGCCAAAGCGGCGGCAAAAAAAGCCGACTTACCAGTGCGTCGCACCCGGGCCAAGAGCGCAACGCCCGCTACGCCAGCTGCGACCAAACGCCCTACCAAGACAACAACCCCTGGCACCACCCAAAAGCTGCGCCGCGTGGCCTTGGGAGACACCAGCGGCAGCACGCAGCCAAAACGCATGAGCCAAAACAGCGTCGAAGACGCGCTGGCTGCCAGCCAAGCCGGCCTGTTGGCTGCCGTGAATGACATCTTGGTGCGACCTCAGACCAACCCAGCCAAAAAGGCCGAGGGCTTGCGCGCTATTTTGGAAGGCGCCGCACCCGACGACGCCAAGGCCATTCGCCAATTGTTGAAAGACCAAGCCAAAGCGGGTCAGCGCGTGAAGGTGGACGACCCCGCTGACCCCAATGAACAGCTCTCACCGGACTGGCGTCGTGGCGCTTACCCCTATAAAAACTTGCTCTCACGCCGTGTTTACGAGACTGAGAAATACAAGTTGCAGGTGGAATTACTCAAACTGCAAGCGTGGGCCAAAGAGACCGGCCAGCGCGTGGTGATTCTGTTTGAAGGCCGCGATGCAGCGGGCAAGGGTGGCACCATCAAACGCATGATGGAACACCTCAACCCCCGGGGTGCGCGGGTGGTGGCGCTGGAAAAACCCAGCGACGTGGAGCGCGGCCAGTGGTATTTTCAGCGTTATGTGCAGCACCTGCCCACCGCCGGGGAGATCGTGCTGTTCGACCGCAGCTGGTACAACCGCGCCGGCGTGGAGCGGGTCATGGGTTTTTGCTCTGACGATGAATACCAAGAGTTCATGCGCCAAGTGCCGCAGTTTGAGCGACAACTGGTGCGCAGCGGTGTGCACCTGATTAAATTTTGGTTCTCGGTGGGTCGCAAGGAGCAGCGCCGGCGCTTCAAAGAGCGCGAGGCGCACCCGCTCAAACAGTGGAAACTCAGCCCGATTGATTTGGCCTCGCTGGACAAATGGGACGACTACACCAAAGCCAAAGAGGCCATGTTTTTTGAGACGGACACCGCTGATGCGCCGTGGACCGTGATCAAAAGCGATTGCAAAAAACGTGCCCGTTTGAACGCCATGCGCTACCTACTGCACAAGCTGCCCTACACCAACAAAGACCCCAAGAACATTGGTCAGTTGGACTCGCTCATCGTGGGCCGCGCGCATGTGGTCTATGAAGTGGGCGAGCGTCCGGGTAGCGTGATTCTCTGACCGATTCGCTCGGGTCATATGGCCTCAACTTCTCGAACCGCCTGCCAGGTGGTGTAGCAGGGGTGCGGCTAACTGCCGCCCCCTATGCCGATCAATTGACGCACAATGCCAGAACCGTTGCATTGTTTGATGAGGCGCGACGCGCGAGGTGGGTGCTAACCGCGATTGGGTCCGCACCCCCCATTGACCGCTCGTATATCAGAAGCCTTTACTGGCAACCTACGCATGATCCGTCTCGCGCAGTGACCCACCGTTTTGCCACCTCTCATTGAATAACTCCCAAACCCCATGCTCAAACTTGCCAGCCTTGCCTTACTCGCCGTTGTAGCCTCCTTGACGCTGACCGCTTGCAGCGGTGAGGCCAAAGACACCCATCCCGATCAGCCTGTCACTAAGCGGCGGGCCATTCTCAAGCAATTCACCAAAACGCTGGAGCCGATGGGGTTGGTGGCGCGGGGTCGTGCAACCTATAACCCGCGTGAAATGAACTTGAACGCGCTGGAGTTGCAAAAGCTATCCACACAGCCTTGGCCCTTGTTCACCGCCGACAGCAACTACCCGCCCACCCATGCCAAACCAGCCGTGTGGTCGCAGCCAGCCGAATTCAAGGCAGCCCAGCAGGACTACCAAGTCAAGGTCGGCGAGCTGGTCAACGCGTCCCAGCGCGGTGACTTGGACGCAGTCAAAGCGAGTATTAACGCCGTCGAGAAAAGTTGTAAGGCCTGCCACACCCAGTTCCGCAACGATTCAGGCGGTTGACGTTGACCGCTGGCACGTGCAGGGCTTGACCAGCGTCAACGATACGCCGGACGATCAAGCCGGCAAGAACCCCTCCACCGACAAATAGCGCTCACCCGTGTCGTAGTTAAAGCCCAGAACAGTGGCACCGGCGGGTAGCTCGGGCAGTTTCTGTGCAATGGCGGCCAGGGTAGCCCCGCTGGAGATACCGACCAGCATGCCTTCTTCGGCGGCACAGCGGCGCGCCATCGCGCGGGCGGGCTCAGCATCGACCAAGATCACGCCGTCCAGCAACGCTGTGTTCAGATTTTTGGGAATGAACCCTGCGCCAATGCCCTGAATCGGGTGCGGCGCAGGTGCGCCGCCGGAGATGACGGGCGAGCCGACGGGTTCGACGGCATACACCTTCAAATGGGGCCACTTGGCTTTGAGGACTTGGGCGCAGCCCGTGAGGTGGCCGCCCGTGCCGACGCCGGTGATCAAGGCGTCCACGCCGTTGGGGAAGTCGGCCATGATTTCCAGTGCGGTGGTGCGGGCATGAATCTCAATGTTGGCCGGGTTCTCAAACTGCTGTGGCATCCAGGCGTTGGGCGTGGATTCGACCAACTCGGCTGCGCGGGCAATGGCGCCTTTCATGCCTTTTTCTTTGGGGGTTAAATCGAATGTGGCACCGTAGGCCAGCATCAAGCGACGGCGCTCAATCGACATGCTGTCGGGCATGACCAAAATCAGTTTGTAGCCTTTGACGGCAGCCACCATGGCCAGGCCCACGCCGGTGTTGCCCGAGGTGGGCTCGATGATGGTGGCACCGGGTTGGAGCTCGCCACTTTTCTCGGCCGCTTCGACCATGGCCAAGGCGATGCGGTCTTTGATGGAGCCACCGGGGTTGCTGCGCTCGGACTTGATCCACACGTTGTGGCCACTGCCAAACAAGCGGTTGATGCGCACGTGGGGCGTGTTGCCAATGGTTTGCAGAATGTTGTCAGCTTTCATGGGGCCTCTTTCGATTGTTTGGCGTCTATTTTGGATGAATTGATCAATCACTTTGGATATATCGATATCTTTAGCCACGATAATCAGGAGGTGAAGCCCGCCAGACTGTCGCTGGTGCGATCTGGGAAACCAGGCACTGGAGGAACGTCCGGACTGCATAGGGCAGCGTAGCAGCTAACGGCTGTCCACTGAAAGCGTTGAGCGCAAGCAAGACGTATAAGGTGAGGATTAGAGCAACAGAGACGAGTCGATGGGACAAATCCTTTGGGTGTTCTATGCGTGTAGG
>JAGODZ010000013.1 GCA_017997975.1 Rhodoferax sp.
GGTGTACTCGGGGTCCATGCCGTTGCTGAAGAAGAAGCTCAGGTTGGGCGCAAAGTCGTCAATGTGCATGCCGCGCGCCAAGTACGCTTCGACAAAGGTAAACCCGTTGCTCAGGGTGAAGGCCAACTGACTGATGGGGTTGGCCCCGGCTTCGGCAATGTGATACCCGCTGATGGAGACCGAGTAGAAGTTGCGCACCCGGTTGTGCACAAAGTACTGGGCAATGTCGCCCATGACTTTCAGGCTGAATTCGGTGCTGAAGATGCAGGTGTTTTGGCCCTGGTCTTCTTTCAGAATGTCGGCTTGCACGGTGCCGCGCACGTTTTCCTGCACCCACTCCCGGATTTTTTCCAACTCAGTGTCGGTGGGGTCACGGCCATTGTCGGCCTTGAACTTGTCGATGTTCTGGTCAATGGCCGTGTTCATGAACATGGCCAAAATCGACGGCGCGGGGCCGTTGATGGTCATGGACACGCTGGTGGTGGGCGAGCACAAATCGAAGCCGCCGTAGAGCACTTTCATGTCGTCCAGCGTGGCAATGCTCACGCCGGAGTTGCCGACCTTGCCATAAATATCGGGGCGTGGATCGGGGTCGTTGCCGTACAGCGTGACCGAGTCAAAGGCGGTGGACAGGCGCTTGGCGGCCATGCCTTCGCTGAGCAGTTTGAAGCGCTTGTTGGTGCGAAAGGCGTCGCCTTCGCCGGCAAACATGCGGGTGGGGTCTTCACCTTCGCGCTTGAACGCGAAGGTGCCAGCCGTGTAGGGGTAGCTGCCGGGCACGTTGTCGAGCATCAGCCACTTCAAGACTTCGCCGTCATCCTCGTACTGCGGCAAGGCGACTTTGCGGATGGTGGTGCCAGAGAGGGATTTCGTGGTGAGCGCGGTGCGAATTTCTTTGTCTCGGATTTTGACGACGTACTCATCCCCCGCATAGGCCGCCTGCATGGCGGGCCATTGGGCGAGCAGCTTTTGGGCGCTGCCGTCCACGCCCAAGGCGCGGTCTTGCGCCAGACGCAGCACGGCGTCTTTGGCGGCGTCTTGGTTGCCATGGCCTTCGCCGAGCATGCGCGCGGTGGCGTTGAGTTGTTGCAACTCTCGCGCCAATCTGGCTTGGCTGCGGGCGCGCTTTTTGTAGGCGCGCACGGTGTCACTGATCTCAGCCAAGTAGCGGGTGCGGGCGGCGGGCACCACGGGGGTCTGGTTGGTGCTGTGGCGCACCGAGACTGCGGGCAACACCGACGGAGCAAACGCCATGCCCAGCCCCTCCAACCGCACTTTCAGCGCTTGGTACAGCGCGGTCACGCCGTCGTCGTTGAACCGCGCGGCCATGGTGCCAAACACGGGCATCTGATCGGCCGGGGTGGTCCAGGCCTCTTTGTTGCGCTGCACTTGTTTGGACACATCGCGCAAGGCATCTAACGCGCCTTTGCGGTCAAACTTATTGATGGCCACAAACTCGGCAAAGTCCAGCATGTCGATTTTTTCAAGCTGGCTGGCGGCGCCAAACTCGGGCGTCATGACGTACATCGGTATGTCCACATAAGGCACGATGGCCGCATCGCCTTGGCCAATGCCCGAGGTCTCCACCACCACCAAGTCAAAGCCGGCCACCTTGCAGGCCGCAATCACATCCGGCAGCGCCGCACTGATTTCGCTGCCAAAGTCCCGTGTGGCCAGGCTGCGCATGAACACACGTGGGCCTTGGCGCCAAGGGCCAATGGCGTTCATGCGGATGCGGTCGCCCAACAAAGCACCACCGCTCTTGCGCCGTGAGGGGTCAATGCTGATGACTGCGACGCGCAAGCTGTCGCCTTGGTCCAGCCGCAAGCGGCGAATCAATTCGTCGGTGAGCGAGGACTTGCCTGCGCCGCCGGTACCCGTGATGCCCAGAACCGGGATGTTTTTGGTAGCAGCTTGCGCCCGTATTTCCTCGATCAACCCGCTTAAAGGGGCTGAAACATCGCCCTTGGCGGTGCCACCCGCGTTTTCGTTTTCCAGCGCGGTGATGAGTTGCGCCAGTGCGCGCCAGTTCATCTCGCCATGGCCTTGAATGGCCGCCATGTCTTTGGGCGCGTAAGCGGTGAGGTCTTGGTCGCACTGCATCACCATCTCACCAATCATGCCGGCCAGCCCCATGCGTTGGCCGTCTTCTGGGCTGAAGATGCGCGACACGCCGTAGTCCTGCAGCTCGCGAATCTCGGACGGTACGATGACACCACCGCCGCCGCCAAACACCTGAATGTGCGCGCCGCCCCGCTCTTTCAGCAGATCCACCATGTACTTGAAGTACTCCACATGCCCGCCTTGGTAGGAGCTGATGGCAATGCCCTGCACGTCTTCTTGCAAGGCGGCGGTGACCACCTCGTCCACCGAACGGTTGTGGCCCAGGTGAATCACCTCCGTGCCCATGCCCTGCAGAATGCGGCGCATGATGTTGATGGCCGCGTCGTGCCCATCAAACAGGCTGGCCGCCGTGACAAAGCGCACCTTGTGCGTGGGGCGGTAATTGGCAAGGGCTTTGTAATCAGCGGACAGTTCGGTCATGGGCTTGTCTCCGGCAGGGTGCGTTGTAGGAAGGTTCTGGGTCAGCATGGGAACAGCCGCCGCTGACTTGACGTTTACGTAAACGTCAATCTTAGCGCTTTTCTGCCCAAAGAGCCATGTCTCGCGGCACTCAACCCAACTCGTTTGACTGGGACGGCTCAAAATCATTTAGAGTGCAGTTTCTGGCAAAAATCTAACTTTTGCCCCTCACTTTGCTGCCAAGGCCCGTACCATGACCCCCATTCAACTGTTTGATACCACCTCCAGCACTTACACCTACGTCCTTTTTGATGAGACCACACGCGAAGCCGTCATCATTGACCCGGTGGACGAGCAAATTGAGCGTGATTTAGAGGTGCTGCGCCAGCACCGGCTCAAACTCATTTGGGCGCTGGAAACCCACGCCCACGCCGACCACATCACCAGCGCGGGCCTGCTGGCCGAGCTGGCCGGGGCTAAAACCGCCGCGCCGGATGGCTGTGGCATCACCACGGCCGCCGTGCAACTCAAAGACGGCGACACGCTTCACTTTGGCGGCGAAACCCTTCAAGCCTTGCACACGCCGGGCCACACGGGGGGCAGCATGAGTTTTGTCTGGCGCGACCATGTGTTCACCGGCGACACGTTGCTGATCAACGGCTGCGGGCGCACCGACTTTCAGTCCGGCAGCGCAGAGGCCCTGTTTCACAGCCTGACCGAGGTACTGTTCAAGTTACCTGACGCCACCACGGTATGGCCCGGTCATGACTACAAGGGCCAAACCCAGTCCACCATTGGCGCTGAGAAAGCAACGAATGCCCGCATTGCGGGCAAAACCTTGGCTGAGTTCGTGGCCACCATGGCGGCGCTGAATCTGCCCAAGCCCAAACGCATTGACGAAGCCGTGCCCGCCAACCTGACCTCGGGCCTGCGCCACGACGCCAGTGAGACCCCGGACACCCCCATGCTGGCCGCCCGCGAGGCCGCCGGTTACGCGGGTGACGTGTCCCCCCAATTGGCCTGCCAATGGTGGCAGTCGGGTGACGCGGTGCTAGTGGATGTGCGCACCGACGCCGAGCGTGCTTGGGTAGGCTTTGTGCCCGACGCCGTGCCCCTGGCCTTGAAGCAATGGCCGGGCATGGCCCTGAACCCTGAGTTCGACGCGGGCCTGAAATCGGCAGTGCCAGCCGGTAAAAAAGTCGTCTTTTTGTGCCGCAGCGGGGTGCGCTCCATCGCGGCCGCCAAGCGCGCCACTGAATTGGGGCTGGAGGCTTACAACATTTTGGAAGGTTTTGAGGGCGACCCCAATGGGCAGGCCCACCGGGGCCAAACGGGCGGCTGGCGCTTTCACGACCTGCCTTGGCGCCAAGGCTAAGGTCACGCGCGATCACGGCCCTCCTTTTGGTTTACGGATAATTCGTACATGACCTTTTTGGCAATCGACGTTGGCAACACCCGCCTGAAATGGGCGCTCTACCCCAGTGCCAAGGGGCATGCGGTTCCCATGGCGCAGGGAGCGGAGTTTCTGGACAATATTGAGAAACTCTCTGAAGGGGCTTGGGCGCACCTACCGCCACCCACTCAAATGCTGGGCTGCATCGTGGCCGGTGACGCTGTCAAGCGCCGGGTGCAAGAGCAAATGGAGATCTGGGATGTCGCACCGCAGTGGGTGGTGTCCAGCACACGGGAGGCCGGTATCACCAATGGCTACGACCATCCGTTTCGCTTAGGTGCTGATCGCTGGGTCGCCATGATTGGTGCCTGGCACCGGGGTTTGGCCCAAGGGCCTGCGTGCCCCATGGTGGTGGTCATGGTGGGCACGGCCGTCACGGTGGAAGCCATTGATGCCAGTGGCAAATTTTTGGGCGGCATTATTCTGCCGGGGCACGGCATCATGTTGCGCGCGCTAGAGGCGGGTACCGCTGGCCTGCAAGTGCCCACCGGCACGGTGCGTGCCTTTCCCACCAACACCAGCGACGCCCTGACCAGCGGCGGCACCTTTGCCATTGCGGGGGCGGTGGAGTGCATGGTCAAGCATCTGCGCACCCACTGCGGTGCTGAGCCCAAGTGCTTCATGACCGGCGGGGCGGGCTGGAAAATGGCACCCAGCATGTCGGTGCCGTTTGAGCTGGCCGAAAACCTGATCTTTGACGGCCTGCTGGAAATGGCGGCCCGACGATTTCATGGCAAACAGACCGCTAGCGCACAGATTCTCTAGGGTTGCAGCTATTTAATTTGTAGCACTTTGAACGTCAAGCCTGCACCTTGAGCCATTCCTCGGCCAGCCGCACCCAGTAGGTCGCGCCCAGCGGAATCAAATCATCGTTGAAGTCGTAACTGGGGTTGTGCAACAGGCAAGGCCCGCCGCCATGGCCCATCTCGCGGTGCGCGCCGTCGCCATTGAAGATGAAGCTGTAACAACCCGGTTTGGCTTGCAGCATGAAAGAGAAGTCTTCCGCGCCCATGGTGGGCTCTTGCACCCGCACTTGGTCTTCGCCCACGATGCTCGCCATGATGCGGCGGGCCAGCTCAGCCTCTTTGGCGCTGTTGATGGTGGGCGGGTAATTGCGCACAAACTCAAATTCACATGTCGCCTCGAACGCCGCACAGGTGTGCTCGGCAATCTGGCGCATGCGCTGCTCGATCCTGTCCAGCACCTCGACCGTGAAGGCGCGCACCGTGCCGCGCAACGCCACGCTGTCGGGAATCACATTGTTGGCTTCACCGGCGTGAACCATGGTGACCGACACCACACCGGCGTCGATGGGGCGTGTGTTGCGGCTGATGATGGTTTGAAATGCCAACACCATCTGGCAGGCGACCGGCACGGGGTCCAGGGCGTTGTGCGGCATGGCGGCGTGGCCCCCTTTGCCCTTGATGGTGATGCAAAAATCATTGCTGGATGCCATCACCGGCCCCGCGCTGGCGGCAAATTGCCCCACCTGACCGCCCGGCCAGTTGTGCATGCCAAACACGGCGTCCATGGGGAATTGCTCAAACAGCCCTTCCTTGATCATCTCGCGCGCCCCGCCGCCGCCCTCTTCAGCGGGTTGAAAGATCAAATACACCGTGCCGTCAAAGTTACGGTGCTGGGCGAGGTGTTGGGCGGCGGCCAGCAGCATGGCGGTGTGGCCATCGTGCCCACAGGCGTGCATCTTGCCAGGGTGCTGGCTGGCGTGGGGGAAGGTGTTGAACTCTTGCATGGGCAGCGCGTCCATATCCGCCCGCAGGCCAATGGCCCGGTTGGACGTGCCGTTTTTGACACTACCCACCACGCCTGTGGTACCCAGCCCTCGGTGGATGGGAATGCCCCACTCGGTGAGTTTTTGCGCCACCACCTCGGCGGTGCGCACTTCCTTGAAGCACAACTCGGGGTGGGCGTGAATGTCGCGCCGAAGGGTGGCCATCTCGGCGGCCTGGGTCACGATGGAATCAATGGTTTTCATAGCGTCTCCTGTGAGCACAGTCTATAAGCAAGCGCCGCCGCTTGTCTGTGCCCCATGTGTTTGGCCCTGCGAGCACCTCACGTTTGGAACCCACCGATCTGGGCCGGGTGCCGCCTTTTACGACTGCTTAGTGGATGTAGAAGCGGCCTCTTGAAGAGGCCGCATTTCGGACGAAATTTATAACAAATCGAGCTCTAGCCCAATCAGGGCCTGCGCAAGCAGCTATCAAATAAAGAGCAAATCAATGCAAGAACTGAGACTTGCTATCGAATGCCTGCTCGCAGTGGTTTAGCCAAGGCTCAGCCAAGTAACGAATTTGCGCATCGTTGTTGAGAATGCGCTGCATGATGCGGGTCTTTTCCTTGCGCTGCTCAGGCAACAACTGCTCGGTACTGGCCCGTGCCCGCAATTGCTCAATCAGCACCGCGCACGCGCCCTCAAACCGCACCACCTGCTCCCAGTCTTCAGAGCGGGCAGCGTTCAACATCTTGTAGCTGCTGTCTTCGATGGCTTTGTAGTAGTCGATCAATGGGCTTGTCATGATGGACCCCAATTACTGGGTATTGGCCAATGCGGATGAACCTTGGCCTTGGTTGTCTTTCCAGGCGTCGGCCACCACCTTGATCAAACGTGCCACCTCTTCAAGCGCCGCATCATCGTCATTCAAATTGGCGTAGGTCAGCCGAGTGATGGCGTAGTCGAACACATTTTTCAGATTCACAACCAATGGCCCCCCCGCATCCACATCCAGCGAAACCAGTAAGCCCTCACCAATGAGCCTCACTGCTTTGCCAATGTGCAGGCCTGCACCAAGAACATCCTTTTGGCGCAGGGCCATGCGGGCCCCACCGACCGACATCAAAACCGCATCAAACAACATCACCACAATCTGGTGCGGGTTCGTGCTGCTAAAAGCGGTATCGACATTGACACGCTTGTAAGCAGAAGCGGCACGGGCTGAAGCAGAGGTAAACATTTGAGTTCCTTGTTGGGTGGTTACTTTCTTTATCGACATTTGGCCCCCAAACTCAAGAGAAAAAACGTTGAAATACACCACACTGCGAGCGTATTCGTTATTTTTGATTGTTGTAAGCCGCAATTTGTGCCGCTAAGAACATGCTGACTGAATTGGACCGGCTGATCTGCGCATCCACTGCCGCATACTGCGTGCGCAGCCGCGCCTCAAATTCAGTCACCTCATCGCTCACCTTGGTTTGCTCGGCCGAGTTGTCGGTCAACACCCTTTGCAGTGACAAGCCCGTCAGCGTCAAAGAGCCGCCTGTATCCATCAAACTGGTGGCTAAATCGCGCAGTTTGATCGCAAAGCCATTGGTCTGGGCATTGCCGTTGTCATTGGCAAAAAGCTGCTGCAGCGCATTGCCATTGTTGGCAGACACCGTGATCTTGGCCACATTCAGCGTGAGCTTGCCTTCCACATTGAGCTCAATCCCAATGTCTGACAGCCGCTGCATGGAGGCACCCATGCTGGTGGAGCCCATCAGCGCTCTGAGTGAGTTTTCGATCGTGTAAATCATCGAGTCGCCCTGAAACTCACCCGAGATATTGGTCGCAGGATCGTACTTGGACAGCTCGTTCAGCGTGTCCGTCAAGGCGTTGTAAGAGGTCACAAAATCGGTCAAGCTGCGCACCGCTGGCGTGGTGTCTTTGGTGATCGCCATGGTCAAAGGCGTGCCGGCTGTGGTGGCCAGCAAGTTAATCGTCACCCCCGGGAAATTACCCTCCAGCGTGTTCGAGCCCGAGGTGACGTCATACCCGTCAATGCTGGCCTTGGCATCTTGGGCATATTGCACCACCCCGGCACCTGCGCCAGCCATACCAAACGCACCGCTCTCAGGGTCAAAAGCCAGCCGCGACAAATCAGCGCCTCCCGTCAACGCGCCACCCAAGGTATCAAACGCCTGCAACCTGAACCCAGACACCGCGCCCGTATTGGCCGAGCGCAGCAGCAACCGCTCTGAGGTGCCGTCATTGAACACCGTTGCCGACACCCCTGCGTTGGCCGCATTGATTTTGTCGGCAATGCTTGTGACGGTGTCGTCCGCGCTGACGCTAATGTCCACATCGGCGCTGGTGCTGGGCGCAAACGCCGGCACAGCGTCCCAAGTCCCCAAACGCAGCTTGAGGGTGCCCTCGCCCACCGCCTGCCCAGTCGTCATCTTCTCGCTGGCCGCCGACTGTGTCTTGGCCAGTTGCGATACCACCAATGAAAAATCGGTGACGCTGGCCGTCTCTTTGGCACTGATGGTGGCCACGCTGGTGTTGCTGGAGGTGGCGGTGCGTGCGCCCCAAGCACTGGCCTGGGTCAGCTTGTCCATTTGGTCTTTGAGGTCCGCAAACTTGGACTTGATCTGCCCCAGTGCTGACACCTTGGCGGTGACTTTGGCCTCTGACGCGATGAGCTCAGCAATAGGGGCCTTTTTGATCGAGACCAATTTGTCCACGATGCCGTTCATATCCAGGGTGCTGCCCACACCCAGCGATGTAATAGATGCCATGTCAATCTCCTGCGCAGTCTGCTAGAACAAGGGCGGTACGACAAACTCCGCGCAATAACGCCACAAAAATCAAAGGCCGGTTCACGCCTTTTCGTTCACCAGCTTACCCAGCACCTGGTCAAGCACCTTGGCCAGTTGCAAGGCCTGGTCGGTTGGAAACTGGCGGATCACTTCATTGGTATGACTGTCAATCACCTTGGCAATCTGCCGCTGGCTGTCCTCATCAATTGAAAACACCAGCCCATTGGATAAAAACTGCACCGACTTGTTGATGTCACTCACCGCTTTCGCCAGCTCTTCCTGCGAAGGTTTGGCCACCGCTTGCACGGTGGCCACTGGAGGCACACCCTGGCTTTGTGGGCGTCCACCCGCCCCGGTCAATGCAGCAGCAGCGGCGGCGGCAGGCATCGCACTTCTTGGCATTTGCGGGCTAGCTGCGCCCTGTACTCCAGTTGTCATGATGAACTCCTTAAGTGAGAAAACCCCGGCCGTAAAAAATCGGCCGGGGTCGTCATATCAAGCCTAGGTGAGGCGTTTAACGCATCAGACCCTGCAGCTGACCTTGCGCTTCAATTGCTTTTTGGAACGCATACTGTGATGCAGCAGCACGCAGGCTAGAAGCGGCGAGTTCGGCAGAGTCAGAAATAAAGTCAGACTGCTCCAAGGTATCCGTTGACGCCTTGATGGCTGAGTTTTGCGCCGCCAAATCTGTCGCCGTGGACATGAAGCTCTTCTGAATCGCACCAATGGATGCTTTGGTAGCCGACAAACTGGCAATCGCGTTGTCAATGGTGGTCAACGCAGCCACTGCCCCTTCGGCAGTGGACAGGTCAATCATGTCAAGCGAGCCACCGCTGCGGCCTTGGCCGTAGGTGCCGACCTTGAGATTAAGAGCTTTGGTGCCTGCATCAGTCGAACCCGTCTCGATGGTAAATGCCTTGGCCGATGACAAAGTCAACGTACTCGTGAAAGTTGCCGCGTCAAGCTCGCCCGCTGTTGGGGTTGCGCCGGCAGCTGCTGCAACAACAGATGCATTCAATCCAGTCGACGCGGCAGTCAATGTACCCGCAGTTTTTTGGACCATCGTGATATTGCGACCATCAGCAGCACTCAGACGGATGCCTTGAGCGTCGTCATTGGTGTCCATTGCCATAACACCCGTCTGGCCACTCTTGGCATTGATAGCATCGACCACTGCCTTGCGACTCGTTGCCGCATCAGCAGTTGTCGTGATGCTTGCCGTCTCGACGCCATTGATAATTAACGTGCCGGTTGTGCCCACAGCCGTCATTGCAGCGCCATCCACCTGCGTCGCGTTGACTGTTGCAGTCACTCCAGTTTGGGAGGTCAATGCATTGACGGCGGCAGCCTTTGCAATGCCGCTCAACTCTTTGGAATTGGGGGTACCCGTGACCGCTGACGTGTAGGAATAACTTGCTGTGTCTGACGAAGCAAGCGAGGCACCAACCACTGCGCCATTGATGGTGAAGTCACCTGCAACAATTTTCGTCAAATTGGCGGCTCCAGCAGCCAAACGCTCGGTTGATGCAAAGGCTGTTTGCGCGTTGTACGTTCCCACGGCCAGCCCAGAATCTTTGAGTCCACCCGTATCAGACAAGGAACCTTTGCCGGAGGTAATAGCAATTGCCTTGTCGGAATTGAGCGTGAATGAACCTGTGTAGGTTCCCGCAGTGGACAATCCAGTAGAGGCATCGGTCACGGTGGTCAGTGCCAGCACAACGTTTCGGCCGTCAGCGGCAACAAGTTTGACCCCCCCCTTGTCTGATCCGGTATCAACCGCTGTGACACCCGTTTGATCAGCTTTGGCGTTGATAGCAGCAACAACGCCAGCACGCGTTGAGGCGGCATCAGCCGTCGTGTTGATAGTAATCGCCACACCATTGATCGTAGCCGTGCCCGCCAAGACCGATGCGGCCATACTCGTACCAGCCACTTCAGTCGCATTGACAGTGGCGGTGACGCCACTTTGCGCAGACTTAGCGTTCACAGCGGCAGCCTTGGCGATAGAGCTGGCGGCGGCTGACGCAGTAGAGGCCGTGTCTGCTGCAGCCAACGACGGGCCGATCAGCACACCGTTGAGGCTAAAGGCACCTTCAACTAAGCCATTCGTTCCTGCGTTTTGCCTTGACGAAATAGAAGACGCGTCCGAACTGCCCATTTTGGTAGCCGAAGCTGCATTCATCGACACCGTCTTGGTGTCACCCACATTGGCACCCACTTGGAACATGGCGTTGTTGAATGTTCCGTCCAGCAGTTTCACGCCGTTGAAGTTGGTCTTTTCAGCCAAAGTGTTGATGTCTTTGAGGAGCGACTTGACCTCTTGCATCATGGCATCGCGGGCGGCACCGGTGTAGGGCGCATTGGGCGATTGCACCGCCAATTCACGCAGGCGGCCCACTTTGCCTTCAATGGCTTTGATGCCTTCAGTCGCCGTTTTCAACAGGTTAACGCCGTCATTGGTGTTGCGCATGGCGACCACGTTGCCCGCAAACTGGGTTTTCATGGTGGTCAAAATGGTTGACCCTGCGGCGTCGTCTTTGGCGTCTTGAATCCGCAAACCGGTGTTGATTCGGCCCATGGCCGCGTTTTGGCTGGCCTGCGCTGCGATGTAGCCCATTTGGGCAGATGCTGCTCCAGCATTGGAATTGATAGATGCGACCATGATGATGCTCCAAAAAAGGTTAGACAAAAACACACTGAACAGCGTGCTGCCAACTGTGGCCGGCTTCTAACTAAGGAATCAGAAGTAAACCGCTGTTGCTTATGTTTTCGGCCTTCTGTGTGAAAGCTTAAGCCTTGTTTTGCCTATTGCTTAACAATTGACGCAAATACAAGTCTTGAGACATCCAACCGACTGCCTAGGCCTTAACACGCTTGCCGCTGCCAGCTGCTGCGCTCTTTGCCACACGCCGCTTCACTCATAAGGTGAGGCAAATGCAAGATTAATGAGGTCACGCTGCATCAAAGGCCCGATAAGCGGCACCGCCAGAGGTCAATTCATGGGGTTAAGACAGGTAGGGGATGTGGATTCAACGCTGCGCGACCAGAACAAGCGATGCAAAAACGGCTTCGCACGAGGCACGAAAAAATTGACCTGCAATTGCTACAAATTTTATAGCTGCTTGCGCACACCTCATAAGGGCTGCAAGCCTTTTTTTCATTTTTTAACTAGCAGCCTGTCGGGCTTAGGTCGTCGAAAGCGAAAATCGGCCCCAGCGCCGACTAGTTTTTGACGATTTCGCAGCCCAATATCTGGATATTGGGTAAGAAAGCGGCGAAAAATAGCCCGCTGCGGTCGATTTGCAGCCGACGATTCCTAAGTCCGACAGGCTGCTAGCCCTGGCTTTTGCTTAAGCTAAACAGCCACCGCAGTGGATTGATTCGGGCTTTGACAAATTAATTGGTCGATAACAGCCTTGTAGGAATTTCCCTTACACGCCCAACCTCAATCACCGACACACTGCGCAGCCATCCCCCCACTCAAGTTACGCGCGGGGGGCTTGAAAATTCATCCCATGGTGAAAGAAAAGGCAAATAGCCCCAAAACACCCACCAAATGAATGAATCAAGCCAGGAGCCGACCATGACCGATGAACAACTTGCCCAAGAAATACGCGACGCTAATCTCACTTATTTGATGCTGGCGCAAAACGTGATTCGCAAGGACAAGGCAGAAGCACTGTTTCGTCTGGGGATTTCGGAAGAGTCGGCGGACCTGATCGCGACGCTGTCACCGGCGCAGATTTTGAAAATTGCGTCCAGCACCATGCTGCTGTGCCGCTTTCGTGTGGATGATGAGATGGTCTGGAGTTTGCTCACCAACCATTCGGCCAGCAAAGTCAATAACGACGCCACGGCCAAGTTGCATGCCAGCATTTTGATGGCCGGTCGCTTCTCTGACGCCCTGTAAGGAGAACCACCATGGCCACCAAAAGTGTATTGAATGACTCCAAGCAAGTGGCACGCGCTGTTGCTCTGATTAATCTGGGAGCACGGCTCCAGGTGCTGGAGAGCGAAACTGACTTGTCTTACGAGCGTTTGCTGCGCTTGTACAAGGAGGTGGCAGGTCGCTCGCCCTCTAAAGGGCAACTGCCTTTTTCGACCGATTGGTTTTTGACTTGGCAGCCCAACATCCATGCCTCGCTGTTTTTGAACACCTATGAGTACCTGACCAAGGTCAGCGCACTGGAAGACATTGACGCGATCATGAAGGCCTACCGGCTTTACACCGAGCAGATCACTGCCTGTGGCGTCGAACCGCTTCTCTCTATTACCCGGGCCTGGCGTTTGGTGAAGTTTGTGGACAACAACATGTTGTCCATGACCAAGTGCTGCAAGTGCGGCGGCCATTTTGTGAGTGAGGCTTACGAGAACTCACGTCACTTTGAGTGCGGGCTGTGTACGCCACCCGCACGCGCTGGCAAAGGCGCGGGTTCGGGTGGAATTTTGCTGCACTAAAATTGCGGCTTTCCAAAGATGCTAGATAGGGCCCAATTGGGGCCCTTTTCTCATTTTGGCAGCTGCGTTTGCTTCCTAGAATCAACTGGTTAGTTACAACAGGGGTTTTGCTGGCGCTTCAACCAACTGCGATCACCGCACAAAAACATGTTAGTTATCATTGGTTACGCGGTCTCAATGGGCTGCATTTTTGGTGTTTACATCTTTCACGGTGGCAACATTCAGGTCATTTTGACGGCCCTTCCGTTTGAGTTGATTACCATTTTTGGTGGGGCTTTGGGTGCGTTTGCAGTCAACAACCAGCCCAAGGTGCTGAAGGCCACCATGAAGCTCATTCCCCAAGCGCTCAAAGGGCCCAAATACACCAAGGCGCGTTACTTGGAATTGATGGCCCTGCTTTATGACATTTTGCAAAAGGCCAGAAAAGAAGGCTTGATGGCGATTGAGAAAGACGTTGAAGACCCGCACTCCTCAGAGATTTTTAAAAAATACCCCACCGTTGGCAGCGATCACCACGTGATGGAGTTCGTCACCGATTACTTGCGCATGATGGTGTCGGGCAATTTGAATGCCCATGAAATTGAATCTTTGATGGACAGTGAAATCGACACGCACCACGCGGAGGCGCATGCGCCAATCGCTGCAATCGCCCGCTTGGCTGGCGCGTTACCTGCCTTCGGCATTGTGGCGGCGGTGCTGGGGGTGGTGAACACCATGGGCTCGGTGGGTCAGCCGCCCGCTGTTTTGGGCGGCATGATTGCCTCTGCGCTGGTGGGTACGTTTTTGGGAATTTTGCTGGCTTATGGTGTGGTGGAGCCTTTGGGTGGCTTGCTGGAGCAAAAGACAGAAGATGCGGGCAAGGAGTTGCAGTGCATTAAAACAACGTTGCTGGCCAGCATGCAGGGGTACAACCCATCAACGGCCATTGAGTTTGGCCGAAAAGTGCTGTTTTCCACCGAACGCCCCACCTTTGCCGAACTGGAAAGTCATGTTCGCGGCAAGAAATAACACGGCGAACTAGCAGCTATGGCGGCCGATCCCAAAAAACTCCAACCGATCATTGTCAAGAAGATCAAAAAGGGCGGTCACGCCGTGCATGGTGGCGCATGGAAGATTGCCTACGCCGACTTTGTGACGGCCATGATGGCGTTCTTTTTGCTCATGTGGCTGCTGGGCTCCACCTCAGAGGGCGACAAGAAGGGCTTATCTGACTATTTTTCAGCACCACTCAAAGTCTCAATGATGGGCGGCAGCGGCGCGGGTGCCAGCGACAGTATTTTGCCTGGGGGCGGCGCAGACCTTACACAACAAAGTGGTCAATCCAAGCGAGGCGACGGATCAGATCCTATTCAAAGAAAATCGGCTACTGCGGCAATGAAGGCGGAAATCGCCAAGCAAGACGCCAAAGCGTTGGCGGCATTGGGCGGCAAAATTGCTGCGCTTATTTCAAACAGTACCAAACTATTGGAATACAGCTCTCAGATACGGCTTGATTACACGCCTGATGGCTTGCAAATTCAAATCATTGACGATCAAAAGCGGCCCATGTTTGACAGTGGCAGTGCCATTGTGAAGCCTTACATGCGTGACATTTTGCGAGAAATAGGCGCGGCCTTGAACGGGGTGGAGAACAAAATCAGTCTAGACGGCCACACCGACCGCTCTCCCTACTCCAACGCACAACGGGGCTACAGTAACTGGGAGTTATCGTCTGATCGCGCGAACGCGTCTCGCCGAGAATTGGTGTCAGCCGGTATGCCGGACGACAAATTAGCCAGAGTGGTTGGCTTGGCCTCAAGCCGTCTGTTTGATAGCGAAAATCCACTCAGTCCTGCGAATCGTAGAATCAGTATTACAGTGATGACTCGCGAGGCAGAAGAGCGACTTATGGGAACAGACCGGACCTCAGCAGTTTCAACTGAAGAGGACCGTACCGCTACCACTCAGACCGAAGCCAGCCAGTAGTAGTAGTAGTAGATTGAAGAAACATGTTTTTTGACTTGCAGACTTTCGCAACCGTTGCGACAGACGCCATTAAAAGGGTGCTCCATGGCCAATGACCTTAAATTTTTAGTGGTTGACGACTTCTCCACCATGCGCCGCATCGTGCGTAACCTGCTCAAGGAAAGCGGTCACACCGAGGTAGACGAGGCGGAGGACGGCGTCGTTGCACTGCATAAGCTGCGAAACAGCACCTTTCACTTCGTAGTGAGTGATATCAATATGCCCAATATGAATGGTTTTGAGTTGCTTGCAGAAATCAAAAAGGACGAAAAACTAAAGCATCTCCCGGTGTTGATGGTGACGGCTGAGGCGCGCAAAGAAGACATTGTCCGGGCAGCACAACAAGGGGCTGCAGGTTATATCGTGAAGCCCTTTACGAAGGCGACTCTTGAAGACAAGGTCAACCTGATTCTCACCAAAGTCGGTTTGAAGTAATGGCCATGAACCACAACGAAACCTCTGCGGCAGCACGTCAACCCAGCTCGTCTGAGATTCATCGCGCTATCGGCGTTCTGACTCGGCAATTGCATGATTCATTGTTTGGTTTAGGGTTGACTGAAAAGTTGGAAGGTTTGGCAGGAGAGTTGCCCGACGCCAAGAGCCGCCTCACCTACATTGCCCGGCTAACGGGTGATGCAGCGGACAAGGTGCTCAACCGGGTTGACTTGGCCAAGGCTCAGCAAGACCATATTGCGGCAGAAACTCGCCGCATTGGTGCCTTGATTGTCAAAGATCCTGTTGCGGCCGTCGCAAAAGGTGAGGTCATGAACTTCATCAGTGACGTAGAAGCCTCCACCAAAGCAGTAGATGGGCACCTGACCGAAATCATGATGGCCCAGGACTTCCACGACCTCACGGGTCAGGTCATTGCCAAAGTGGTCCATTTGGCGGCCAACATCGAAGAGCAGCTGATTAAGCTGCTGATACAAACGGCGCCCGCCGAAACGGTGGCAAAACCAGTCATACCAGAACCAGTGCTCGAATCCAAGCCGGCGCTGAACGGTCCTGCGGTGGACGCAGAGACCAACCCGGATGTGGTCAAGGGGCAGTCCGAAGTTGACGATTTACTGGCCAGCTTAGGGTTCTAGCTCCGACAGGAAGTACGGGACTAAAACCCCGCTTATCTCGCTTTAGTTTGCCAACTGCGTCCTGACAATGGGGAGAACTCAACAGTCTCCCCACCATGGAATCAAGTAGCCAAGATCGCAACCAGCCAGCCTCCGACAGGAAGCTAAAGAAGGCGCGCGATGACGGCCAAGTCGCTCGCTCACGGGACTTAGGCCACTTGGCCATTTTGGGGACAGGTGCCGTCAGCATGATTGGTCTAGCGCCCTTTATGTTCGACAAGCTGCAATACCTGCTGGGCCATCAGCTGACGTTTGACGCCACCTTTCTCACCCAGCCGGACACGGCTCTATCTCGTTTAAGTGAAATGGTCGCAGCTGGCTTGGTAGGTTGCGCGATATTTGGGATGATCACCATGGCGATAGCCATGTTGAGCGCCGTCGCGACTGGCGGTTGGGTCATGAGCATGAAACCCATTACCCCGGACTTCAGTCGCGTGAATCCGCTCAGTGGATTCGGGCGTATGTTCACCAAGGACAAGCTGACCGAAGTCGCCAAAATGACTTTCATTGCCGCCACCATCATTGCACTGGCAACGGTTTACCTGAATTCTGGCCTGCAATCCCTTGCCGCCCTGGTACTGCAACCCTCCAACTCGGCCATCGCATTTCTGACCGACTGGCTCACAGCAGGTCTGGGTTTGTTGCTGCTGGTGATTTTGATTGTGGCTGTGATTGACGTCCCGCTGCAAGGGTTCTTGCACAAATCCAAAATGAAAATGTCGCACCAAGAGGTGAAGCAAGAACACAAGGAGTCTGACGGCAACCCCCAAATGAAGGGAAAGATGCGGCAGCGGCAGCGCGATATTGCGCAAGGCAACAGCATTGGTGCGGTACCCAAGGCTGATTTCATCTTAATGAACCCGACCCACTTTGCAGTAGCGATCAAATACGACGAGAAGACCATGCGAGCGCCTCAGGTGATTTCCAAAGGGGCTGATTTACTCGCGTTCAAAATTCGCGACATCGCCAAAAAGAATGCGATTCCCGTGTTGCAATCGCCCATGCTCGCTCGCGCGCTTTACGCCAATGCAGAGATCGACCAAGACATTCCCACCAGTCTCTACACCGCAGTGGCGCAGGTGTTGGCTTATGTCTATCGACTCAGGGCAGCCATGCGGGGTGACGGGCCTATGCCGGGCGACCCCCCTGTGCCCTTTGTGCCGCCTGAACTGGACCCTCTGTCTAAAGTTGTCGCCACAGTCACCGGAACTGCGTCATGAGCAGCCAATTAAAGCTGTTTCAAAAATGGTTTGGAACCAACGCGGCGTTGGTTCAGGGTGCAGCCGCGCCATTGTTGGTAGTCGCCATTTTGGCCATGATGGTGCTCCCCATGCCCACGTGGCTGTTGGACACCTTTTTCACCATCAATATTGCGGTGGCGTTGATGGTGATGATGGTGGCGGCGTACATGATTCGCCCGCTGGATTTCGCGGCGTTCCCAACGGTTCTGCTGCTCACCACGCTGATGCGCTTGTCACTGAACGTTGCCTCCACACGGGTTGTGCTGATGGAAGGCCATACCGGCCCCGGTGCGGCGGGCGCCGTGATTGAGGCATTTGGGCACTTCCTCATCGGCGGTAACTTTGCCGTCGGTTTTATTGTTTTTGCAATTCTGGTGGTCATTAACTTTGTGGTGGTCACCAAAGGGGCAGAACGTATTGCCGAGGTGTCAGCACGCTTTGCGCTGGATGCCATGCCAGGCAAACAAATGGCGGTGGATGCTGACTTGAACGCGGGCCTGATTGATGAGAAGGAGGCCAAACGGCGTCGCGCTGAAGTGTCAGAGGAAGCCGATTTCTTCGGCTCCATGGACGGTGCGTCCAAATTCGTGCGTGGTGACGCGGTCGCGGGAATTTTGATTTTGCTGATCAACATTGTTGGCGGCTTCATGATCGGCATGGCGCAACACGGACTCAGTGCATCGCAAGCGGCAGACACCTATATTTTGCTGGCAGTGGGTGACGCCTTGGTCGCGCAAATTCCAGGTTTGCTGATCTCGGTCGCGGCGGCCATGGTGGTGTCACGTGTGGGCAAAGACCATGATCTGGGGCGCCAAATCATCGATCAAATGTTTGTATCGCCGCGCGTGCTGGGCATCACGGCGGGTATTTTGGGCATCATGGGCATCATTCCTGGTATGCCCAACATCGTTTTTCTGAGCATTGCTGCGGTTTTGGGCTATGGCGCTTGGGTGCTGGCACACAAACCACCTCCTCCAGATCCCTCCACATTGGTGGCCCCGCCCCCTGTTTCTGACGGTGAAGCCAGCTGGGATGACCTGCAGCCCGTTGACCAGCTGGGGCTGGAACTGGGCTACCGCTTGATTGCCTTGGTGGACAAGACCCGCCAAGGTGACCTACTCAATCGAATCAAGGGCGTTCGCAGAAAATTTGCACAAGAAGTGGGGTTCCTACCCCCTGCCGTGCACGTGAGAGACAACTTGGAACTCAAGCCCAGTGGCTACCGAATCACCTTGAGAGGCGTGATTGTGGGTGAGGGTGAGGCCTTCCCAGGCAACTTCCTAGCCATCAACCCGGGAGGCATCACGACGCCGTTGATCGGAACGGCAACCACCGACCCCGCTTTTGGCTTACCCGCCCACTGGATCGACGATCGTCAGAAGGAAGCCGCACAAATGGCGGGTTTTACCGTGGTTGATTCTGAGACTGTGATGGCCACTCATTTGTCACACTTGATGCAAGTTCAGGCCTCCAAATTACTGAGCCGAACGGAGACTCAGCAATTGGTTGAACATGTCACCAAGCTGGCCCCCAAACTGATTGAAGAAGTGGTTCCCAAAATGGTCCCTATCGCTGTGTTTCAAAAAGTCCTGCAGTTGCTGCTGGATGAGTCGGTGCACATTCGCGATATTCGGACCATCATTGAGTCGCTGGCCGAGCACGCAAGCAGCGTGACCGATCCGGCCGAACTGGCGCGTCGCGTTCGGGTGTCTCTGTCTCCCGCCATCGTGCAACAAATTTATGGCCCGACTCGCGAACTCAATGTCATCGCTATCGACCCGGCTCTTGAGCGCTTGCTGGTGCAAGCCTTGGGTAATGCCAACGGCCCAGCACTTGACCCCGGTGTGGCAGAAATTTTGACGCGTACCGCCGCTGAAGTAGCCCTTAAACAAGAAGAGATGGGCATCCCCGCCTGCCTTCTGGTCCCCGACCCTATCAGGAGCGCCATTGCACGTTTAGTGCGTCGTGTTGCGCCCCGCCTTCAGGTGCTCTCACACAGTGAGATTCCTGATACGCACACTATTCGCATCGGCCCGATCCTCAAAGGTGCATCATCATGAACATTCAACGGTTTACCGCACCCACCTCCCGCGAAGCACTTGCCAAAGCCCGACTGGCTTTTGGCGAGGGCACCCTGATTTTGTCCAACCGAACTACCGCCTCCGGTATTGAAGTGGTTGCGACGGGAGAAGACACTTTGGCGGCACTGGACAAATCGGAACTGACCAACCGGGAGAAAATTCCAACGCAACAAAAACGAGCGCCCATTCACCCTGTCGATACGCGGGCGACGGTGGAGGAAGATGTCGCGCAACTCTCCATGAGCACCTTGTCGTTTCAGGATTACGTACGGGAACGAATGCTGCGCCGTCGGGCGGAGGCACTTGCGGGCCCAAGCGAGCCTCTCAACAGACCAGAAACACCCTCTCGCCCTGCCAAAATTGAAACGCGTCAGGTACCGGGGCCTGTCGAGTTTCGACCTGCCGCCAAACAAGCGCCTCAACGCACGAGCTTGCCGACGCGCATCTCGCCCCAGCAGCCGTCCTTGCTTGCCCCTGCCATGCCCCAAGGGATTGTTGACGAACTTCACGCCATGAAGGCTTTGATTGAAGATCGCTTCAACACACTCACCTGGCTTGGCCAAACCCGTCAAAACCCGATTCATTCCAACCTGATGCTCAAAATGATTCGGGCCGGGTACTCCCCCTCTCTGTCGCGGGCCATTATTGAACGCATGCCCGAGGACATCGGTGCGGCAGAGTCCATGCGTTGGATCATGGACATTCTGGAACACAACTTAAAGACCGATGCGGGCTCGGCCTTGATCCACGAAGAGGGTGGAATATTCGCCTTGGTTGGCGCAACAGGTGTCGGAAAAACGACCACGGCAGCCAAGCTGGCCGGTTTGTGTGCCCGCCTCCATGGTCCGAGCAGTGTGGGACTCATCACGCTGGACACGTACCGTGTAGGCGCCCACGAGCAGCTTCGCACCTACGGTCGCATGTTGGGCGTAGTGGCGCACTTGGCGCATGACCAGGCAGCTTTGCAGGACCTGCTGGGCCTGCTCTCCAACAAGAAAATGATCTTGGTGGACACCACCGGGTTGGCACCCAGCGATCCCCGCAAACGGGACATGTTGGAAGTGCTTGATTTACCCAAGGTCAACCGCCTGCTGGTTCTCAATGCGGGGGGGCACGGGGACACGCTTGACGACGTGGTGTCGTCCTTTAAATCCAGCGGAATTCAACAGGCTATCCTGTCCAAAATTGATGAGGCGGCCAAGATTGGACCGGCGCTGGATGCGGTCATTCGCCATCAACTGCTGCTGCGCGGTGTCACCATGGGACAAAAGGTTCCCGAAGACTGGGAATCCGCAGATGCGGCCAAATTGGTTCGACTGTCCATGCGAGCACCCACCAAGTCTGCGTTTGATCCCAAGCCAGCAGATTTGAGTTTTTTCTTCACCCAACCCGCATCCACCACTCAGGCAGGGCAGTTTGGTGTTTGATTCCAGCGTCAACCAAGGGGCTGGACTGCAGCAAATCGGGCTACAGATGACGCCACGCGTCATTGCCATGGCCAGCCATGGCAACCAGCAAGGGGAACTGCCCTTGCTGTGGAGTCTGTGCTCCACGCTGGTGGAACTGGGCTATTCAGTGGCCGTCTTGGATGCCCACACTTCAGAATCCGCAGACAACCTCGGTCTGGAGCAGTTGCTAGAAGGTGCCCATTGGCCCAATGACCGGCTCAGCGAATCCGACTCATGGTCCGTGATTCCTGCCGCACACGGGCTGCGCAACTTGGCAGCCCGCTGGGCTGAAACAGACCGCCCACTGGCACCCTTGTGTGGCCGCCTAGGAAACTATGGCGTGATTGTGATTTACGCGCGGGCCGACACGCTGGTTCATCTGCTGCCAGGCACTGGCATTGAGCCGCTACTCACTGTGTCCCCCCTTAAAATGTCGTCTGTGACGGCTTATCAATCCTTAAAGCAGATGTTGCTCAATGCCGGTCTAAGGCCTACAGTGGCACATATTGCATTGAACTCCTCTGCAAGGTCTCAGCCAGCAACGCACTCGACGGTCCAAAAACTGCAGGAATGTTCCTTAATGTTTTTAGGCTATCGGGTGGAGGCACTGACCATCAGGGCGGGAGATGATGAAGAGCGAATTGCCGATGATGTGCATCGGTTAACGTTACGCCTTCTCGAAAACGCCATGCCGCTGCACCGCCACCAACTTGGAGGAAGCCTCTGATGTACACCGCCAAGGGCCACCTAGACCGCAACGCCATGATCAAGCAGTACCAGCCGTTGGTCAGACGTCTGGCCCATCACATGATGGCCAAGTTGCCTGCCAATGTTCAGGTCGATGACTTGATTCAAGTGGGCTTGCTCGGCCTGTCTGATGCGCTGACCCGCTATGAAGCCGCGCAAGGCGTTCAATTTGAAACCTTTGCAACCCAGCGCATTCGCGGTGCCATGTTGGATGAACTGCGCGGGAACGACTGGATGTCTCGGGGCTCCCGAAAAAGCCAAAAGGAAATTGAACAGGCCATGCGACGCCTCGAACACACCTTGGGCCGCAGCCCCATTGAAAGCGAAATCGCGGCAGAACTCAACATGTCACTCATCGATTACCAAACGCTGTTGGGCAAGGTACGAGGAACCCAGCTGGTCTATATTGAAGACATGGCACGCGGCCAGGACGATGAGGACAGCTTTCTTGATCGTCATGTTGCAGACGAAACCGCAGATCCACTGAGCATGCTGAGAGACCAGCGCATTCGTCAGGCTTTGGTGCAGGCTATCAAGAACCTTCCTGAGCGCGAACAATTCATCATGAGCATGTACTACGAGCAGGACATGAATCTAAAGGAGATTGCCGCAGTGTTGGAAGTAACTGAGTCACGGGTCTGCCAGTTGCACAGTCAGTCGATTGCGCGATTGCGCGCCAAAATGAGATCCCATTAAATTTTCATCAAAAAGCCCGTTCTGTGACGGGCTTTTTTGTAGCGTGGACACGGTCCATCTAGGTCTCAGCACCTCAGGTGGCAATGAAATTAAACGTTCCAGACGATTTTCCAGGCGCACCGTAGAGACCTGCTGCTTTGGAATAGGTCGTTGTTTTCGAAGCGGGCACCAGAGTGTTCAAGGCGCGTTCTACAAGACCACTTTGACGCAGCATGCTTTCCCGTCGCGAAGCTAAGTTGATAGAAATCTGCTTCAACCGCAACTTCAAAGATGGGTTTTTAAGCGTCATGGAATCAAATCGAGGCAGCATGTTCGACAATTCGACAGCCGCTTGACGCAGGTGGGTGCTTGCCACCGCAAGTGAAGCAGGGTTACCAGCAACCAAGGTCTCCGAGATCTGTTGAATCAGACTCTCAATTGAGGTGAGCGACTTTTCAAGGTCAACGGGGGTCATGATGATTTCAACTGACCTGAACGATCAACGATTAGTTGGACGTCCGGTTGAGGATTTCCTGGGCGCTGGAGATTAATTTGTCGGCAATCGCCTCGGGGTTGACCTTGTAAGTACCCTGATCGATGGCCGCTCGCACCGCTTTGACTTTGGCCATGTCCACGTCTGCTGCTTCGCTGCGCTTGGAAGCCTCTAGCGTTCTCGCCATGGGCGACACGGTGACCGCAACACCCGCCGACGCAGCCTGTGCAGTGGCCACTGTAGGAGCGGCCATGCTTGCGCTCTGCCCCCCTTTCGCGGGTGCATTCGTGGCTGTCGAATTGACAGAAACAGAATTGTCTGAATGTTGACCTATTTTCATCGTGCCCTCCAAAACCACAGTACGTGTAGCCTCGTAAGGACACTATCGACGTAATCCGAGTCAACTTTAGCTTTTTTTTCAGCGGGGCAGCAATTGTCATATGTCCAACCTCACGGTTCGGTTGTCCACCACCACGCCCGACAGAACCCGACCATTGTCCATTTTGACCCGGGCCGACTGTCCAATCACACCCGCACTCATCGCCTGCCCGGCCGAGGTGATCTGAAAACCGGCCCCTTGAGCCACCACCCTGACCTGAGACCCGGACTGAAACACTTGCGCAGCGCGGGTCATGCCCGCTCGAAGTGCCTGGCCAGCCGGAAGCGTTCGGGCCGCAATTTGCCCTACCCATTGCGATGGATTGGCCATGACGGGGTTGCGCTCTTCAGCCCAGTCCACTTCGGCCTCAATGGCATCGCTTTCTGTCAAAACGGTACCGGGCATGACATAACTCTTCAGCACCCACGCCGAACCATAAGCCCGAATCGTGATGGGCAAAAAGACATTCCACCGTGCCACACCCTCCAAACAGCGCAGTCCTAACCTTGTTTTCCCCCACAACTGCGTTCCCACCGGAATGTAAGGCTCCACACGGGCACAGGGAGCCAACTGCAGGCGGCGATCCAATTCACCCAGAACCACCTCCATGCGCAAAGGCATGGACTCGGACGGACGAATGTTGGACACCGCCTCATCTAGCCAGCGTTGGGTGGCCTGCAAATAGTCAGGTGCATTCGCCTGCTCTTGGGCCTGGGCCGTAACGACCATTGCCAAGGTCAGACCGAGGCCTACGGCCCACCGCGCCACCTTGTGTGAATTTGATTGTTGATTGAGCATGCACTCCTCCAGACTTGCTCCTCGAATATAGAGAGGTCATCAACGGACAAATCTTTCAAATAAGCGTGATTTACCCGTTTATTTGGGGTTTAGAAAAACCACCTGCTTTTCATAATTACTTCACGGCAGGCAACCAGACGACAGAGAAGCTGCTTAGGTATCGAAAACAAAGGTGATGTATGTTCAACAATCTGACAAGCAATCTGGACTTTCAGTCAAAGGCGCTGCTGCTGCGCGCTGAGCGCCAGCGTGTCATTGCGGGCAATATCGCCAATGCGGACACCCCAGGATTTGCTGCACGCCACCTAGACTTTAAAGCCGCCATGGCCGAGGCGACGGGCGGTGGCACCCTGCGGCCCAGCCTCGCAGGTGGCGCAACAGGCAGTACCACCCACCCCAAACATATTGCGTTAACGGGGTCTGACGGCGACTTGGGTGGCAACCGCCATCTCGGCTATGTGACCCAAACCCAACCCAGCCTTGATGGCAATAGCGTCGACCTGGATCAAGAGCGCGCCAATTTTGTTGACAACGCTGTGCGCTACGAAGCCACGTTGCGGTTTATTAATGGCTCATCCAAAACGATTCTGAGCGCCATTCAAGGCCAGTAACACCGGCCCCAAAGGAGAGTCCCCATGTCCATGTTTTCCATCTTCAGCGTATCTGGCAGCGCCATCAGCGCACAGTCACAACGCCTCAACGTGGTCGCCAGTAATTTGGCCAATGCAGACGCCGTGGCGGGCCCAGATGGCCAGGGCTACAAGGGCAGACAAGTGGTGTTCGAGACCGTCCGCATGGGCTCAGACGCGTCCTCCGGCGTCAAGGTCAAGTCCATCAGCGAAAGCGAAGCGCCTCTTCGAAAAATGCACAACCCCAGCCACCCTTCAGCCGACGCCGACGGCTACGTGACCCACTCCAATGTGAATCCAGTTGAAGAGATGGTGAACATGATCTCTGCTTCCCGCTCGTATCAAAACAACGTCGAAGTCATGAACACGGCCAAGACCTTGCTCCTCAAAACATTGCAGATGGGCCAATAAGCGCCAACAGGAACCCCCATGACCAGCATCTCCACCCTCAACAGCAGTCAAACCGTCAGCACCTTGGCACCTGCTGGCAAGGCCACTACCGCCGCCAGTGACGCGAACGCCTCGCAAGACCGGTTCCTGAAGCTGCTGGTGGCCCAACTCAACAACCAAGACCCGATGAATCCGATGGACAACGCGCAAATGACCAGTCAGATGGCGCAGATCAACACCGTCACGGGCATTCAACAGGTGAATGAAACCTTAAAAAGTATGGCCACCCAGTTCTCGGGCATGCAGGTGCTGCAGGGCTCCAATATGGTGGGCCACGATGTGCTACTTGAAAGCAACACTTTGACCCGGGTGGAGGGTGTGGCCAGCGGCGCCATTGATTTAGCTGGCAAGGCAGACACGGTCAAGATCGAAATCATGTCGCCGGGGGGTCAGGTGATGGACACCTTCAACTTGGGGTCTCGCGAAGCTGGCCGTCAGTCGTTCGACTGGGACGCCTCCAGTTACCAAGGCGTTGGCGACCCGAGCTTTAAAGTGACCGCCTCACTGGCTGGTCAAGTGGTCGCGAGTACGTCTCTGGCACGCGACAAAGTGGTGTCAGTCGGGAGCGAAAACGGTGCCATGACGGTTCAACTGCAGGGGCGTGCCGCCGTAGCCTACGACAAAATTAAAGCCATTCTTTAGTCTTCACACTGCACATCAAAAGGAAAACACCATGTCATTTCAAACAGGCCTCTCAGGATTGGCCGCATCAAGTCGAAGCCTGGATGTGATTGGCAACAACATCGCCAACGCCAACACCACCGGCATGAAATCTTCGCGCGCGGAGTTTTCTGACATCGTGGCCTCTTCACTGGGAGCCAGTGGCGGCGGTGGCAGCGGCATTGGCGTATCGGTGGCTACCGTTTCGCAAGCATTCTCACAAGGCAGTATCAACATCACGGGAAACAACCTCGATGTCGCTGTCAATGGGGGCGGTTTTTTCCAGCAGACCATGCCGGACGGTTCTTTCGCCTACACCCGCGCAGGCAATTTCAAACTCGACGCCACCGGCAACATGGTGACCAATTCAGGGGGCAAAGTCATGGGCTACCCGGTTGATTCCAAAACCGGTTTGCGCACAAGCTCAACACTTCAAGCCATGACACTGCCTACGGGCGCTCCGATTGCCGCCAGCGCCACGACAAAAATCACGGCTGAATTCAACCTACCTACTGCAGCAACGCTGGCGGCAGGTGTGCCTGCCGTCCCCGCCGTGCCACCGTTGCCCGCTGTAGCGGCCATCCCCCCCACTCCCCGCTCGACCTACGGCACCTCCTTAACCGCTTATGACTCCCAGGGCACCGCCGTGCCGGCCAGCCTGTATTTTGAGAAGACCGGAGACGATACCTGGGACGTGTACAGCAGTCTGGACCCAGCGGCCACAGCGATCAGCACCATGACATTCGATGTGAATGGTCAAAATCCGACCTTCGTGCCCGCTGCCCCCTTCACGATCGATTTGCAATCACCCAACACCAACATTGGCACCGCAGGCGTGTTCACCGCAGATCTGGACCTCAGTGGCGCAACACAATACGGAACCGGGTTCGCGGTTTCCAACCTCACTCAAGACGGCTACACCTCGGGCGAATTGACAGGGGTCAACATCGGCGAAAACGGAAACATCACGGCCAATTACTCCAACGGTAAGTCACAGGTCACAGGCCAACTGGCGCTGGTCAATTTTCGCAACGTGCAAGGTCTGTCGCCCACCGGGGGCAACAATTGGATTGAAAGCGCTTCATCTGGGCAGCCTGTTTATGGCGTACCGGGGGCAGGCAAGTTCGGCGGACTCAGATCCGGCGCTCTCGAAGAGTCCAACGTCGACCTCACCGCTGAGCTGGTCAACATGATGACCGCACAGCGGGCCTACCAGGCCAACGCGCAAACCATCAAGACCCAAGACCAGGTCATGTCCACACTGGTCAACCTGCGCTAAAGCGCTGACATTTAACCCGCTATTGAACAGGATTCGCCATGGACCACATCATCTACACCGCGATGACCGGTGCCAATGCGGCCGCCCAGCGCCAAGCCGTCCTGTCCAACAACCTCGCCAATGCCTCCACCAACGGCTTTCGGGCCGAACTGTCCACCTTTCGCGCCGTGCCCGTGCGGGGCGACGGTGCCACCACTCGGGTGATGGCGGCAGAGGCCACCGCAGGCTACCTCGACCGCGCAGGCCCCGCCCAAACCACTGGCCGCAGTCTGGACGCCATGACTGCCGATAACTCCTGGTTTGCTGTTCGCGGTTTGGACGGGAACGAGGCCTATACCC
>JAGODZ010000362.1 GCA_017997975.1 Rhodoferax sp.
AGGCGCGGTGCGGGACGCCACGTGGCCCGGCATCAAAGCCTGGATTGCCCAAAATCCGCAGCGCCTGGGTGAAATGCTGTGGAGCAACCCACGCATGGTGTTTTTCAAAGAAGAGCGTTTGAGTGAGCTGGACTTGGCGTTTGGCCCACGTGGTGCCCAAGGCGTGCCGCTCACGCCCGGTCGCTCCATCGCCGTTGATCCTGCCAGCGTGCCTTACGGGACGCCCGTGTGGCTGGCGTCGAGCAGCCCCTCGTTGGTGCTGCAAAAGTTGGTACTCGCCCAAGACACCGGCAGCGCCATTCGAGGGGCCGTGCGCGCCGACTATTTTGCCGGTTGGGGGGTGCAAGCGGGTGAGTTGGCGGGGCGGCTCAAGCAGCCTTTGCGACTCTGGGTTTTTTGGCCAAAACAGCTAAGATGACAAAACGCGGACCCCTTGGGTGATTTTTCAGTTAACGAACCAGTACAGCTATGAATAACAATTCTTCGATGCGTGATATTGACGAGCGGACCAACTTGGCAAGCAACAGCATGTTCGAGTTGCTGCTGTTTCGTTTGGGCGAGGCACCAGGCAGTGGGCGCCGTGAGCTGTTTGGCATCAATGTCTTCAAGGTGCGGGAGATTTTGGTGATGCCAGAGATCACCGAGATGGCCAATTCGCCCCCGGCCGTGATGGGTGTCGCCAACATTCGGGGGCAAATGATCACCGTCATTAACCTCCCCAAGCTGGTGGGCTGCAACCCCACCAAAGGATTGGGCATTTTGCTGGTGACCGAGTTTGCCCGTACCACCCAAGCGTTTGCGGTGGAAGAGGTGAATGAGATTGTGCGACTGGAGTGGAAGCATGTGCTGTCAGCCGAAGGGTCAGGCGGCGGGTTGGTCACCAGTATTGCCCGCCTAGACGGCGCTGCTGAGAACACCCGACTGGCCCAAGTGCTGGATGTGGAGCAAATTTTGCGCGATGTGTTTCCGAAGGAGCATGAGGCGGTTCCAGACGATGCCAGGGTGCCCAAGGTGTCTATCCCGCCTGGCACGGTCGTTTTGGCGGCGGACGATTCACCCGTTGCGCGCTTGATGATCGAGCAAGGCCTCAAAGCCATGGGCGTGCCGTTCATCATGACCAAGTCCGGTCAAGAAGCGTGGAATCGTTTGCAAGCCATGGCCTCTGAGGCCATCGCTGAAGGGAAAACCGTGCGCGACAAGGTGGCCTTGGTGCTGACCGATTTGGAAATGCCGGAGATGGACGGCTTCACGCTGACGCGTACCATCAAGCAAGACGCCCGCTTCAAGGGGATACCGGTGGTGATTCACTCGTCATTGACAGGAAGCACCAATGAAAGCCATGTGAAAAGTGTGGGCGCTGATGCGTACGTGGCCAAGTTTGTCGCCGAAGAGTTGGCTGCAACCCTCATGGGGGTGCTCAAGCGCTAACGCACGGTGACCCGAACCTGCACCTGAGTGCTCTGGGCTTGTCGGCTGTTGTTGAAGCCAGCGCCCCCTGTAGCGCTTCCCATCGACTGCTGGTCTGACTGGGCCACTGTGACCCAATCGCCCAAATCCACCCTCAGCACCGCTGATGTGCTGGTGGTTTGGTTTGAGTCACGCCCTTGGCTTTGGGCCGCAGACACGGTTAGCTCCACTGACCCCTGGCCATCCCAGCGCGGCAGCGCGTTGAACCCGGTTCCCGCCTCCAGCATCACCACGCTGGGCGCCACCACCATGGCCCCGTTGTGAAACACGGTTTGCACCAGCCAAAAAGGCACGCTGTTGCGCAAACCAATGCGGGCGGGGCGACCGTTGAGTACCAAGACCTGTTGCTGGCTGTTGACCGAGTCACTGCGCTGTCTCGTGTTGCCTTGGAGATCGAGCTGGGCACTGGCCGCGTTTGACCCGAGTTGGGCTTCGCCACGCCATTGACGTTGGCTGTCGGTGGTCTCGCTCGCGCTGATTTGACGCACCTCAATCAGCAGATTGCGCAGCGGCAGGGTCGATACCGATGGTGCTTGGTTTGCTTCCAAATACATAGCTGGTTGCGCATGCAGGACGGGGGCTAGCGCTATAAAAGCCATGAAACCAAGGCAGGTCGCAAATTTGATCATCTTAGGGGGCCTTTCGCTCACGTCTTTGGGCCAAACCGGCTGGCGGCTTGACGCCGGAATTCGCTCGGCGTCATGCCTTTGATGCCGAGAAAACGGCGGTTGAAGTTGGCAATGTTGTTAAACCCCACCTCAAACCCAATGTGGGCAATGCCAAGATCGGTCTCCATCAGCAACTGGCAGGCCCGGTTGATTCTGACTTGGTTGACAAAGTCAGTGAACGTATTGCCCGTGGCGCGTCGAAAGAAGCGCGAAAAACCGCTCTCGCTCATGCCCAGCTCGCGGGCGACGTCGGCGGCACTTTGAGATTCGCTTAGGTTGTCGGTGATGCGATTCACGATGGCGTTGATTTGGTCCAACTGCGCGTCGTTGTCCACGCTTTGCAGCGCGGCGTTGGACAGCATTCGGTAATCGGTGCATTGAACGAGGTCGCTTAAAAACCCACAAAATGCGCCAAACCGAGCAACGCCATGCGCATTCTTTACTTTGCGCCAGTGCGCCATGGCTTGGGGAAACATACCAAAGAACTCAATGCCATGGCGCGAGCGCTCCAGCAGCGGCATCACTTCACGCAGTTCAGGAATATGCTGACTCGCCAGCTCAATGGGCGCTCGGGGGAACTGAATCACCAAGTCCCGCTCGGCGACGCCACCCTCGGGTACATCCATGCTGACCCAGTTGTGGGGCAACCGGGGCCCGGTCAACACCAAGTGGCCGGGTTGAAACTGACCAATCCAGTCGCCCACAAACACTTTGCCTGAGGTGGCGGTGATCAGGTG
>JAGODZ010000125.1 GCA_017997975.1 Rhodoferax sp.
TTTGTGCAGTTGCAAGAGATGCGGTTCACCCACGCCATCGTCAACGCCTACCAATGGAAGACAGAATTGTTTACCCAGGTCGTCGCCGCTTTTGTCACTGGTTTCATTCCTGGCAAAGAGCACTTGACTCCACAATTTCGTGCGGCTGTCAATGCGTAAGTCCTAGTGAAATATTTGAACTGACGTGCCGTTTGATTTGCGCTGTGAGCGCCGCTATTCAGTGGGTGGTGCGTCGATAATGAGGATCTAAACGGAGAGAATTGATGAAGATTGAAAAAAACACAGCAGTCACGCTGCGCTACAAATTAGCTGACACTTCGGGCAAATTGCTGGAAGAAAGCAAGACCCCCATGGTGTACCTGCACGGGGGCTATGACAACACCTTCCCCAAGCTGGAAGCTGCTTTGGAAGGTCAAGACACTGGTTTTCAGACCACGTTGGATTTGCAGCCCGACGATGCCTTTGGCGCCCATGACGAGCGCTTGGTGCAAACCATTCCTAAAAGTCAGTTTCCCCCTGGCGTGAAGGTGGGAGGGCAATTGCAAGGCGTGGGGGAAGACGGTCATGCTCAAACCTTCACGGTGATGAAAATCAAAGGCGACACCGTGATGCTGGATGGCAACCATCCGCTGGCAGGCAAAGCACTGCGCATCAGCGTCACCGTGACCGAGGTGCGCGCGGCCTCAGAAGAAGAAATCGCTCACCGCCATGTGCACGGTGAGCATGGTCATCACCACTAGACGCGAAAGCTTGGCCTGATGGTCAGTGCAGGGTGGCGGTGGCCAATTTGCTGCCAAACCAGATGAACAGGCCCCCCACCCCGCCAGACAGGCTGGCGCTGAGGCGTCTGCGCGCGCGAAAAGCCTGAGCCAGTCGGGTGCCCAGAAAGATCAGTGCGGAGAGATAGAGGGCGCTGAATGCCATGATGATCGCGCTCAAGATCAAGAAGGGCACCGAGGGCCGGGCATAGGTTGGGTCGATGAATTGCACAAAGAACGACAGCAAAAACAAAATCGCTTTGGGGTTGAGCAAGCTGATGACAAAGGCCCGTTTGAACGGGTGTTGCAGGTTAACCGGGCTCTCCATCGGCACACGGGTTGCCAGCTCTGGGCTGCGGGCTTTTCGAATGGCTCCCCAAATCAAGTTCAACCCCACCCACGTCAGGTAGGCCGCGCCCGCGTACTTCACGCCAATGAACAAGTCAGGGTGGGTGCGCAACAAGCTGGCTGCACCCAGCGCGGTCAGGAGCAGCAAAATGGTGTCGCCCACGAACACGCCCATGGCCCCCTGGTACCCGGCCTTGACGCCGCGAGCCGCCGCCACAGAGAGGACGTAGATGGAGTTCGGCCCAGGCAACAAAATAATGCCAATGGCCCCAATGGTGTAGGTCCAAATGTCGGTAACGCCGTAAAAACTCATGGGAGGCTCCTGGCTAGGTGAAGGCTGTGGGGTGAAAAGCGTGGGACTTTGAAGGCGGGCGCATGGTTCATGTTTGCCAAGCGGGGTGGCAAGGCGTCATTCTCTCTCAACGGGCGCTGTCATGCTTGGCGACGGCCCAGGATGACCAGCGCGACGCCACCCAAAATGGCCAGTGAACTCGCCACCAAGCGCAGCGTGAGAGGTTCATGCAGGAAGAGGGCACCGCCCAAAGCGGCAATCACGGGCACGCTGAGTTGCACGGTGGCCGCACTGGTGGCGGGCAGGCCGCGCACGGCGGTGTACCAAACAGCGTAACCCAGGCCCGATGTGATCGCGCCCGACACCACGGCATAAGCGAGCCCTGCGCTGTCCAGGTGGGCCTGCGGCAGGGTGAGGGCACTGAGGATCAGTGTCAATAACGCCGCGCGCTGGAAGTTGCCGCTGGTGGTTTGTGTGGCATCACCTCCGCCTTTGCCACGCAGGGAGTAAACCCCCCAAGCCACGCCGGCGGCTATCATGAGCAAGGCACCCCCCAAGGGCGGTGCTGACAAGCCGGGCAGCATCAAAGCGATCAAGCCAGTACACGCCGCCAGCAGACCCAGTGTTTGACGAGGGGCCAGTCGTTCGCCCTGCCACAGGCCGTAGCCGATCATGGTGACCTGCACTGCGCCAAACAACAACAAGGCGCCTGCCGCCGTGGGCAAGCTGACATAGGCCCAGGAGAACGCCGCAGCGTAGGCAAACAGGGCCAGAGCGGAGGGCCAATTGCCCGCCCGTGCTGTGCGACCGTCTCTGACTCGAACCAAGAGCCATAAAACCAAAGCGCCCGAGACCAAGCGCACCGACGTGAAGGTAGCCGGGTCAATGCCCGTGTGTTGGAGGGCCAAGCGACACAGCACGGAGTTGCCGGCAAAGGCCAGCATTGCCATAGCGGTTAACAGCAAAACAGGGGCGGGTCGCATGGGTCGGTGTTCAAAAAAATGTTACCAAGGTCTGCCAGTGGCGCTGGGTCTGACACGGAATGTCACAGGCTCGGTGTGCGGATCTAGCAGCCTGTCGGACTTAGGAATCGTCGGCTGCAAATCGACCGCAGCGGGCTATTTTTGGCTTCGCCGCTCTGCGAGAACGCCGCTTTCTTACCCAATATCCAGATATTGGGCTGCGAAATCGTCAAAAACTAGTCCTCGCTGGGGCCGATTTTCGCTTTCGACGACTTAAGCCCGACAGGCTGCTAGGTGCAATTGAATGGTTTTGACTTGCCATTGATTGTGACCTTGGTTGCCTTGCCTTAATACATTTGTAAGCATGCAATAAACTGTTGTGCGGGGAAATGCTTGGGGCGACCCCAAGTTGACCCTCAATTTGTTGGATTAATTTTTTCAGAAAAGGAGCTTGGACGCATGTTTGGAGCTGTGACCGTACGCCAGTTAATAGTCGTTGCCAGTTTGGGTGTGGCGGGTTTAACGACCACCTTTGCCGCAGAGATGGTCAGTATCAAGGGCTCGATTGTGAACATGAGGTCAGGGCCCGGCACCCGAACTGAGGCCTTGTGGGAACTGAAAAAAGGCTACCCCCTGAAAGTGCTCAAGCGCAAGGGCAGCTGGCTTCAGGTGCAGGATTTTGAGAATGACCGGGGCTGGGTGTCGCGCAAGTTGACCTCCAAAACGGCCTACCACGTGGTGAAGTCCAACACGGCCCATATTCGCAGTGGCCCCAGCACCCGTTACCCCATCGTCGGCCAAGCCGAGCGCGGGGATGTGTTGCGCACCCGAGGCAAAAAATCAGGCTGGGTGAAAGTGCAGCCCCAGAGTGGCAAATCGGGCTGGGTGTCTGGCAAATTGGTGTGGGGCTGGTGAGCCCGCCTCCTTTCAACGGGGAAATCAGGGGGCCTTGATGCGGCTGGAGGCCATCCAAGCGATCAGCGACGAGCGCATCGCCTCTTCCACACTCATGTTGATGGGCTCAGCCCAGCTGCGGGGCACAAACACCGTGTAGCCCCCAATCATGTAGCCCATGGGCAGATAAACGGCGACTTGGTCTTCGCGTGCCAGCCCTTGGGGCAGCCCCATGAGGTTTTGCCGAGTCACCAGGCCCACCATCGACAACTCGTGGCCGGGGATGCGAAGCGCGACCACCTGTTGACTGTCCTTCTCGTGCGGTGCGAAGAAATCGGCAAAATTCTTGAGCGATGAGTAAATACTTTTCACCACCGGCAAATTGGTAAAGGGCAGCTCAACCCATGATAAAAATCGGGCCGCCACCCCTTGTGACATCAAAAACCCCACGCCCAAAATCAGGCCCACGCCCAGCACGATGCCCATGCCGGGCAGGTACACATTGCCGACAAACGGGCGAATCAGGGTCATGGCCAGTGATTCCGTCCACGCCACCAGCAGGTACAGCACATAAACCGTCAAAGCCAGGGGCAGGATGGCGAGCAAACCGCGAAAGAAATATTGAGACAGGTTTTTCATGAGCGAGTGAGATGGGGAAGGGGTGTGCATCGGGCGATGCAGCATAGCAGCCGGGCGTTGGAAGGGGCGTGTTCACGGGTTGAAAGGACGGGCGCGAGGTGTGGTGCGGTCAGCACGGGCGACGTGCGCCACTGCAGCGGTCCAAGCCGGCAAGGTCTCGTCGGGACTGAACCTGATTTAACCCAGCATCCAGCAGCAGAGCACGCACGGCCGGGGCCTGGTCGTAGCCATGTTCCAGCAACAGCCAGCCCCCCGGGAGCAGGTGGGCCGGGGCATGGGCAATGAGGTGGCGCAAATCGTCCAGCCCGTCTGTACCGCTGGCCAAGGCCTGCAAGGGTTCGTGGGTGAGGGCGGCCAAGTGTTCGTCTTGTGCCGCAATGTAGGGCGGGTTGGAGACGATCACGTGAAACTGGGGGGTATCTGGCTCCAGCGCGGCAAACCAAGCCCCTTGGCTGAACGTTACGCTCAACCCCAGGCGTTGCGCGTTGGCGCGGGCCACTTCCAGCGCATCCACGCTGAAATCGGTGGCATGCACCGTGAGCGAGGGCTGGGTGGCTTTGAGCGCCAAGGCAATGGCACCGCTGCCCGTGCCCAAGTCCAGCACCCGGGGCGAGTGGGTGCTTTGGGGTTGCAAGACTTCCAGAGCCCAATCCACCAGCGTTTCGGTGTCAGGCCGGGGGTCGAGCACGCGCTTGTCCACCTGCAAGTCCAAGCCGTAAAACTCTTTGTGCCCGGTGATGTAGGCCAGCGGCTCGCCGTGAAGGCGCCGCTGCGCGGTGGTGGTCACGGTGTTCATAGCGGCTTCACTCACCTCGTCCGTGTCATGGGCCAACAGCCAAGCGCGGTTGTGCGGGGCTTGTCCAAGGGCATGCAACAGCAGCAGCTGTGCGTCCAGACGGGGCAGGCCTTGGGCTTGTAGAGCAGCCAGGGTGGGGGCCACGAGCGGGCCAGCGCGGGACAAGGTCATGGCGTTAGATTGCTACTAAAAAAATAGCTGCTTGCGCAGGTGGTGCATGGGCTAGAGGCCCATTGGATGCCTAAAACCTGCGTCACGCCCCCGCACCCACTTCTAACGCGGCCAGTTGTTCGGCCGCCTCATACGCTTGCAGGGCTTGGATCACGTCATCCATGTCACCTTCCATGATGTAGAGCAGCTTGTACAAGGTGAGGTTGATGCGGTGATCGGTCAGCCGCCCTTGGGGGAAGTTGTAGGTGCGAATGCGGTCGCTGCGGTCGCCCGAGCCAATCAGGCTCTTGCGCTCGGCGGCGTCTTTGGCGGCGCGCTCAGAACGGTCTTTTTCTTGAATGCGGGCGTTCAGCACTCTGAGCGCCTGCGCTTTGTTGCTGTGCTGGCTGCGGCCCTCTTGGCATTCGGCCACGATGCCGGTGGGCAGGTGGGTGATGCGCACGGCCGAGTCGGTTTTGTTGATGTGCTGGCCGCCGGCGCCACTGGCGCGGTAGGTGTCAATGCGCAAGTCAGCCGGGTTGATCTGGATGGCCACCGTCTCATCGGGTTCGGCCAGCACCGCCACGGTGCAGGCGCTGGTGTGAATGCGGCCTTGCGTTTCGGTGGTGGGCACGCGTTGCACCCGGTGGCCGCCCGATTCGAATTTGAGATTGCCGTACACGTCGTCGCCTTCGATTCGCACCACGACTTCTTTGTAACCACCCACCTCGCTGGCGGATTCACTCATGATTTCCGCCCTCCAGCCCCGGCGCTCACAGTAGCGCGTGTACATGCGCAGCAAGTCGCCCGCAAACAGGGCGGATTCGTCGCCGCCCGTGCCCGCGCGAATCTCCATGAACGCGTTGCGCTGATCGTCGGGGTCTTTGGGCAGCAGCATGCGCTGCAATTCGCCGTCCAACTGGGCCAGTTCAGTGGTGGCACTGTCGATTTCCTCTTGCGCCATCTCGGCCATGTCAGCGTCACCTCCCGCGCTGGACAGTAAGTTTTTGCCCTCCGCCAGATCGGCTTCGCGCTGGGTGTAACGCGCCCAGCGGGTCGCCACACCGGACACCTCGGTGTGCTCCCGAGACAGCACCAGAAACTGCTTCATGTCGCTCATGATGTCCTCGCGGGACAGCAAAAATTCAAGCTCCCCCAGACGGTCGGCGTAGCGTTCAAGTTGGTGGCGGAGAAAGGGCTTCATGGTCAGTGCAGTCAGGTAATGGGGCAGAAAGAGGGCGCGACAAGTGCGGTGCTTGTCTGGAAAAAGCGGGCGAACGCGCTGGGGGATCGCTGGGATCAGCCAGGCACTCCGTGGCACCCACCCGCACAGCGGGGCAGGCGGCCGAGCCGCGTCGCTAACGTTCTTTGCGCAGGAAGAAGTGCTGAATGGCCGCGCTGGCTCGGTCACGCGCTTGCGAGTCCCCGGCGCGTAACTCGGCCATGGCGCCATGCAGCATTTTTTGCGTCAGGCCTTTGGAGAGGGCCTCCAACACGGCCTCCACATCGTCACCGCGCGCCAGCAGTTTGCGGGCACGGGTAATTTCAGTCAGCCGCCATTCATCGGCCTGGGCGTTGAGTTGTTGAATCAGGGGCACCGAGCCACGCTGGTCCACCCAATGCAAAAAGCTTTGCACACCGGCATCCACAATCGCTTCAGCTTGCGCCACAGCAGCCTGACGGCTGGCCTGCGCGGTTTGCACCACGCCTGCTAGGTCGTCCACGGTGTAGAGGTAAATATCTTCCAGCGCTTTGACTTCGACCTCAATGTCGCGCGGCACGGCCAGATCGACCATGAAGATGGGCCGGCGTTTGCGCAGCTTGATGGCGCGCTCCACCGCCCCTAAGCCAATGATGGGCAGGGTGCTGGCGGTGCAACTCACCACCGCGTCAAATTCGTGCAGGCGGTCGGGCAAATCAGCCAAACGCATGACTTCACCGCCAAAGCGGCTGGCCAGCTTCTCGCCCCGCTCTAGGGTGCGGTTGGCAATGGTGATGGAGTGGGGGTTTTTGGCGGCAAAGTGAGTGGCGCACAGCTCAATCATTTCGCCCGCGCCCACAAACAAAATCTTGACCTCGCCGAGGTCTTCAAACAATTGACCCGCCAAACGCACCGCAGCGGCGGCCATGCTGATGGAATGTGCACCAATCTCGGTCGAGGTGCGCACCTCTTTGGCCACCGCAAACGAGCGTTGAAACAGTTGGCTCAGCGTGGTGCCCAAGGCCCCTTCGGCTTCGGCGGCACGCACCGCGTCTTTGATCTGACCCAAAATTTGCGGCTCACCCAGCACCATGGAGTCCAGCCCGCTGGCGACCCGAAACGCATGGCGAGCGGCGTAGCCGTCTTGCAGGGTGTAGGAGTGGGTGCGCAGCAGCGTGGGGGAGACGCCGCCGGTATGCGCCAGCCAGTCCAGTGTGTGTTCTAACTCTGGCTTTTCTCCCGCGCAGTAAATCTCGGTGCGGTTGCAGGTGGAGATCAGGGCGGCCTCCGGTTGGTGCGAATACGAGGCACGCAGGCCCCGCAACGTCGGCCCCACCTGATCCAACGCGAACGCAAACCGACCGCGCAGATCCAGCGGTGCGGTCGTGTGATTGATGCCCAAAGCCCAGACTGCCATGCGTGGATTATAAAATCAGTGGCGAACTTCCCGCTGGGTACAGTTCTTGACCCATATCAAATCAAACCACATTCCACTCCATGGGCTTCCCTGACCTCTTGAACCACCTGGCAAATTTCGCAGCACCTGCCTTATGGATGGCCGTGGTGGTCAGTCTGCTGGCGCGGTTATTTATGAAAAAAGTGGCTGTAACCCAAGCGCTACCTGCGCAAGCAGCTATCAATTTTATAGTCTGCCTGACCGTGCTGGTCCTGGGACTGTGGTGGTTTGGTCGCGATGGAAAGATGCTCACCTACGCGGTCATGGCCTTGGCCTGCGCCACCAGCCAGTGGGCCATGCTGCGCGGCGCAAAGGCCTGAGAAAGGCTTTGTTTCAGGCCGGGCTAGCAGCCTGTCGGGCTTAGGTCGTCGAAAGCGAAAATCGGCCCCAGCGCCGACTAGTTTTTGACGATTTCGCAGCCCAATATCTGGATATTGGGTAAGAAAGCGGCGAAAAATAGCCCGCTGCGGTCGATTTGCAGCCGACGATTCCTAAGTCCGACAGGCTGCTAGGGTGTGCCGGGTGCAAACAGGTCCACCCGGTCCGTGATGATGCCGTCGGTGCCCAAGTCAATCAGGCGTTGGGTCGCCGCTGCGTCATTCACGGTGTAGCTCAGAGTTCTGAACCCGGCGTTTTTGGCTTGCGCCACGCTGGCGGCATCCCACAAAGTGTGGTTGCAGACGATGGCCACGCACTCCAGTCGCAAGGCTGTTTCCAGCCAGCCCGTCCACAGCGTGTCCAGTAGCAAGCCGCGAGGCAGCTGCGGCTGGGCGGCTTGAGCGGCTTGCAACGCCTCTGGCTTGAACGAGGTGAGCAGCGGCGGCACGTCAACGCCACGCCACAAGCGCGCGGCTTCGTTGGCCACCACTTCACCGGTTTTTGACTCTAAACCGGGGGTGGGTTTGATTTCGATGTTCAGGGACAGCCCATTGCGCAAGCAAAAACGGGCGATGTTGTCCAAGGTGGGCAAAGGCTCGCCGGCATACGCGCGCGAATGCCAGCTGCCGGCGTCCAATTGGGACAGCTCACCCCAAGGGTGGTCACCGCCCACGGCGCTTTGTCCCGCATCCAAGCGTTCACGCGACTGGGTGGTGCGTGTCAGCGTGTCGTCGTGCATCAAAAAAGGCACACCGTCAGCGCTTAGCTTCACGTCACACTCAAACATGCGGTAGCCGTGGCTGGCACCCAGTCGGAAGGCACTCAGGGTATTTTCAGGCGCTAACTTGCCAGCGCCCCGGTGCGCAATCCAGCGGGGGTAGGGCCAGTGGTCGGGAGTGACTTGCATTCAGGGCCGCGCCTCGATACGTTGGGTGGTGGCTGCATCAAAACAATGCAGCTTGTCAGGACGAGGTGTGACGTGAATCGTGCTGCCCACAGCGGGAACGGCATCTGATTCTTCGGTGCGGATGATGACCAGTTCGTCCCCACTGCCGTGTTCCCAGCGGCCATACACCAGCCGCTCAGCGCCCAGCAATTCCACCGCTTCCACCCGCAATGCCCAGCCGGTGAGGCTGATGTCCAAATGTTCCGGGCGAATGCCGGTGATCGTGCCGGGCACGGCGTCAGGCGCGTTTTTCAGCAAATTCATGGGCGGGGAGCCGATGAAGCTGGCCACAAAGGTGGTGGCGGGGCGGTTGTACACCTCTTCGGGCGTGCCAAATTGCTCCATCACGCCAGCGTTCACAACGATCATGCGCTGCGCCAAGG
>JAGODZ010000126.1 GCA_017997975.1 Rhodoferax sp.
CTGCGCCGCTGCGGCTTGGCCAAACCGTGTGGCATCCCGTGGACCGGCTTCGCCAGTCGGTGCGCCAGCTGATTCTTGACCGCATCACCGACCGCTCCCACGCGGGCTTGGTGGCGGCCTTGGTGGTGGGTGATCAACAGGCGATTGACAACCGCGACTGGGACGTTTTTCGTGCCACGGGCGTGGCGCATTTGATGGCCATCTCGGGCCTGCACATCACCATGTTTGCGTGGGTGGCCATGGGGCTCATGGGCGTGTTGTGGCGGCGCTCTGCCACGCTGTGTTTGTGGAGACCCGCCCCCACGGCGGCCCTGCTGGGCGGCGTGTTGCTGGCCACGGCTTACGCGGTATTTAGCGGCTGGGGCGTGCCGGCTCAGCGCACGGTGTTGATGCTGTGGGTGGTGAGCGTTTTGCGGGTGTGGGGCATTCGCTGGCCGTGGCCGCACCTGTGGTTGCTGGCCTGTGTGGCGGTGCTGCTGTTGGACCCCTGGGCGATGTGGCAGGCGGGGTTTTGGTTGAGCTTTGTGGCTGTGGGTGTTCTTTTTGCTAGCAATTCAGGAGCTACTCGCGCAGATGGTACGAGGGCCAGAGCTCGAATTGTCTCTATGTTTCGGGAGCAGTGGACGATCACGCTGGCTTTGACGCCGCTCACCTTATTGCTGTTCGGTCAGGTGTCGCTGGTGGCGCTGGCGGCCAATGCGCTGGCGATTCCTTGGGTCACGCTGGTCATTACGCCGTTGGCGATGGCGGGTGTTCTTTTTCCACCGCTGTGGGGGCTGGCCAGCCTTGCGATGGAGGGGATGAGCAGCTACTTGGCGTTTCTGGCGGCTCTGCCGTTTGCGACCGTGTCGGTGGCTCAGGCCCCGCTGTGGGCGGGAGCGGCGGGCCTCGTGGGCGGGGTGCTGCTGGTGATGCGTTTGCCGTGGCGGCTGCGTCTGATGGGGTTGCCGCTGGTGCTGCCGGTGCTGTTGTGGCAAACCCCCACACCTGCGGCGGGTGAATTTGAATTGCTGGCAGCCGACGTGGGGCAGGGCAACGCGGTCATCGTCAGAACGGCTCACCATGTGCTGGTGTACGACACCGGTCCGCGTTACGGGCTGGACAATGACGCCGGCCAGCGGGTGGTGGTGCCCTTGCTCAATGCCCTCGGTGCCCGTGTGGATACGCTGGTGCTAAGCCATCGGGACAGCGACCACGTCGGGGGTGCGGCTGCTGTCTTGCTGGCGCACCCCAAGGCCCTGCTGCTGTCCTCCATTGAAGACACCCATGAGTTGCAGCGCTTGAGGCCGGCCACGCGTTGCCAAGCGGGCCAGCGCTGGCAGTGGGATGGTGTGGATTTTGAGGTGCTGCACCCCTCGCCAGCCGATTACGAGGGCCCTCTCAAGTCCAATGCTCTGAGCTGCACGCTGCGTATTACCAACGGCCAGCAGGTGGCGTTGCTCGCGGGCGATATTGAAAAAGCGCAAGAGCTAAAGCTGGTGCAAGAGGGCATTAAGGTCAAAGCCGATGTGCTGTTGGTGCCGCACCATGGCAGCCAAACCTCCAGCACACCAGAATTTTTGGACGCCGTGTCACCTCGCATTGCTTTGGTGCAGTCTGGCTATCGAAACCGCTACGGCCACCCGGCGCGCCCTGTCATGGTGCGGTACGAAGCGCGCGGCATTCAAGTGGTGACATCGCCCACGTGTGGCGCGGCCCTGTGGCAGACCCGGCAACCTGATAGAGTGATTTGTCAGCGCGATCGCCACGCACGGTATTGGCAACACAACAGTCACTAGGGATTGCGCCAATGGATGTTGGCGCAAACCTTGCTACCCTAAGTAAAGGAGAAAAGACGGTTATGCAAAAATTTGACGAGATGTACACCCAGTTGCCCTACGAGTTTTTCACGCAGGGCGCGCAAATCAGGGACCATTACAAAATTTATGACGAGTGGCTGGCCCGGCAACCGGGCGACATGATGGCCAAGCGCCGGCACGAGGCTGAACTGATCTTCCGCCGTGTGGGCATCACCTTTGCGGTGTACGGTGACAAAGACGAAGAGGGCTTTGGCAACGAGCGTCTGATTCCTTTTGATTTGATTCCCCGAATTATTCCGTCCCATGAATGGAAAATGATGGAAAAAGGCTTGGTGCAGCGCGTGACGGCATTGAACCGCTTTATCCACGACGTGTACCACGACCAAGAGATCATCAAGGCCGGCGTCGTGCCGAGGGATCAGTTAGAGGGCAACGCCCAGTTCCGCCCGGAAATGATGGGCGTCAACGTGGTGAACAACATTTATTCTCAAATTTCCGGCATCGACATGGTGCGCGCGCCCAACGCTAAAGGGGAGGGCGAGTATTACGTGCTGGAAGACAACTTGCGCGTGCCCAGCGGGGTCAGCTACATGCTGGAAAACCGCAAAATGACCATGCGGCTGTTTCCCGGCCTGTTCAACTCGCACCGCGTCGCCCCGGTGGCCCATTACCCTGACTTGTTGCTTGAAACACTGCGCGCCAGCAGCCCGCCCACCACGGCGGAACCCACAGTGGTCTTGTTGACGCCGGGCATGCACAACAGTGCCTATTACGAGCATGCGTTTTTGGCGCAGCAAATGGGCATTGAGCTGGTCGAAGGCCAAGACCTGTTTGTGAAAGACAACTTTGTGTACATGCGCACCACGCGCGGACCCGTGCGGGTGGATGTGATCAACCGCCGCTTGGACGACGACTTTTTAGACCCCACCGTGTTCCGCGCCAACTCCACCCTCGGTTGCCCAGGGCTAATGGACGCTTACCGCGCGGGCAATGTGACCATCTGCAATGCGGTGGGCACCGGCGTGGCAGACGACAAATCCATCTATCCCTATGTGCCCAAGATGATCGAGTTTTACTTGGGCGAAAAACCCATTTTGAACAATGTGCCCACGTTCATGTGCCGCAACAAAGAGGACCTGGACTACACCTTGGCCAACATGAAAGACTTGGTCATCAAAGAGGTGCATGGTGCCGGTGGCTACGGCATGCTGGTGGGGCCGGCTGCCACCAAAGCCGAAATTGAAGACTTCCGCAAAGTCTTGCTGGCCAACCCCAGTGGCTACATTTCGCAACCGACGTTAAGTTTGTCGAGCTGTCCCACTTTTGTGGAGAGTGGCATTGCACCGCGCCACATTGACTTGCGGCCTTTTGTGCTGAGTGGCAAAAAAGTGCAAATGGTGGCGGGTGGGCTGACGCGTGTGGCGCTGAAAGAAGGTTCTCTGGTGGTCAATTCCTCACAAGGCGGTGGCACCAAAGACACCTGGGTGCTGGAAGATGACGCGCCCCCTTCCGACTCTGCCTCGGCCCCTTCTCAGTCCCAGTCTCAATCCCAATCCAATTAAGCGACAGGAGCCACACCATGTTGTCACGCACAGCCGACCACCTGTTCTGGATGTCCCGCTACACCGAGCGGGCCGAAAACACCGCCCGCATGCTCAATGTGAACTATGAAACCTCCCTGCTACCTCAATCGGCCTCGGTCGCTTTGTTGGGGTGGCAAGGGTTGTTGTCGATCAGCGAGTTGCTGCCCACCTACACCGCCAAGCATGGCGACGTCAAAGCGGCTGCCGTGATGGAGTTCATGGTCAAAGACGAGACCAACCCGTCCAGCATCATTTCCTGCCTGCGTTCCGCCCGAGAGAACGCCCGCGCCGTGCGGGGCTCACTCACCACCGAGGTGTGGGAAACCTTGAACCAAACTTGGCTTGAGGTGAACAAAATGCTCAAAGCCGGAGCCTTAGAGGAGGACCCCGGTCAATTTTTTGAGTGGGTCAAATACCGCTCCCACCTGTCACGCGGCGTCACCGGCGGCACCATGCTGATGGACGAGGCCTTTTACTTCACCCGCTTGGGCACCTACTTGGAGCGGGCGGACAACACCGCGCGCTTGGTGGATGTGAAGTTTCACGTGATTCAAAAGGATTTCTACGGAACCTCAGGGGGAAAAAACCAAGAGCACGACTTCTACCACTGGAGTTCGGTGCTCAGGAGCGTGTCGGGCTTTGAGGTCTATCGCAAGGTGTACCGCGATGTGATCAAGCCCGAGCGCGTGGCTGAGTTGCTGATTCTGCGGGCTGATATGCCGCGCTCCCTGCATGCCAGCTTGAATGAGGTGGTCAACAACTTGAACATGCTGTCCACCGACCAATCCAGCGAAACCCACCGTCTGGCCGGCAAGCTGCAGTCAGAGTTGAAATACGCCCGCATTGATGAGATTTTGGCAACCGGTTTGGATGCCTACTTGACGCAATTTCTGGACCGCGTGAACGCACTGGGAGCGCACATCAGCAAAGACTTTTTGCTGCCTTCGGCGGCCTAAACCCCTTGCGCCGCGAGGGCGGCCCATCCCGTCGCTCCAAACAACAAGGGCTCAATCCACTCGCTTTTTATAGAAGAAAAGTGGCTCTAACCCTTGTCCCGCCTGCGCAAGCAGCTATTGATTAAGTAGCAATTGAGTGGCTTAAGCTTCGGCCACTTCCAACACCAGTTTGCCAAAATTGCCGCCTGAGAACAGCGTGTTCAAGGCCTCTGGAAAGTTGGCCAGCCCTTTCACCACGTCTTCTTTGCTCTTCATTTGGCCGGTCTTCAGGTAGGCGGCCATTTCTGCCACGGCTTGGGGGTAGCGGTCGGCGTAGTCGAACACGACGATACCTTCCATGCGCGCCCGGTTGACCAGCAAGCTCAGGTAGTTTTTGGGGCCTTGCACGGCGGTGGTGGTGTTGTACTGGCTGATGGCGCCACAAATGATGATGCGGGCGCTGCGGTTGATGCGGGCCAGCACCGTGTCCAAAATTTCACCGCCTACGTTGTCAAAGTAAATGTCAACGCCTGCTGCGCAATGCGCTTTCAGACCATCGCGCACCGCGTTGGGCCCCGCTTTGTAGTCAATGCACGCGTCAAAACCAAGCTCGTTCACCACCCAATCACATTTGGCGCTACCGCCCGCAATGCCGACCACGCGGCAGCCCTTGAGTTTGGCCATTTGGCCCACAGTTTGCCCCACGGCGCCAGAGGCACCCGACACCACCACGGTTTCGCCCGCTTGGGGCTGGCCGACGTCCATCAGCCCAAAGTAGCCGGTCATGCCCGGCATGCCCAACACATTGAGCCACTGGGTGAGCGTGCCCATGCGCAAGTCAATTTTGACCAAACCGCTGCGTTTGAAATCAGCCTTTTCTAGCGTGAGGTACTCCTGCACACCAAACCCGGCGCTGACATAGTCGCCCACCGCAAAGGCAGGGTTGTGGGACGCCACCACTTGGCCCACGCCACCGGCGCGCATGACTTCGCCAATGGCCACGGGTGGAATGTAGCTTTTGCCTTCGTTCATCCAACCCCTCATGGCAGGATCCAAGGACAAGGCCAGGGTTTGCAGCAGCACACCCCCTTCGCCGGGCTGTTGAACGGGCTCATCGGTGAATTGCCAGTTGGCTGCGGTGGGCAGGCCCACGGGACGCGAGGCCAGGCGAACTTGGTGGTTAACGGTCGGGGTTGGGAGTGCGGTCGGGGCAATGGATGTCATCAGGGGTCTCTCAAAAAAAGAATCCCCTGATGCTATCGGTTTGCTGTGCGCGCAGCGGTTACCAAAGCGACAGCCCTTGGCGGGGCACAGCGCTTTGACCGCCTCACTGGAGCGTGACTAAAGCGTCACATAGCGGCCTGTGCGGTGGTTGGTGGCGATGGTTTGGTTCAGCACCACCGCGCCCAGCACCGAGAGCGCCACTTGCTGCCAACTCACCAAAGCGAAGGAGCACAGCACAATGGCGCAGTCAAACGCCATTTGAATCCGCCCGGCACGCCAGCCAAAACGCTCCTGCAAGTACAGCACCAGCACATTGAATCCCCCCAAACTGGCGCGGTGGCGAAACAGCATCAGCATGCCAGTGCCCATCAGCAAACCCCCCAGCACGGCGGCCAGTGGCGCAACAAGGGCCTGAAAACTCACCAGTGTGGGCAGCAGGTTGACAAACACCGACAGCAAGCCCACGGCGGCAAAGGTTTTCAGGGTGAAAGCCTTTCCCATGCGTTTCCAAGCCAGGCCGTAAAACGGCAGGTTGATGACAAAAAAGACCAACCCAAAATTCCAGCCCGTGGCGTAATGAATCAAGAAAGCAATGCCAGCGGTGCCGCCGGTCAACAAGCCGGTGTGGCCAAACATGAGCACGCCAAAGGCCACGAACAAAGTGCCCGTCACCAAAGCCTGAACATCTTCATAGGGACGATGTCCCAAGGGAGAATTTTTTTTCACAAGAGGGATGCGCTCAAAGGCGTTCTGTCAGTTATTTTTTGTTGTGACCCATTCAAGGGCCATCGAGGCTGTCTCACCGTCGGTCGGGCCAGAGGTGTTCTATTTTTTCGCTCAGCATAGCCACTGCCCGTTATTCGCTGCTTGACCCTCATCAAGAGGGCCATCATGGGGCGCAACCGTGTTGTAAAAAGACCTCGCTGAGAAGCCAGTCGGGGGTGTTTTCCCAGTGAGGTAAGCTCGTGGTGGGTGGGGTGACCGTCATTCGCTTGATTCTGGTCAAGGAGTCAAGCCGGCTTCACTCCGACACTTACCGTACCCCAACTCAAGGAGAAAAATCATGTTCAAACACATCCTCGTTCCCATTGATGGATCGCCCACTTCACAGTTAGCGATCGAAAAAGCCATCAGTTTGGCCAAGGCCTTTGACAGCAAAGTAACCGCTATTTTTGTGATTGACCCCTATCCCTTTACCGGCGTGGGCACTGACTTTGCCTACGGTCAAACGCAGTACCTGAGCGCGGCCAGTGCCGAGGCCAATGCGGCGATCAAATCGGCCAAAGAAATTTTTACTGCCGCCGGTGTGGCAGTGGACACTGCGATTGTGGAATCCAGCAACGCGTGGAGAGGCATTGTGCAAAAGGCCGCTTCCGCTCAGACGGACCTGATCGTGATTGGCTCCCACGGCCGCAGCGGCTTGGAGAAGCTGATCTTGGGCAGCGTGACACAGGCCGTGTTGTCACACACCGAGTTGCCCGTTTTGGTGGTTCGCAAGTAAAGATACGAAGATTAGGACTTCAAGGCCAAGGGGCAAACCCTTGGCCTGGTTTTGTGCGGTTGTCTACCCGCATTGCCCCACGTAACCACACGCCGTGCAAAAGTCGCAACCGTCTTTGTGAATGACGGTGGGGTTGCCACACTCAGGGCACACCTTTCCCGCCATGGTGGTGGGCTGCGACTGGTCTTTGGGGGCGTCTAACACACCCATGTCGCGCAGTGGAAAGCCTTGTTCGTCCAACACGCCCAGCATGGCATAGCGGTGAATGATGAGGCGCGCAATATAGGCCACGGTGGAAGGCCAAGTTTGCTGGCGACGCTCGGCATTGGGCAGGCCCGGTACAAAAGCCATGAAGTGGCCTAGCGGTTCGGCGTAGTTGAGCAGCTTGCGCAGCTTCATGCCAATCCACGCGGGGTCGATGACCCGCATGTCCAGCGACAGCAAGCGCGCGAGGCCGTCCATCGCACGCGGGTAGTTGCCGGAAAAGCCCACCGCGCATGGGCGGGTCACGACCGAACCGTCGTGCGCCTCAAGATTAACCTCTTTCAGGGTGACCGTGAGGGCCTCGCCCGTGGCAGGGTTGTCCACATCCACCGACCACGCCAGCGTGCCGGATGGCCCGGTTTGAGGTTCGCCTTGGCTGAACATGGCATCCATGACAGGGGTGGGCAGTTTGGACTCTTTGCCCAATGCCCGCAGTTGGTCACAGCGCCAGCGAATGACCGCCGCCGTGGCCGCAACGACGCCGGGGAACAGCCGTTTTTCACCGTGGGGCGGGAAGGGCATCTCAAATGAGTGCTCTTCAGCGACGGTGGCCAAGGCGTCCAGTTTGAGTTGTAACCAAGCGGGGTCGTTGGTGCGCAAGTCCATCGACAGCGTTTTGGCCAGTGCACCCAATCCACGCGGTTGATCCGTGCCGTTGACCCAGACTTCAAACGGTTTGGGCGCACCACCCTCTTCAGGAGCGAGTTCACCCACGAACAAGGCGAAGTTGCCAAACGGGTGGTTGACCATGAAGGTCCAGGCGGGGTTGCCACCTGGCAGTTCAGGGCGACTGGGCCAGCGCAAGGACGACAACACGGGGGAGGGCAGGCGCTCCAAGGCCAACCGTTGGTTGGCCCCTTCAATATGCAAAGAGGGGGTCGTGGCCGTCAAAGTGGGGGTCAGGCTCAACACCGACCCCAGCACCGAGTTCGGGCGGTAGGTGGCCAGGCCCTTCAAGCCAGATTGCCACGCCTCCATGTACAGGTGCTGGAAATCGGCATACGGGTAGTCGGCAGGCACGTTGACGGTTTTGGAGATGGCCGTGTCAATGTAAGGGGCCACGGCGGCGACCATCGCTTCGTGGGCCTGGGCACTCATTTCCAGTGCCGTTACAAAAGCGGGGGTGAGGGGGGCAGTCTCTCCATGCAAGTGGCGGTAAAGACGCCAGGCGTGGTCTTCTACGGCGTACTCTTTAAAACTGCCATCAGGCATGCGTTTTTTGCGCGTGTAGCTCCAACTGAAGGGCGGCTCAATGCCGTTGCTGGCGTTGTCGGCAAACGCCAGACTGATGGTGCCAGTGGGGGCAATGGACAGCAAATGCGAGTTGCGAAGACCGTGGGTCTTGATGCGGTCTTTGACGGCCGCAGGCAAGCGCGAGGCAAAAGTTTGAGCGCTGAGGTACAGGTCTGCGTTGAACAGCGGAAAGGCACCCCGTTCGCGTGCGAGTTCGATGGACGCCTCATACGCGGTGTTGCGCATCAATTCCGAAATTTCTTGCGCCATGTCGCGCGCCGCCTGCGTGTCGTAGCGCAAGTTGAGCATGATCAGCGCGTCACCCAGACCGGTGAAACCCAAGCCCACGCGGCGTTTGCTTCGCGCCTCTTCTTGTTGCTGGGGCAATGGCCAAACGGTCACATCCAGCACGTTGTCCAGCATGCGGGTCGCGACGCGGGCCACGTCGGCGAAGGCGGACGTGTCGAAACGGGCGTTTTTCTCGAACGGATGGTCAATGAAGCGCGTGAGGTCAATCGAGCCTAAGCAGCAGCAGCCATAAGGGGGCAGCGGTTGCTCGGCGCACGGGTTGGTGCTGGCAATGGTTTCGCAGTACGAGAGGTTGTTGTCGCGGTTGATGTGGTCCAGAAACAGCACACCAGGCTCCGCGTGGTCGTAGGT
>JAGODZ010000127.1 GCA_017997975.1 Rhodoferax sp.
ATCGACCCGCCGTTTGACAGCAAGGCCGACTACCGCACCAAGGTCACGCTACCCGGTGTGGAACTGGAGCAAAAGCCCACGGTGATTGAGCAGTTTGCTTACTCCGATACCTGGTCAGACGGCACCGTCTCGTACCTGGCCATGATCACGCCTCGACTGATCTTGATGCGCGAGTTGCTGGCGGACACCGGCTCGATTTATGTGCATCTGGATTGGCATGTGGGGCATTACGTGAAGCTGGTGCTGGATGAGGTGTTTGGGAAAGACAGTTTCTTCAACGAAATCATTTGGCACTACCCTGACAAGCTACAGGGCAACATAAATGGACTGCCTAAAAATCACGACTCAATATTTGCTTACCGAAAAAGCAAAGATGCCATCTGGAACGGCGTAAAGATTCAACTTGATGGTGCGAGAAAGATCAATCGACGTGTCTGGAATCCCACAACAAAAAAACTCGATACCGCCAGAGACGAGTTTGGTCGGGTCATTTACGACTCATACACAGAAAAAAACGCTGATGACGTTTGGCAAATAGCCCAAGCTGAAGTCACAAAAAATCCCAACAACACAGGCTACAACACCGAAAAGCCAGAAACCCTTCTTGAACGGGTAATCGAAGCCTCCTCAAATGCAGGAAACTTGGTCGCCGACTTCAACGGCGGCTCTGGCACCACTGCCGCAGTAGCCGAAAAACTGGGTCGCCGCTGGATCACCACCGATCTCGGCAAACCCGCCTGCATGATCATGCGCAAACGCCTGATCGACCTCGAAGCCAAGCCCTTTCTTTATCAAGCCATCGGCGACTACCAAGTGGAAGCGGCCAAGGCCACGCTGGGGCGGGATTTCCGCATTGGCGACTTGTCGCAGATCGTGCTGTCGCTCTACGGTGCCCTGCCTTTGCCACCGGACGTGAACCCGCAGCGCAATCTGGGTCACATCGCAGGCATCGACTTGGGCGGACGGCGGGGCAGCAAAACCTTGGTGCTGGCCGACTCCCCCAACAAACTCACCGGCACCGCCACGCTCAAAAAGGCGATTGCCCAGCGCGACAACCTGCTGGGTGGCTGGGACCGTGTGGTGGTGCTGGGTTGGAATTTTGAGCCCTCGATTGGCGAAACCATCACCGCGCTGAACGACAGCCGCTTGGAGGTGCTGGTGATCCCACCCGACCTGATGGACCGGCTGAAGAAGAAAGGCGGTCTGGACAAGCTGCGCGGGCAGGTGCGCTTTTCTTCTCTGCAGTATTTAACGATTCACCCGGTGGTGCGCGCCGCTCAAGGTGACTCGGAAACCCTGACCGTGAGACTCAAAAACTACGTGCTGCTGTCACCCGAGGCCATTAACCTCGACGACGACAACCGCACCAAGTTGCAAGCCGTGGCGAACAAAGAGCCGCTGGCCTTGATTGAATACTGGGCGGTGGACCCGGACTATGACGGCAAAGTGTTTCGCTCGGTCTGGCAAGACTACCGGGGCAACACCGCCAATGATGCGGATGCGCTGCGCGTGGTGACGCAGGCGGTGGTGACCGTTCCATTCAAAGCGAGGCCGCGCAAGGTGGCGGTGCGGGTGGTGGATGTGTTTGGGTTTGAGGCAGAAGTGGTGAGCACGGTGGAGGCGTAGCGAGCGTTAAAAAGCCCAGCTCCATGCGATCAGTGTCTCAAATCTCGGTAGAAGTTCTCGTGCGGCCCCAGGGCTTCGAGGTAGACCAAACGGACTTCGTCCTCGCGGGTGTAGCCCAGCAGGTACAGCTGGCCCTGGCTGCGGAACTTGTGCACCCAAAGCTGGCCCAGGTCGCCCTTCTTGCGCTCGCCAATGTCAGGGTCGTTCGCAATAGAGACCACCGCCGCATCGGTGTCGGCAATCAGGGTGGCGTTGGTCAGTTTTTTGTAAACGCGGATAAAACGCCGCGTTTGTTGCACCCGCCAACTCATGTGGGCATGTCGGCGACACGACTGCGGGGCACAAACGGCGTGCTGTCTTCCCGTGGTTCGGCCAGGCTCATCAAGCTTTCGGCAATGAAGGACGCGGGCAGATCGGGGTTGTCTAACGCGGCGCGGCCCACTTTCGCCCAGAACTCCACTTGCCCTTGCACGGTGCGGAATTCGGCTTTGGCAGCGGTGCGGGCAGCGCTGATCAGGGACTCGTCGATACGCATGGAAACGGTGGCCATGGTCTGCCTTTCATAAATTACCACAATTGTAGCCAATCAATTCAATTCCATCACGGATGTTTATAGACCATGATTCAACCTGAAAACCAACTCGCCCTCTGTGCCGCCCTCACCGCCCAAACCAACCCGCTGTGCGTGGGGCTGGAATCCGGTGCAGCAGACATTCTGGAGCTGGTGACCCCCACCACGGCCGAGCTGCTGCTGTGGTGGTTTGGCGAAGACATGGTCACCGCGCGCGGCGGGCTGAATTTTCATGCCGGTCAAAAGCAGGCGCTTCTGAATGCCGTCGTGGCGCACGAGGTGCTGGGCAAAGATCAGCCCCACTGGTCGCTGTTGGACCTGTACCGCGCTTGCGCCCCCGATGCGCTGCTGACCGGTACGCGGCTGGCCGAGGTGTCAGACGCCAAACACGCCCACCCCAAATACTGCTTCAAGATGGCCACCGGCACCGGCAAGACTTGGGTGCTGCAAGCACTCATGATCTGGCAATTGCTCAACAAAACGGCAGCGCTGGCACAAGGGCTGGACGATGCCCGCTTCACGCGGCAGTTCATGGTGGTCGCGCCAGGACTGATTGTTTACGAGCGGCTGTTGGATGCGTTTTGCGGCAAGCTGGTCGAAGGCGGTAACGGTTCAAGAGATTTTTCAAAATCTGATATCCAGCAGTTTGCCGACCTGTTCATTCCAGAGGGGCACCGAGATGCGGTGTTTGCCTTTGTGCGCGGCAATGTATGCAACAAGACCGAAATTGGGCTCAAGGCCACCGGCAACGGCATGATTGCCATCACCAATTGGCATTTGCTGGCGGAGGGCGATGTCATGGACGATGTAGAAGACGTTGACGCAGTGCAGGCACCCGGCGCACCTCTGGAGCCGCAACAGGTCGTCAAAGCCGTGTTACCGCTCATGCCGGGTCGCGCTACGGGCAATAGCTTGGATGTGCTGGACAGGCGCTATGCGCGCGGCAACGTGCTGGAGTTTTTGGCGGCGCTCCCCGAATTGATGGTGTTCAACGACGAGGCGCACCATATTCACGACTTCAAGCGGGAAGGCGAAACGACCGAGGTGGAATGGCAAAAGAGCCTGAGTCGCATTGCCACCACCAAGGGACGCCGCTTTGTGCAGGTCGATTTTTCCGCGACACCCTACAACGATGTGGGCGCGGGGAAGAACAAGCGCAAGGTCTATTTCCCGCACATCGTGACTGACTTTGACCTGAAAAGCGCCATGCGCGCTGGGCTGGTGAAGTCGCTGGTGTTGGACCGGCGCAAGGAAATTGGTGCGTTGCCGCTGGAGTTCAAAGCCGAGCGCGACGAGTCGGGCCACCCCACCTTGAGCGAAGGCCAGCGCGTGATGCTGCGGGCGGGCTTGATGAAGCTGCGCAAGTTAGAGGCTGACTTTGCCCGCATCGACCCGCTGCGCCGCCCCAAGATGCTGGTGGTGTGTGAAGACACCACGGTGTCGCCCCTGGTTGCAAGCTTTTTACAAGATCAGGAAGGACTTCATGCCGACGAGGTGATGACCATCGACTCCGGCAAGAAGGCTGAACTGGGCGAAAAGGACTGGGGCCCCGTGCGTGAGCGCCTGTTCAATGTGGACCGCCACGCCACACCCCGCGTGATTGTGAGCGTGCTGATGCTGCGCGAGGGCTTTGACGTGAACAACATCTGCGTCATCGTGCCACTGCGCGCCAGCCAAGCGCAAATTTTGTTGGAGCAAACCATTGGGCGTGGCTTGCGCTTGATGTGGCGCGATGCCGAATACACCGACTTGAAACGCGAAAACCGGGAACGCATTAACGCGGGCCAAGAACCGGGTAGCTTGCTAGACGTGCTGAGCATCGTGGAGCACCCTGCCTTTCAGTCGTTTTATGACGAGCTGATCAGTGAGGGGCTGGCGGGCACCACCGGAGACGACACGAACGGCACCAGCGCCACGGGCGACGTCATGGCGGCCGAATTGCGCGAAGGATTTGAGGCGTTCGACTTTGGTATTCCTTTCATCTTGCAGGAGACCGACGAGCTGCACGACCACCACCCGCTGGACACCACGACCTTGCCGCCCTTTACAGCCATGACGTTGGCGCACCTCAGTGGGCTGCTGGGCCAGGGCGACAGTTTCATCTCGCAAGACCTGCAAAGCGCCACGCTGTTTGGCGGCTACCGGGTGAATGGCGCGGTGATGAATGTGGGTGGCTACAACGATTACCTGAGCCGCTTGACCCGACGTATCAGTCAGGCGCTCAGCGAGCCACTGCCAAAAACGGGCAAGATCGCCACCCATATCGCCAAGCCCTATCTGCAGGTGAACACCGCCGAGTTGACCGGCTGGCTGGACGACTACATCTGGGCGCAACTGTTTGGCAGCGCGTTTGACCCCTATGACAACGAGAACTGGCGGATCTTGCTGCTACAGCCGGTGGTCGATCACATCACCAAGGTGTTTGCCGTGGCCTTGCTGGATTCAGAGGAGAAACACGTCACCGGCCAGACCGAAGTGCACCAACGGTTCTTGAGCGAAGTACCGCGCCTGATGGTGCGAGAGAGCCATTCGGTGGAGGTGAGCAAGTGCATTTACACCCGGTTGGGCTGGCCCAGTCGCAATGGCGGGCTAGAGCGTGCTTTGATTCATTGGGCGCAGGCCGACACCCAAGTGAAAGCGTTTTGCAAAATCAGCGAAAACCGCCACACCTTTGCCCGGCTGCGCTACGTCAAAGACGACGGACTGGCGGCGTTCTACTCGCCTGACTTTCTGGTGCGCACCGATAGCCGGACCTATTTGGTGGAAACCAAAGCCCAAGCACAAACCATTCACCCCAACGTCCAGCGCAAGCTCAAAGCGGCGGTGGCATGGTGTGAGCGCATCAACCAACTGGACGCCGAGCACCAAGGCGGGCTGCCCTGGCATTACGTGCTGCTGGGCGAAGACACAGTCTATGAATGGCAAGGCAAAGGTGCCCGTCTGGCTGATTTGCTGGACTTTGCCCGCCTGCGGCCGCTGGCGGACGCGTCACTGCAGGCGCGGTTGATTTAGCCAGACTAACGCAGCGGCATCCGACATCCACGGTGGGCAACCTAACAACCCACGGCTTCGGTTTTCTGAACCAAACCCTGCATCTTTCGCCGAAACAGCCCACTGAGCATGAAAGCGCCAAAGGGAATGAAGGCGGCCAACATCAGGCGGGCGGTTTCAAAAGGGGTGATCAACCGCGTGAACAGCGCCTGCATCACCATGGCGCTGTAAATCAAAAACGCCAGCCCATGAATTGGGCCCATGAGGGACACGGCCATGGGCACATCAGCCAGGCGTTTGAGCGGCACAGCCACCAAGAGCAGCACCAGCAGGGTGGCCCCTTCGGCAAGCGATGCGATTCTCAAATAATGCAGGGAGCGAGAAGAGGTGGCAGACATGGCAATCAACAGGGTGGGGCAGTAGAAAAAAGCAAGCGCTTGGGCAAAGACATCTCGCGATGCCTCTTGTGCCCCCGCTTAGTGGGGGTCGGTGCGGTACATCTTGGCGGGGTTCATTTTGGCGCTCCAAGGGAGACCCGAGTTTTGCCAGCCGTTTTGAACGCGTAAACCAGCCTGGGGCCCTTCTTTCAAAGCCGCGCCCTGAAAGCCATTGATCACAAAGCGGGCGTTGGGGAAACCATTGGCGCGCAGAAAAGCCGCGCTGGGTTCGCCCCGCTCGCTGCCTGAGCGGCACAAGGTGATGATTTCAACCTCTGAAGTCAAACCCCGCTGGGCCAGTGCCGCTTTGATTTGCGCTACAAAATTTTCGTTTTGCGTGAGCTTGTACACCCCGCGCTTGTCGTCCCAGGCGTTGCGATCGACCATCAAATAGGGCACGTTGAGGTGAACGGCGTCGGAAAAGCCGACAAACATCACTTCCACCGGGTCACGCACATCGACAAACAAGACCTTGGCATCCGCCTGCTGCACTTTGGCATAGGTGTCTTGGGCGGTGATGCCGATGTCTGGCGCTTGTGTTTGCGCTTGGGCGCTCAGTGCGCAGCACACCAGCGCGACGGCAGTGAATAAACGTTTCATGAGGAACTCCTTCTCTGCCGCACACCGGGCGCGGCGTTGGCTAATTGACGAATGGAATTTTGGGAAAAAAGTGAGATCAAAACGCCAGTGTGGTCACGCCGGGCTTGAGGAAATAGGCGGTCACATCTGCCGGTTTGCCCGCCGTTACGCCAGGGAGCAGGTCGCTGGCTTGGCGGCCTGTGTTGGGCAGGTAGAGTGCACACACTTCAACCGTGGCGCCAGCTTTGATCAGGCCTTGCAGCATCTGCTGGGCGGTGACGTTTTTAGGCTTCAAAAGGGGCATTTCTTTGCCTGTGACGGCGATGTCAGCGCCCGCATCACACAACAGCACACGCACCGTGGCTTTTTGTTCAAGGGCCTGGCTGGCCAGCACCAAACCGGCCCCTTGCGTCATGGCGCTGCCGCTGTTGATGGTCAAAAATAATTCGCCCGCCTGGCTCGACAGACCCAACGCCAACAAACTCGCACCCAACACCATTGATTTTTTCATGAGAAGCTCCTGATTGATTGAAGCTCTATGACTATCAATAAGCGTGCCAGAATGAAAGAAATGAAAATACTTATATATATCAATCACTTAGCTTCGACAATCGAATTTCAAAGCATTTATACACAAAAAATACAAGCCATTTGTGGCAGTAACATCTGCCAGATGTGGCAGTTTTCGAGCAGCAAATAGGGATGGAGACTGGCTCAAGCATCCCGTACCGCCTCCGATATCAGCGCGGCAATGGACTCAAGCCCGGTGGCGTTGGGTCGGCAAGATGCAAAAAACGAAGCATCTGACGTGTCACCTCATCCAGATCATCAAAGCCTTCATGCGAGCCGTCGCACTCCAGCAAGGTCACGCGGGCGCGCATGCGGTGTTGCCAGAGTTGGCGCGCGTCCATCACGGGCACCAGGTCGTCTTGTCGCCCATGCAACAGCAACACGGGGCATGGGACGCGGGGCAGCGTGTTCATCGGCGCAATGTCATTAAACCGGGCACCAATGACGTGCTCAACGTAGCGGTTAACCGCCCAGCCCAACGGCCAGTAGGGCACGTGGCGCGCCGCCAGCCAGCGGCGCATCACCTGCTCGGGGTGGGCGAAGGCGGAGACGCTGACCACCGCGTGCAAGTCGTGTCGGCGCGAGGCACTGAGCAGCACGGCAGCCGCGCCCACCGAGTGGCCCAAGGCACACAGGCGACTCGCCTCAACGCCCGGTTGTGCCACCAACCAGTCCAACGCACCGTCCAGATCTTCTGCAAAGCGGGGCAATGAGCTGTAGCCATGGCGGTCACTGCGGCCATGGTTGCGCGCCTCGGGCAGCAGCACGGCGTAACCCGCGTGGCGCAGGGCCTGCGCCGCAGGCAGCAGCGTGCTCGCGTTACCACCCCAACCGTGCAAGAGCACGATGGCCGGAGCGGGCTTGGTGGCCGTGCCCGCAGGCAGATACCAAGCGAACAGACTCACGCCACCCGTCACCGGCAGACGCACGGACTGCGCCGTTAAACCCAAGTCAGCCGGTTGTGGCCCTTCCAGCGTGGCTTGCGGCACCAGGCCGTACAGCAACAGCGCACGAGCAGCCCACAACAGCGCAAGCAGCCCACCACCCGCGCCGACCCAACCCCACAAATAGGAATATTCACCCGCCACGGGCACTTAACTCGCAGACCTCTGTCCCGCCGCACAGCCATGGCCGCTTTGCGTGTTGACCAAGTGATTGGCCATGTGCGCAAAGGTCTCGATCAAACGGTCTCGAAACGCCACATCAGCCACTTGCTCGGTCAAGGCCAGCCTCATGCACAGCATCCACTCATCGCGCTCCACGGGGCCAATGGCGTAAGGGGCGTGGCGCATGCGCAGGCGGGGATGGCCTTTTTTGGCGATATAGAGCGCGGGTCCGCCGAACCAGCCGGACAGAAATTCAAACAAATTGTCCTCACTGCCTTGCAGGCTTTCAGGGTGCATTTGGCGCACGGTGTAGGCCTCGGGCAGCTCATCCATCAGTTCGTAAAACCGGCGCGACAACTGCTGCACGGCGGCAGCGCCACCCAGTTGGTCATAAGGCGTTGCCACCGGGGTGGTGGTGGACTCAGATTCGGTCATAGGGGGTTCTCACTCAGGTTGAAAGCTATCGGTATTTTCGCAAATAGGCGCCTTCAAACCAGCGCTTGACCCAGTGGAACAGGCGCGAGGAAGGCAGAATCATTTGGCGCTGGGTGTTGCGAAACACCAGCGTGCCGTGGTCAATGGCGTCAATGATGCAGACCAGTTCGACCTTGAAGGTGGCCTTGGGCGTCTGACCGCGCAAACCGGCCAACACGTTTTCAGCGGCGGCAGCGGCTTGCAGGTCAGCCATGTGGGCTTGCTTGGGCATCCAGTCCGGGCCGGGAAAGCTGCCCGAGTCGCCCACCACGACCACGTGCTGCGCCCCTTCCACGCGGCACTGCGCATCGGCCTTGAGCAGCCCACCGGGCGAGCGGGCCAAGTCAGTGTGGTCAAACCACAGGTTGCCGGTCATGCCGGGCATGAACAAAATCAGGTCCGCCGCAAACGCGCCGCCTTCGGTCACCACTTGATGGGCCTCTAAGCGCACCATTTTGTGACCCAAGTGCGTGCGAATGTTGCGCCGCGCCATGTCGGCCAACAGGTATTTGACTGCTTTGGGCCCCAAGCGGTTGCCGGGCTCTTTGGAAGGATTGAAAAACACCAGTTCGAATTGATCGCGCCGCCCTTCCCGCTTGAGCTGCTCGTCGATGCCGAACAAGAATTCAAACATAGGACTTACGCATTGACAGCCGCACGAAATTGTGGAGTCAAGTGCTCTTTGCCAGGAATGAAACCAGTGACGAAAGCGGCGACGACCTGGGTAAACAATTCTGTCTTCCATTGGTAGGCGTTGA
>JAGODZ010000363.1 GCA_017997975.1 Rhodoferax sp.
GCGGTGGCGTCGGCGGTCAAACAGCCCTCGCCAGCGCAACAGTTTTCGGTGAGGTAGCCCAGGAGCTGGTTCATGGAGTCAAACGATGCGCGGTAAATCAGGTTGCGCCCTTGACGCTCCTGGGTCACGAGTCCGGCCTGTACTAGTTCCTTCAGATGGAAAGACAAGAGAGCCGGAGTCATGCCAAGCTGCTCCAGGATGACACCTGGCGTCAGCCCGTCCTGGCCCGCTACCACCAGGGCGCGAAAGACCCGCAAGCGAACTTCTTGCGCTAAGGCAGCAAGTGAGCGAACAACATCTGTTTCTGTCATGCGGAAATAATACAATGATTTTGGAATTATTTTATTTCAGGCGTATGACAGGCCTGTTGTCTGCCGGTCAACATGGAGGAGCGTGTATGGATATCGTTGTCTTGGGTTCGGGATGCAGCAAGTGCCACAGCACCACTGGCTTGATAGAGCGCGTGGCCAAGGACGTGAACATCCCAGTCAACATCTCGCTGAACGTGAGCAAAGAAGAGCGTGAGCGCCTTGGGATTCATGCCACGCCCGCCGTGCTGATCGATGGCAGGCTGGTGCACAGTGGAGGCATTCCCTCCCATGAAAAAGTGCAAGTTTGGTTGCGGCCCAAGCCGCTAGACCTGCTGAATGCACCCACCCGGTACCTGTTCTTTACGGGCAAAGGTGGGGTGGGTAAAACATCGCTGTCCACGGCGGTGGCACTGCATCTGGCAGATTGCGGCAAGCAGGTGCTATTGGTCAGTACCGACTCTGCTTCCAACTTGGATGAGATGCTGGGCGTGCCTCTTAGCAACCAGCCCACACCAGTGCCTGGAGCGCCCGGTCTGTCCGTTCTCAACATTGACCCGGATGCAGCGGCTGAGGCCTATCGCCAAAGAGTGGTAGAGCAGATGGCGCGTGACGCCACCACCGAAGAAGTCAACACGGTGCGTGAGCAACTGTCAGGTGCCTGCACAACCGAAATAGCATCGTTTGACGAGTTTTCGTCGCTCCTGGCTGATCAAAACCAAGAGTACGACCACATTGTTTTTGACACAGCGCCAACCGGCCATACGCTGCGACTACTGAGCTTGCCAAAGGCTTGGAGCGGTTTCCTGGCCAACAACGACCAGGGCGCCTCCTGCCTGGGGCCCCATAGCGGCTTGAAGATGCAGGAAATTCGCTTCAAAGCAGCGTTGGATGCTTTGTCCCATCCTGCCTTGACTTCGGTGGTGTTAGTGACGCGCCCGGATAAGAGCGCCATCGCAGAGGCTTCCCGTACCTCTGATGAGTTGAAAGAGCTGGGGCTGAACAACCAAAGGCTGGTTGTGAATGGCGTTTTCCATGCAAGCAACAGCGCAGACGAAGTCGCAAATGCCTTTGAGGCGCTGGGTACGCAAGCCCTGAGCGCTATGCCTGACAACTTGCGCCAGCTCCCACAGGATCAGGTTCCATTGCGTACCTTCGACACCGTTGGGCTGCAGGCCCTGCGGGCCTTGCTAGTCAACAACCAGCAGGTTCATCAGGAGAAGATGGATATTGCCGCGCACCCGATGGGGCAGGGAAAAGGCTTGGCTGATTTGGCCGATTCCCTGGCATTGGCGGAGCATGGTCTCATCATGGTCATGGGCAAAGGCGGTGTGGGCAAGACGACGGTGGCAGCCGCCCTGGCGTTGGGTCTGGTGCAACGCGGCAAGACTGTGCATCTGAGTACCACCGACCCGGCTGCCCACTTGGCCGCAACACTGAATGGCGCAGTAGAGGGCCTTCGGGTTGACCGCATTGACCCGGTGGTTGAGACCCAGCGCTATGTGGACAAAATCATGGCAACCAAGGGTGCGGGCCTCAGTGAGCAGGAGCGTGCCTTGATGCTGGAAGACCTGAAGTCACCATGCACCGAGGAAGTCGCCGTGTTCCATGCGTTTTCCCGGGTGGTGAGCGAAGCGCGCAGCGCATTTGTGGTGTTGGACACGGCCCCTACGGGTCACTCGATGTTGCTGATGGACGCCACTGGCGCCTACCACCGGCAGATGGTGCGCGAGCTTGAAAGCCACGGCACAACCCGACTGATCACACCGCTGATGCGACTGCAGAATCCCGACTACACCAAAATCATTTTGGTCACTCTCCCGGAAACTACGCCAGTGCTGCAGGCACAGGCACTGCAGGAAGACCTTCGACGCGCGCAAATTGAGCCCTTTGCCTGGGTCATCAACAAAAGCATATGGGCCGCTGACACCCATGACCCGCTACTGCAAGCCAGATTGGCGGGCGAAGCCAAGCAGATGACAAAGGTTGAAAATGAACTGGCCAAGAAGGTTTACGTGCTGCCCTGGCTCGCGCACCCCCCTGTGGGGGTGGAGGCGTTAGGCAAGTTGGTTGCCAAATTGGAGGGTGCTGTGTAGGCAAGTCCATGCACATGTCGGGCCTCTGAAGGTCTGGTGGGCGTGAGATCAAACCGCTTCAAACCTGTAGAAGCCAAAAACGGCTTTTACCCTTACCAGGCAAGCGCAAGCAGCTATGGTTTTTAAAGGTTTGGGGCGCTCCTGCAGCGCTTGCCCTGTGCGGCCTTGCTACCCTGGCAGCTGTTTTGTCGCATTCAAGTAGGAGGCGCTTTCATGCGTGTGTACCTTGCCGGGCCAGATGTGTTTTATCCCGATGCCATGCAGCGCGGCCAGCACATGGTGGCCCTGTGCCATGCCCTAGGGTTGACGGGTTTGTATCCTTTGAACGCGCCGGTGCTGTCCGATACAGGCCCGCGCTCTTTGGCCATTTACGAGGCCAATCGGCGCCTGATCGACAGCGCGGATGCCGTGGTGGCCAATTTGCGCG
>JAGODZ010000128.1 GCA_017997975.1 Rhodoferax sp.
CAATTGCACTGGGAAGATCAATGAACAAGCTCCTATGGCTGCTTAAGTGGATACTTAAGGCAGCCATTTTTTTTACTCTTTTCGCTTTTGCATTAAACAATCAGCATGAGGCCAGGGTGTACTTCTTTTTTGGCACCAGTTGGCAGGCTCCGCAGGTACTGATTGTCTTGACTGTGTTCGCCATGGGGGTTGCCGTGGGTGCTTTGGGCATGGTGCCTCGGTGGTGGCGGAGTAGAAAAGCTGATTCTCCGAATCAAAATGACTCTGCCCCGCTCCTTGCTGCACGGTCTCAAGCCCCAGTCGTTCATTAAAAACAAACGCCGGTTTGAAACATGAACTTTGATTTGAGTTGGATCTTATTGGGGCTTCCACTCGCGTTTGCGCTGGGTTGGGTGGCCTCGCGCATGGACATACGTCAGCTTCGTTTTGAGAACCAACAGGCCCCCAAGGCCTACTTCAAAGGACTGAATTTTCTGCTGAACGAACAGCAAGATGAAGCCATTGATGCCTTTATTGAGGCTGTCCAAAATGACCCTGACACCTCTGAACTGCACTTTGCGCTGGGCAATCTGTTTCGGCGGCGGGGTGAGTACGAGCGCGCCGTTCGTGTCCATGAACATCTGCTGTCCCGAGGCGATTTGAGTCTGAAGGATCGTCAGCGGGCGCAGCACGCACTCGCGCTGGACTATCTCAAAGCGGGTTTACTCGACCGGGCGGAGGCCGCGCTTCTCAAATTGGAGGGCACTCCCTTCGAGACCGAAGCCCGGCTGTCTCTGCTGGCGAGTTACGAGCGCAGCCGCGATTGGCCCCAAGCGGCCTTGATTGCGCAAAAACTGACAGGGTCAAAACAAGGCAATTTTCAAGCGCGTTTGGGGCATTATTTGTGTGAAAAAGCGGCGACTTGTTTAGCTAAGCAGCAACCTCAAGAGGCCTTGGCCGCCCTCAAAGAAGCGCTTGCAACAGCCCCCGAGTCGGCCCGGCCGCGCCTGGATTTGGCACGCTTGTTCATGGGGCAGGGAGACGCGTTGGCTGCTTACACGACCTTGGTAGACGCCATTGATGCGTCGCCCGCAGCCATTCCCTTGATCGCCAGTCCACTGGCTGAGTGCGCTTTAAGTGCTGGAAAAACCGATGATGCACTGCATCGGTTGAGAGCCAATTACGACCTTTCCCCCTCACTGGATGTGCTGGACGCCATTGTGTTGCTTGAAGCGTCCTCGACTGAGGCCTCTCCTTCCGCACGGGACTGGTATGTTCGTCACCTAGAACGTGAACCCTCCTTAGTGGCCGCAGCCAAATGGATCGCCGGGGAAAAGTTGGAGCATGAGCAGTTTCACCCCCAAGTGCAGCGCGCGTTAGACCATGCGGTTAAGCCCTTGACACGCTACCGTTGTGCCGCCTGTGGGTTTGAGGCCAAGCAGCATTTTTGGCAGTGTCCCGGTTGTCAAACCTGGGACAGTTACCCCGCTCGGCGGGTAGAAGAGTTATGACGGAGACCTTTGAACTCATGAGCATTACCCGAGAGAAATTACAGCAGTCCCGCGTTTTGGTGGTGGGCGATGTGATGTTGGACCGCTATTGGTATGGTGCAGTGGACCGAATTTCACCCGAAGCGCCCGTGCCTGTGGTCCGCGTGACGCACGAGGAAGAACGCAATGGCGGTGCTGCCAACGTGGCCTACAACGTCGTTACGTTGGGTGCCCAGGCCTCCTTGCTCACCGTGGTCGGTGAAGACGAAGCCAGTCACAAGCTCGAAGCGCTGGTCGCAGGCACCGGCATACGCACCTTTTTTGGGCGCGACCCGGAGTTGAAGACCACCGTCAAACTGCGCGTCATTGGCCGGCAGCAGCAGCTGCTGCGTCTGGATTTTGAAAACACGCCCAAGACGGAAGTATTGGCCACCCAAACTGCCCAGTTCGCCACTCTGCTGTCAACCCATGATGCCGTGTTGTTCTCCGATTACGGCAAGGGCGGCTTGGCGCACGTCAGCGACATGATCGCGGCTGCCCGAGCGAGCGGAAAAACCATCCTGATTGACCCCAAAGGAAGCGATTTTTCGCGCTACCAACATGCCAGCGTGATCACGCCCAACCGGGCAGAGTTACAGCTGGTGATTGGGGCTTGGGCCAACGAAGCCGAACTGTTCAGCAAGGCGCAGAATTTGCGCGCCCAGCTGGGTTTGGATGCGTTGCTGCTCACGCGCAGCGAAGAGGGGATCACCTTATTTGATGCAGAAGGCCACTTGACCGTGAGCGCCCAAGCACTTGAGGTGTTTGACGTGACGGGCGCGGGTGACACCGTGATTGCCACCTTGGCCGCTCTGGTGGGTGCCGGCATGACCATGCGACAGGCCTTGCCTTGGGCGAACAAGGCAGGGGGTTTGGTAGTGGGTAAATTTGGCACGGCCACCGTGTCTTTTGAGGAGTTGTTTTCATGACCCGAGTCGTTGTAACAGGCGCTGCTGGCTTTATCGGCAGCAACATCATCAAAGGGTTGAATGCCCGAGGCATCGACGACATCATCGCGGTGGATGATTTAACGCAGGGTGATAAATTTCTGAACCTTGCTGATTTGAAAATCGCAGACTACGTTGACGCCAGTGTTTTTTACGAACAGTTTGCTCAGGGTGGTTTTGGGCAGATTGAGGCTGTTTTCCACGAAGGTGCTTGCAGCGACACGATGGAGACGGACGGCAAGTACATGATGGACAACAACTACACCCTGTCGTGCAGTTTGTTTCAGTCCTGTCAAAAGCGCGGTGCACGCCTGCTGTATGCCTCCAGCGCAGCCACCTACGGCGGCTCAGATACTTTCCGAGAAGACCCTCAGTTCGAGCGTCCGCTCAATGTGTACGGCTACTCCAAACTGTTGTTTGACCAGCGCATGCGCCGGGACTGCGGTGTCAATTTCCAGCGTTCCCATGCGGGCAAACTGGGGCAAGTGGTGGGGTTTCGGTACTTCAATGTCTATGGACCCCGTGAGCAGCACAAAGGGCGCATGGCCAGCGTCGCCTTTCATCAGTTCAACCAATTCTCCAAAGACGGCACAGTCAAACTGTTTGGCACCTACGGTGGCTACGCGCCGGGCGCACAAATGCGAGACTTTGTTTTTATTGACGATGTGGTCGCGGTCAACCTCTGGTTTTTTGACCATCCCGCCCAGTCCGGCATCTTTAATTTGGGCACGGGCAAGGCCCAGCCTTTCAATGATGTTGCCACCTCCGTGATCAACGCGATGCGTGAGCTCAAGAGTGAGCCTGCACTGACGTTGGACGCCATGGTCGCAGCCGGTCAGATCGACTACATCGCCTTCCCCGAGGCCCTGCGCGGCAAATACCAGTGCTACACGCAGGCGGATATATCGGCTCTGCGACACGTGGGATGCAACCATGTTTTCTCAGACGTGCAGACCGGCGTGAACAGCTACGTCAAAACGATGGCCGCACAGAGGTGAGCTGGGTGAATTGGCCAACAAAATTTGATAACCGAACGCTAATTTTTACTACCTTTTTGACGTGAAAACCGTTACATTGAAATGCCATTCAATGTCGATTGGGATGGTATCTTTTCAACCAAGGGAGTTTGTTCATGTTCAAGAAAATTGCCACATTTATCACCCTGTGCTCAGCAGTCGCCTGCTTCGCGGCCGTCGATGTCAACAAAGCAGGCGCTGCAGAACTCGACAGCATCAAGGGCATTGGACCCGCCATGTCTGGGAAAATATTGGCAGAGCGTAAAAAAGGCGAGTTCAAAGATTGGACTGACCTGGTTGATCGCGTCAGCGGTGTAGGTGCTGGCAATGCCGCTAAATTCTCCAAAGAAGGTTTGACCGTGAACGGCACACCTTACACGGCTGCCGCTGGAAAAGCCGAGAAGGTGGATAGCGCTGCGCCTAAAAAGTAGCTCCCTCTAGCGATGATTTCATGCCCGCTTTGGCGGGCATTATTTTTGACTTCCAGTTCAGTCAAGCTTCATCAAACCAGTGGCTTTGCACTGGTACATGGCCCGGTCCGCCACAGCCAATAAAGTGCTTAGATCTGAGCCATCATTGGGATAAACCGACATTCCTAAACTGGCGCCGACATCGATGGTTTTACCGTCAGGCAACGTCATAGATTCGAACAAAACTTGAACCAATTTTTTGCTGACGTGCTGAAACTCTTCTGAATCAACGACCGACTCAATGACGAGCACAAATTCATCTCCTCCTAAGCGAGCCACGGTGTCGGACGCTTTTAGTACACTCAAAATTCGGTTCGCGGTGGTGACTAGAACAAAGTCACCCACTGCGTGGCCATACTTGTCATTGATGGACTTAAACCCATTCAGGTCAACCATCATGACAACAAAAGAGGCATTGCTCCGCCTGTAGCGCTCCACCGCTGAGTGAAATCGATGGCGCAAGAGCGTGCGATTGGGCAGCTTGGTGAGCTCGTCGTAGTAAGCTTGTTTTTCCAGTACCAACTCACGCTCACGCAACGCTGCGATTTCCTGTTGTAAGTCATGCAATTGCTGTAAGTGCTGGACTGAATCCGGACCGGCCTGGGAGATTTGGAAAAGATGCTGGTGATGGGAAGCCTGCCATTCTGATTCTTTGGACCAAGCCAAAGCGCAATCCCGCTCCACCTCGACCCTTTGCAGGCGAACAATTAACCAAACGATCAGACCAGCGATGCTCGTCAGCGCAAACAAGAGCACGGCAGACCCCAACTCTTTTGTGACCGAGGCGAACACCACCAAGCCAATAAACAGGGTCAAGGCCAGCAGAGCCAGCGCACGCTCTAGGCGTACTTGCCAGCGTGACGCAGGACTAATTGCGCGTCTGGTCACGGACAGCACCTTCTCTTCGCGATGGGATGAACCACATCAAGCTCAATTTTTTTCATGAAGGAGTGTCAACCAAGTGTTAAAAAATGGCTATCCCCCAAACGGGGGGGGTGAGTCAATCAGTTAACGCCGTCAAAAGCAAACGCGATGGAAGGCCGCGTGTCCGCAACCGCCATAAAGGCAGACAGACTCGGGCATGTTCAGTGCGTGATGAACTCGTAGGTCACGCTTTCGCTCTCAATCATGTCCAGAATGTCGTTCAAGGTGTCGTCGTTGTCGGTGCTGGACCACGTCTCTTCTGGGTCGCTGGCAAACAGGGGTTCAATGGCGATGTCCATGAACTGGTTGTTGGGCAGCTTCAGCACTTGTGTGCCTTCCGAGGTTGTGCTCAGTTCCCAATCATCGGGTACCGACATTTCCAAAGAAATGGTGATGTTCATTTTTTTCATACTGATCCTCAATGTGTAAAGGCAGGAGGTTAACCCAAGCCAGGGAAATGGGAAGGCTTGACGGCGGAGCTAGCACTTGTCATCGTTTTTTGGGCAAACAGCATGAACGCGTGACTTGCGGCCGATGGGGTTCTTTAAAAAGGGGCATTGGCCAGAGGCAGAAGCGCAGCCCTTTTAAGGAGCAATCCTCAAAAATCCCGTTGATTGACTTGGATCAAATGGCTGCGATATTCAATTTAAAAACAAAGGGTATATCCTTGGTATATTTATAACACCTAAAGATAATAGGGATATTAGGTTTATTTCAAGGAGACAGAAAATGACTTTCACACGACGTCAATGGATAGGTAGCACGGCAGCGGGCGCGGCAGGTTTGGCGGCCACTTCGTATGGGTTGAGCCCGATGACGCAGGCCTTGGCGCAAGAGGCTCCGGTTGATCCCGAAGCGGCCTTGGCTGCACTGAAGAAGTTCACAGGCACTGTCGCCCATGCCGACCACTACGGTCCGTGCATCGCGACGGTCAAGAACGGTCGCATCACCGAAGTCACGCCCACGGCCGCGGACAAGCGGCCCACCCCCATGCTGACGGAAGGCATGATGGAGCGTACCTACGACAAAACCCGCATTGCAGGGCCGATGGTGCGCAAATCGTATTTGGAAGCGGTACAAAACGGTGGCAGCAGCAAACCAGAGCTGCGCGGCAAAGACGGCTGGGTGGAGGTCAGCTGGGACACCGCGATTGGCCTCACTGCCAAAGCCATTTTGGACACCATTGAGAAACACGGCAACGAAGGCTGCTTTAGCAGCAGCTATGGCGGCTGGTCGCATGCCGGCATCTTCCGCCCCAACGTGTTGCAGGGGCGCTTCTTCAATCTGCTGGGTGGCTCATCCATGACCGCAGGCGATTACTCAGCCGGCGCGGGACAAGTGATCATGCCGTTGATCATTGGTGACTTAGAGGTCTATTCGGCCCAGACCTCATGGGAGCAGGTGCGGGACAACACCGAGGTGTTTGTGTTTGTGGGCTGCGATCCTGACAAAAACAACCGTGTTGAGTACACCGTGTGCGACCATGAGATGTACGCCAACTTTGACGCCATCAAAAAAGCCGGCGTCAAGTTCATTTCCATCAACCCCCAGGTCACCACAACCGACGAGCAAATGGGTTCGGAGTGGGTGAAGATCATCCCCAACACCGACACCGCGCTGTTCTTGGCGATGAGCTACCACCTCTACCGGACTGGCAAGCACAACAAAGCTTTCATCAGCAAATACACCGTCGGCTTTGATCGTTTCTTGGCCTACTTGGAGGGCAAAGACGCGGACGGCTCACCGCCCAAAACGCCAGAATGGGCAAGCAAAATCACCGGCATTCCAGCGGCCAAAATCCGCGAGTTGGCCGAACTCATGGCCAGCAAGCGCACTCAGATCGCCGGTTCTTGGGCCATTCAGCGCGCGCACCACGGCGAGATGCCCTACTGGGCCATCGTCAACTTCGCCTGCATGCTGGGCAACATCGGTTTGCCAGGCCAAGGCATTGGCTTCTCTTGGCATTACGGCGGTGGCGGCACCGTGCAGTCGGGAGGGACCGCACCCCGTGGCATGTCGCAGGGCCGCAACCCGGTGAAGAAAATTTGCCCGGCATCGCGCATTAACGAAATGCTGCTCAATCCAGGCAAGGACTTCACCTACAACGGCAGCACCTACAGCTACCCCACGGTCAAACTGATTTACAACGCGGGCAACAACTTCTTCTCGCACCAGCAAGACCTGAACGAGCTGGCGCGCGCCATGCAGACGGTGGACACGGTCATCGTGCAAGACTGCTGGTGGAATGGCTCTTCCCGCTGGGCCGACATCGTGTTGCCAGCCACCACCACCATGGAGCGCAACGACATTTCCTCGGGTGGCACCTACAACATCGACAAGGTGTTTGCGATGCGCCAAGTGGTGGCCCCCGTGGGCGATGTGCTGGACGATTTCGAGATCTTCCGCCGCCTCTCGGCGCTGTGTGGGGTGGAATACGCCTACACCGAGGGCAAGTCCCAAATGGACTATGTGAAGGAAGCGTTTGAGGCGAGCTCCGCTGTGGGCAGCATGAAATTCGAAGAGTTTTGGGACAAGGGCATGGCACCGATCAAGGTGCCCAAGGAGGCGCGCAAGTGGGTGCGCCACGCCGACTACCGCAAAGACCCGAAGAAAAACGCACTGCACACGCCCACAGGCAAGATTGAGATGTACTCGGCCAGCATCGACAAAATGAAGCTGCGCGACATGCCGCCCATGCCCAAGTTTCTGGAGCCCGGTGAGTACTTGGGTAACGGCAAAAAAGGCCAGCTGCACGTGGTCAGTCCGCACCCCTACTACCGGCTGCACTCGCAGATGAACAACGCCGAGTCGCTGCGCAAGCGCTACACGGTGCAGACCCGTGAGCCGCTGACCATCAGCGTGCAAGACGCCGCCGAACGGGGTATCAAAGACGGCGATCTGGTGGAGCTTTACAACGAGCGTGGGGCCTTAGTGGTCGGTGCTCGGGTGTCCGACAAAATCATGCCCGGTGTGGTCAGTATTTACGAGGGCGCTTGGCCACAGCTTGACAGCAAGGGCCGCTGCAACAACGGTTTGGTGAACTTTCTCACCTCCAGCCGTGGGTCCAGTGGCTTGTCACAGGCCACCACGGCAAACACCTGCTTGGCCTCGCTGCGCAAGTGCACTGATGCCGATGCGGGCGGCACCAAAGCGTTTGAGCCGCCTAAGACCGTGTCCAAGAAAGACCTGAGTTTTGACGAATCCTTCTTCGGTTTGGAGCGCGCTCAAGCCTTGCGCGCCAAGTCCACGGCCTCGCTCACACCGGGCGAGAAAATCTTCTACCAACGTTGCACCGTCTGCCACGGCCCGCGCGATCCGGGTGGCTTCAATGAGAAGCAATGGCTGGGCATCACGCAAAGCATGTTCCCACGCGCAGGCTTGAATGAAGATGAGCAGAAACTGGTGCTCGACTTCTTGGTGAAGAACTCGAAGAAGTAAACACCGCGCCATTGCGAATCGCCTCCAAACGCCTCAGTCCGCAACGACTGAGGCGTTTGTCATGGTGGCTGGCCTTTTCGTAAGCCCACCACCCACAACGCCCCGCCGGGCTCAAGCGTTATTCGCCGCCCTTAGCGCGTGGAATGACTGGGCCAGGTTGAACTCAACGGGCAGTGGCTCGCCACCCCATTGAGCGGCCAACAACTCGCCGCACAAGGCTGAAAAAGTCAATCCTCGCGATCCCATGCCGCCGCAAATCCATAAATCTGCGTCAGCTGGGCCACCGAGTGCACCCACCATGGGCAGACGGTCGGCTGTGACGCACCGGGTGTTGTCCCAGTGGTGAAGCTTGAGTGAATCGAACTGCGGTTGGAGCTGTGTTGCCAAGTCGGGTTGGAGCTGTTTAAGGCGTTCAAAATTCGCCCCATGGTTGCGTTCAGGCGGGTGCGCAGGCTGCGTATCAGGTTGGAAACTCGATCCAACAAACCAAGTCAATCCGTCGCTTGTGGGAATATGGGGAATGATGCTGCCCGCGCCATTGATTGGGGTGGGAGGGAATACGGCCAGAGGGGTGTGGGCGTGGTGACCCCAAGTCACTTGACCTCGAACGCCATACAGCGGGGGCAGTTGGTCCAATTGAAGTTGCCGCTGCGGGTGATCGGCCTGCACTTGCTGCAACAGTGGCAACGCTCCGGTGGCGTTGGCAAAAATCACACGGTCAGCACAGGTCAATTCCTGTCCTTGCGCATCCAGCAC
>JAGODZ010000364.1 GCA_017997975.1 Rhodoferax sp.
TTTTCCTCCAGGTCATGGTCCGTGAGGCTGCGCAGCGATTGGGCCAAACGCACCAATTGGTCGGCGACCTGCTCTGAAACCCTGGCTTCTTTTTGAACGATCTGACGCTCAACGTCGGCCGCAGGGTAGTTCAGACTCAATGCCACAAAGCGTTGGCGGGTGCTGGGTTTGAGTCCCTTCAACAGGTTTTGGTAACCGGGGTTGTAGGAGATGACCAGCATGAACTCGGGTGGTGCTTGCAGCTGCTCACCAGTGCGTTCAATCGGCAAAATGCGTCGGTCATCGGCCAAGGGGTGCAACACCACGGTAGTGTCTTTGCGGGCCTCTACCACTTCGTCCAAGTAGCATATCGCGCCGCTGCGCACGGCGCGGGCCAAGGGACCGTCTGACCAGACCGTGTTGCCCTGACCAATCAAAAAACGGCCCACCAAGTCGGAGGCGCTGAGGTCATCGTGGCAAGACACTGTAATCAGTGGGCGACCCAACTTGGCCGCCATGTGCTCCACAAACCGAGTCTTACCGCAGCCGGTCGGGCCTTTGATGAGCAGTGGCAACTGCTGCTGCCATGCATGCTCAAACAAGGCGCACTCTGCACCCTGCGCCGCATAGTAAGGTGGGGCGGACGACGCGCAGTGACTTTGAGGCTCGCGCTTGAGGGACACTGGCATCGTCATATACAGACCTTTTCTTTAGGCCGCACGGGGCAAGATTCCGGAGGTGCTGTCCACCCGGGCGTCGTAGGCACCCCCAATGAAGAAGCTACTCAAGTAGGTGAGCAAGCCGATCAGGAAGCCCACACCGCCCCCAATGCGCGCCCAATAGAAGAAGTTGAGCTGATCCTGCGTGGCCATGAAGGATTGGGCCCCGGTTTCTGGCAGACGTTGCAGCCAGATTTGCAAGACGCCCGCGCCAGTCAGGGCCAACACCATGACGGCCATACCAATGGTCATGATCCAGAAGCTCCACATTTCGACGTTCTGAGCCTTGCGGCTATTGGCTTCACGACCGCGCAGAATAGGCATGGCGTAGCTGATGATGGCCAGCACAACCAGCACGTACGCGCCGTAGAAAGCCAAGTGGCCGTGTGCTGCGGTGAGCTGCGTGCCATGGGTGTAGTAGTTGATGGGGGCCAGCGTGTGCATGAAACCCCACAAACCGGCACCGAGGAAGCCTACCACCGAGCAACCCAAGGCCCAGAGCAATGCGGCCTGGTTGGGGTGCTCGCGGCGGCGGCGTTGCACCATGTTGAAGGCAAACACCGTCATCATGAAGAAAGGAAGGGGCTCCAAAGCCGAGAAGATGCTTCCAATCCACAACCAGTAGCCGGGCATCCCGATAAAGAAGAAGTGATGGCCGGTGCCCAAAATGCCAGTAATCAATGCCATGGCAATGATGACGTAAAGCCATTTGTCAATCACTTCGCGGTCCACACCGGTCGTCTTGATCAGCACAAACGCCAGCAGTGCGCCCAGAATCAATTCCCAAGTGCCTTCCACCCAGAGGTGAACCACAAACCACCAGTACATTTTGTCGCGCACCAGATTGTCAGGGTTGACAAAGCTGAACAGGAACATCAGCGCCAAGCCCCACAGGCCCATCAGCAGCACCACTGAGATGCTGGTCTTGCGGCCTTTGAGAACGGTCATGGTAATGTTGAACAACATGCCCAGCGCCACAATCACGATGCCGACTTTGGTTGGCAAAGGTTGCTCCAGGAACTCACGCCCCATGGTTCTCAGCAGATCGTTGCCGGTCAGCTCGGCCAGTTTGGCATAGGGCACCGCCAGGTAACCCACGATCGTCGCGGCACCTGCCACCAGGAACACCCAAAACAGCAACATCGCCAATTTGGGGCTGTACAGCTCGGTTTCAGATTCTTCCGGAACCATGTAATAGGCTGCGCCCATAAAGCCGAACAGCAGCCAGACGATGAGCAGGTTGGTGTGCACCATGCGGGCCTGGTTGAACGGGATATAGGGGAAGAATAAATCCCCGATCACGTATTGCAACCCCAGCAACACGCCGAAGATGATTTGAGCCGTAAACAGCGCCAGTGCGGCAATGAAGTAATACTTCGAAACCGACTGCGATGCGTACTTGAGAGGAGTCGCTTGCATTTTATTTCCTTGAGGGTCCGGAGAGTTTTATTTGCCTTAACCTTCGATGTTCGGTGGCCATTTTTCAGTGTTGATGTTGCCGGTCCAGCGCAGGAACTCCACCACATCGTCGAGTTGTTGCTCGGTCAGGTCGAACTGTGGCATCTGGCGGCGCCCGGGCGTATTGGTGGGCATGGACTTGATCCACGCTTTGATGAAGTCGGGACCGCGGCGCGCGTACACATTGCCTAACTCAGGCGCAAAGTAGGCCCCTTCCCCCAGCAGGGTGTGGCAGCCGATGCAGTTGCGCGTTTCCCAGACGTGCTTGCCGGCCACGACCGCAGGCGTGATCGCCTCGGCGTTAGACCGGTGTGGGATCTTGCGCTCGCTATCGAATATGAGTCCGGCAAAGACAAAAATAAAGAATACGGAACCGCCATAGAACATGTTGCGGGCCATCTGTTTGGTAAATCCGCTGGCTTTTTCTTGATTCATCGCGTTGGAACTCCAATGATTGATAATTTCCGGTGAGGATAGGATAGAGGGTAGTTTTGATCCTTGAACGATCTTAAGAATGTAATCGAAAGAAGATGGAATTCAGTCAATTCAATATCCCGCGCTTTCTTGCGGTGCTGCCCTTGTTCAGCGATTTGTCGCCAGCCGATTTGAGCCGCATGGCCTTGGGCTGTGAATTGCGACGCCTGGGTCGGGGCGACACTGTGTTCCAT
>JAGODZ010000129.1 GCA_017997975.1 Rhodoferax sp.
GACGATGAGCCGCAGTATCTGGTGATTGGGTTGATTGATGGCAAGCATTGGTCGGCGGTGATTACCTATCGCGGAGTAAATATTCGATTGATATCCGTTCGGCGCGCACGTACAGAAGAGGTGGTACTTTATGAAAGCTAAAGAGTTCGAGCAACAGTTTGACGAGGGCGTCGATATCACCGCTACTTTGGACGTATCCAAAGCCAAGCGCGTGCAGCAAAAGCGGGTGAATGTCGACTTTCCAACTTGGATGATTGACTCGCTGGATCGCGAAGCCAGCAAGCTGGGAGTGACACGGCAGTCTGTCATTAAAGTGTGGCTTGCCGAGCGACTTGAGGCGAGCACGTCTAACGTGCCGCTCCAACGGACGCGCACCAATGCGACGCACCGCTGAAGTCATTCGTTAGGCCTATTGTTTCCGGCACAACAAGAGGTCGCCAAACAAGCAAATTGTGCATGCATTTATTGGTGTGCACATTGCATTTGATCCCAGTCAAAACGAGCGAAACATCCTTGAAAGAGGTCTGTCGTTTGAACTGGTTGCTCGCTTTGCGCTCGTTTTTGTTCAAGCGGTCAAGACAGAAGATGGCACCACCGGCACCCAAGTCGCTGCCCTGCCACAGGGTTATTCCCGGGTCGCATCGGGTCGGGACACTGCCTCGTTGGTTTGGATGCCGCACCCCGCAAACACCAGTGGCTGGTTCAGCCACTGCGTCCAAGGCAGCCAGTTGCCGGTGTGGTGCGCGCGCAATTGCAGGTCCGGGTTGAGGGTGTAGAAACCATTGCGCGTGCGCAGCCAGAGCTGGCGGCTGGGTTGGTATTTGCTGTTCACTTCGGCACGGGCCAGTACGCTGTTGAAATAGACCCGGCGCGTGCGCTCAGGTGCCAGCACGTTGAGTGGCAAATGATCGGCGTTGCGCATCAAATGATCGGCACAAAAGCCACGCAGGTTGCGATGAATTTGCGGCTTGGGCACGGCTTCTGAAAAGAGTTTTTTGTAGCTCACCAGCATCAGGCTGAAGAGCCAGTATTCGCCCTGGTGACGCTCCAGCCGCACCAAGCGTTTAGCGGTTTGCACGTCAATCACCGGTGGCGAAAGCAGCGGGTAGAGCGCATCCAGGTGGTGGGCGTAGGCGGTGGGGTTGGGCGCATCCAGAAAGCGCTCTAGGGCGTAGTCCCAAGCACTGTGACCGTAGTGGTCGCGCACCAGCGGGTCGGCACCCCGGTCTAGCAAAGCTTCTACCAGCGCCACATTGCCGCACTGCGCGGCCAGCATCAGCGGTGTGGCGTTGAAGTAAGTGCGGTGCTCGGGGCCAAACTGGTCGCACTGACGCAGCACCTCTTTGAAGTTACGGCTGGCATAGGGTTGGTGCTGGCGTTCGGTAACCGTCTCTATCTTTTTGTTCAAAAAATGAACAGCCGATTGGCGCTGAGCTTCAACGCGCGTGAGGTAGGTACTGGAGGTCTCAAAGCGCAATGCGGCCAGCTTAGAGTCGCTACTGTTTTGAATGGCCACGGCCACCTGCACGGCGGGTTCAAACCGGCTGGTCCGGGCCAAGTCAAACACCCAACCGGTTTGCCCATGCCACAGCGCGTAGTCCAGCAAAGCTTGGCGTGGCTTGTTCGACAGTTGTCCCGGCAACAGGGCTTTGGGCAATAGCTCTTGCAGCGCGGGCTCGTCCCACACCGGCCAACTGGGCTTTTGCGTTTTCAGGACGTTCTGGCGAATGGCATCGGCCTGCTCTTGCTTGCCCTGCAGTTCGAGTCGCCGCGCTTCTTGCGCCCATTCCTGCTGGGTGGAGGCCTGTGCCTGCGCCAGTTGTACGGCTTCAGAAGTCTGCAGATCGAGCAGTTGCAACAAGGGGTGCGTGGTGTCCGACTCGACGATCAGCAACTGGTCCACCGCGCGGGTCAGCGCCACGTAGAGCGCGTTGACATAGAACTTGAACAGCTCCAGCGAATGGTCGGTTTTGTCGCGTGCACGGCTGTAGTCCAGCGTGTCGCCCACCAAGTCTTTCGGCTGCACGCCGCTGGCGATCTCGGCAAAGGCCTGGCGTTGGCCAGAGACGAAGCCGACCAAAATCACGTTGGCATATTCAAGCCCCTTGGCCTCGTGCACCGAGAACACCAGCGGGGTTTGAAACTGCGCTCGCACGGCCGCCTTGTCTTCGTCGCGCAGCACCAACACGGCGAATTGGGTGGAGCCTCGGGTCTTGCTGTTGAGCTCGCGCCGCGTGGCGTCCTTGTCCGTCAGCAGTTGCACCGTGCCCTGATTTTGCGAGCTGGCCTGCACCAAAAAATTGGTTTCACGGTCAATCGATCCAAAACGCGCGTGTTTGATTTTGAGCAAGCGGTTGGCCAACGCCGTCACAGCCTGCCCGTTGCGAAAGTTGGCACGCAGCACCGAGATGGTTTGTGTGCGCGCCAACGCCTCGTTGTGCCAGAACAGCGTTTTCACCGCCGCCCAAGAAAAGAAGTTGGGGTGCACGATCTGGTTCGAGTCGCCGCACAGCAAAAACTGCCCCGGCTTGGCCAGTGTTTTGAGCAACAAGGCGAGTTGCACGGTGGTGAGGTCTTGCACCTCGTCAACCACCATGAAGTCATAAGTGGGTTGCGCCAGTGGCAGCCACGCATGGGCCACCAGGTTCAGGTCAAAGAAGCCGGCGGTGGCGCACCAAGCGCGGTACTTCTCAAACAGGTCAAACACGGCCACGCGCTGCTCGGTGGCCAAGAGCGACTGGCGCACGCCCAATGCCAGGTAGCCAGCCCGGTCCAGCACGCCCTCGGCACGGCTGGAGAGCACGCCACGAAACTCCTCAAACAGCGCGTGCGCGTCCAGCCCGCCGGTGGCCTGTTTGGCCGCGCTGCGGTAGCGCTCAAACCAGCCGGTGAAGGCTGCAAAGTCCATCTCGCGGCCCATGGGCACTTGAATGGTTTCTACAAACTCACGGTAGCTCAAGAACTCGGGCTCTTGGCCATCGGCCTCAAAGCCATGGGCAAAGTACATCGCCTGTGCGCTTTGCGCCAGAAAGGCCGATTGCGTGACGTACAGCACGCGCCCGCGCGCCTGGCGCAACTTCTCCAACGTGAGCGCAGTTTTGCCCGAGCCCGCCGAGCCCACCAGCACCAAGGGCGCCGGGGTGTCGAACACGGCTTGCTGGGTGTCATCGAAGCTGAGCACCTTGTCCAACACGTGGATGTGGCTGCGCTGAGGGTGCAGGTAGCGCAGCGGGGTGGCGTCAGTGTCCAGCGTGGGGGCAGACGGATGGGCCGTGGCATCGTCCCCATCCATCTGATCCCACTGCAAGGACGCACCGCGCAAAAAGCGCGAGCTGGCGTAGTCGTGGTTGAGGATGACCTCTAGTGCCAAGCACACCGTCTCGTCGCCGTGGCGCGCAAACTGCACCAGCAAGCGGTGCGTTTGATCGAGCTTAAGCCGCCAGTAGGGTGTAGGGCTGAGCTTTTTGAGGTTGGGGCTTTTGAAATCGTCCCGCTCAATCGCTTTCTGCAGTTTGGCAAACAGCGTTTTCACGCGATGGGTGTCAAGGTGATGGTGGGTGAGTAGACGCATGGGCAAAATTTTAGGCGCAGTTGAATGAGGCCGGCTGTCGCGCAGGCGGGCCCCTTAAGTTCGACACCATTCCCCCATTTTCTTAATTTCCCCAGTCTGATAGATCAATGCTTTCAATGCATCTTTGGATTCACGTCTTACAAGAAAACAAACGATAAACTTCTTTCTTTTTCGCCACCTATGCCACTGTCGCAGTGACGAGCACGGGTTTCACGCTCACGTGGCGCACATCAAAGGGCTTGCCTTTGGTCATTACCGCCCATAGGATCCGTGCGTTCTTGTTGGCCAGTGCCACTGCCGCCTTTTGCCAGTCGGATTTTTCGCGCAGATGGTGCACCCACTTTGAGACCGAATCATCGCGCTTGTGCGTTGTCATGATGGCCGGTTTGGCGGCTTGGCGGCTTGGATCACATGCACTTTGCGCCGTCCTCGGGGTTTTGGCTGAACCGTGTGGGGAGGCTCTTTCGAGACATCTCCGAGAACCGCCTGCGCCGTGGCGCGTTCACCATCGTGCCCGAACTTGTGACTGCCATCGGTGGCTATCGTCGCTCACCACAACACCAATCTCAAGATTGTTCATCTGGACCAAGATCGCACGCGACATCTTGCAGAAGGTGATTCGTGCCAATGCTCGCTGAAGTTCTCAACAAAATGGAACACTGCACCAGCCCAGAAAGGGCTAGCAGCCAATTTAGCTTAGCCTTTTGGCCCACCCTCACGGGGGGGCAAAATCGCCATCGTGATGCGCGACACACAGGTCAATTCGCCCGCGTCGTTCACCATGTCAATCTGCCACACCTGCGTGGTCCGGCCCACGTGCACCGCCCGGGCCGTGCCCGTCACCCAGCCGCTGGTGGCCGAGCGCAGGTGGTTGGCGTTGATGTCCAGTCCCACTGCCAGATGACCTTCAGGGCAGGCGCAGTAAGCGCCAGAAGAACCCAGGGTTTCGGCCAACACCACACTCACGCCCCCGTGCAGCAAGCCGTAAGGTTGCTTGGTGCGCTCGTCCACCGGCACACGGGCGATCAAGAAGTCGTCGCCCACCTCCAGAAACTCAATGCCCAAATGCGACACGGCGCAATTCGCACTGAACGCGTTCAGTCCCTCAACAGAGATAAGTTTTTTCCAGATAGCCATTCAAACGCCTCGCAAAGTCATTGACACCCCCCCTTCCAAATTGCTTGAAGCAACGTGGAAGGGGACTCCTACCTCCAGAGGGCCATGTCCGGCCCCAGCGATGGTGCTTGCGCCCACCCCCTCATTCATTGCAGTTTCAACGGTTTTCGCCTCCCCTGCAATGGCAATTTGGCAAAACCCCAAGTCAGCCATGAGAGCCCAACCCCGCGCCAAGAGGTTCTTGGCCGCATTCGTGTCCCGGCCCCGGGCATCTTCACAGAAGCCGCCCGAGCGCAGTTTGGCTTTTTTGAACTGACGCCGACGGGTGCAGTATTCTTCTGAGACTGCCTGCACGGTTTGCGAATGCAGGCTCAAGCCCTCTTTTGCAGCGCCCTCGTTGTCACGCCCAAAGCAGCTTGGCTGCTGGGCGGATTGTGAGGTGCGTGGCTTGACCGGCTTCATGGGATCAATGGTATTTGATCTATGGAAGAAAAACAAGCCCTCAGATCAAGCTGACATTGTGTCTTTGCCATGCAATTACATTTGATCTTCGTGACCAAATACCGAAGGAACGTGTTTGATGGCGATGCCATTGAGCGTCTGGGCGAGCACTTCAGGCGCGTGGCCAACGACTTTGAGGCGAAGGGGGTGGCGTGCAACGGCGAGGACCATCACATTCACCTTTAAAACAGACCACTCTAGCAGCCTGTCGGACTTAGGAATCGTCGGCTGCAAATCGACCGCAGCGGGCTATTTTTCGCCGCTTTCTTACCCAATATCCAGATATTGGGCTGCGAAATCGTCAAAAACTAGTCGGCGCTGGGGCCGATTTTCGCTTTCGACGACCTAAGCCCGACAGGCTGCTAGCAACGGTCACGCCTTGTATCCCTGCGCAAGGGCGTCGGCTGGGATAAGAAATACCCAAGACCCGCCCGTGTCACCAAGGCGCAGGCCCCGAGTTCTTTGATCGGACCCTGCTGCAAAACTCCGCTAGCAGCCCGTCGGACTTGAAGCGGGAAAAGTTAATCGGTAGGTCAAACCTGCTGTGCAAACGCTTCAAACTCGGCCAGTGGCAGTGGGCGGCTGAACAGGTAACCTTGGTAAGCGTAGCAGCCTAAGCCTGCCAACGCCTCGCGCTGCTCGGTGGTCTCTACGCCCTCGGCGATGACGGTCAGGCCCAGACTTCCGGCCAGGGCGACCACCATTCTTGCAATGGCGGCATCGTTGGGGTCGATCAAGATGTCGCGCACAAAGCTTTGGTCGATTTTGAGCTGGTCCAGCGGCAGTCGCTTGAGATAAGAGAGTGACGAATAACCGGTGCCAAAGTCATCAAGCGAGAAGCCTACGCCTGCCTTCTTGAGGGTGTTCATCTTGGTGATGACATCTTCGACATTCAACACCAGCATGCTTTCGGTCAGTTCGAGCTTGAGCCGTTGTGGGTTGGCACCGGTGGTCTCCAGCGCGGTCAGCACCTGAGCGACAAAATCGTGGTGATGAATTTGGCGGGCGCTGACGTTGACCGCCAGCGTGAGGTGTGCTTTGTCCGGGTGTGTCGCCCAAGCCGCCAATTGCACACAGGCGGTGGTGAGTACCCAATGGCCGAGCGGCAGAATCAGCCCGATTTCCTCTGCCACAGGAATGAATTCAGCCGGGGACACCATGCCGCGTTCAGGATGCAGCCAGCGCACCAGCGCTTCAGCGCCGATCAGCTGGCGGTCGCCTGACGAGGGGGAGGTGGCCATCTGCGCTTGGTAATGCAGAACGAACTGGTGCTCGCGCACCGCCTCGTGCAGGTCTGCCTCTAGTGCGGCCCGCGTCGTGATCACGGTCTGCATTTGGGGGTCGAAAAAGCGCAGCGTGTTGCGCCCGGCGGCCTTGGCCGAATACATGGCGAGATCGGCCCGTTTGAGCAACTCGTCAACGCTTTCGCGCTGGGGCCCGAACAGGGCCACGCCGATGCTGGCGCTGCTGTGATGGACATAGCCGCCGAGCAGGTACACCTGACTGAGCGAGTCGAGAATCTTTTCACCTACGAGTTTTACTTGAATCGCGGCTTGCGGTTCGCTCTCATGCAGGTTCTGCAACAGCACCACGAATTCGTCGCCACCAATGCGGGCCACCGTGTCACCTTCGCGCACACAGGCGACCAGTCGCTGCGCCACTTGTTGCAGCAGCAGGTCGCCAATGTCATGGCCCAAGGTGTCGTTGAGGGTCTTGAAGTTATCCAGATCAATGAACAGCAGCGCCTCTTCGCGGGGGCTGCGGGCGCTGGTCGCCAGCGCATGCTTCACGCGGTTAATCAAGAGTCGGCGGTTAGGCAAACTCGTCAGCGCATCGGTAAACGCCAATTGCTGGATTTCGTCCTGCGCCTGCTTGCGCTCGGTGATGTCTTGCGACACGCCGAGCATGCGCACTGGCGCGCCCTCGCTGTCGAACACGCACTTGCCGCGCGCGGCGATCCACCTCACCGTGCCATCCCGATCAAGGGCACGAAACTCGATCAAATACGGCTCGCCGGTGCGCATTGTGCGGCGCCCCGTGGCGAGGTAGCGCGCGCGATCCTCGGGGTGCACGAGGTCGCGAAAATCGGGGTATTTTTGCGTCAGACCGTCGGGCTGACCGAGCAGACGGACCGGATCGCGGCCCCAGGTGAGCGTGTCGTGCAGCACATCCCACTCCCAATCGTAGAGGTCTGCTGCGTCGGCTGCGATGCGCAGTTTTTGGGTGCTTTCGCGCAGCGCTTCCTCAGCGCGTTGGCGTTCGCTGATGTCGTGGGCAATGCCCAGTACGCCGACCCGTTGACCGTTGGCATCGCGCAGTGGCGTTCGGGTGGTTTCGAACAGGCAGCGACGGCCATCGGCAGCGAAGGTGAGCCATTCCTCATTGACGCTGACTTGGTCGGCGGCTATCGTTTGCCGGTTGCGTTCAGAAAAAAAACCTGCCTGTTCCTGGTCCATCAAGGCATCGTCTGTTTTGCCTAGGATGGCGGTCTTTTCGACACCCAATAAACGCTCAAACATCTGGTTGCAATCCAAATAGACGCCCTGCGCATCCTTGATCCAAACCAGGTCAGGAATGGCATCGAAAGTGACTTGCAGCTTAGCCTGCGTGGCGCTAATTTCGGCACCTCGTCGCAGCACCAGCGCCTGCAAATATATTTTTTGTGCGTGTGACTCAAACAGGAGCTTCGCAAGGTACCCCAGTAACAAGCTGAACAGTAAGCCCAACGCGCTTTTGAATGCCAACCAAAGGGGGTCGCGCCAGCCGGTGAGGGGTGCCACGCTGAGCGTCCAATTGCCATTGGGCATATTCAGAGTCCGCATCACGGGGTCGACTAAGGGGGTTGCCGAGGACGCGGCGATGCTCTGCTTTTTCCCACTGTCCGGGTGGACGCGCCAGAGTTCGTAGCCAATGCCCTGTTGCGGTAGCTGGTCCAGCCGAGCCTCTTCAAGTGCTTCCGGGTAGCGAATCAGGACAGTGGCAAAGCCCCAAAACGAGGGCTTACCCTCGCTGTCGTTCATGAACACCGGCAAGCGCCCGACGACGCCGATCCCGCCTTGGATCAACGGGAACGGTCCAGCAAGCGTGAGCTGGCCTGTGTCGCGCGCACGCAAAGCTTCCTTGTTGCGAAGGGGGTCTTGCAGCAAATTACGGCCTATGCCTTGTTCATTGCCTGCCAGCGGGACGATCTGTCGCGTGATCCCACCCGGGGCAAGTTGCAGCGAGTCGGCGCCCGGATAAACCTTGATCAACTCGCTCGCGATGGCGTCGAAGTTGGCAATGCGACCCTGGCCTTGGTGCACCAGCGCGGCCAGCGCATAGGTGGCGGACAGGGCGCGTTGCGTGCTGTTCTGAATGGCGTCGACGTACTTACCCGCCAAGTCAGCCAAATGCATGCGTTGTCCTTGCCGTTGGTATTGCTCTGACTGCTGTACCACCCCAACGGAGGCAGCGCCCGCTAGAAAAAAGACGATCAGTGCAGCGATCAGCGGACGACGACCAAACTCAGGCGTTGCGACACCGGCTGAAGGCGGTCGGTCTGCCATGGGCGTTGGGGTGGACGTATTTTCCAATTCAGGTCGGCGTGTGAAATAGGCTTGCGGTGGTGACTTCTGCTGCGCATCTTGAGCAGGTCAAAAATGGCAGTTTAAGGGGGATGGGTTTTTTCTTCAATGCAAGCCCCTGCAAGACCACCCTCATTGAAGCCATTGGCAGCAGGCGTTAACGGTTTCGGCCTATTTTTTGAGAATCTGGCGGTCGCCCCTGCAGCCTGAATGGCTGCAAGGCCCCGGCCGACACCGCCCCAGCCAGGACGCTTCGGGCACCTGCCAGCAGGTCGTTGGCATAAAGAAGG
>JAGODZ010000130.1 GCA_017997975.1 Rhodoferax sp.
CAAAGAGCTGGTGGCGCGCGCTTTGCACAAGCATTCTGTGCGGGCCAAGGGGCCGTTTGTGGCGATCAACACCGCGGCCATTCCCAAAGATTTACTGGAGTCGGAGCTGTTTGGCCATGAGCGCGGAGCGTTCACCGGTGCACAAACCATGCGCCGTGGCCGGTTTGAGCAGGCCGATGGCGGAACGTTGTTTCTGGATGAAATTGGTGACATGCCCTTTGATCTTCAAACCCGCTTGCTGCGGGTCTTAAGCGATGGCAGCTTTTACCGCGTAGGAGGGCACTCTGCCGTTAAAACCAATGTGCGCGTGATTGCCGCCACGCACCAAAACTTGGAGCAGCGCGTCCAAGAGGGGGGGTTTCGGGAAGATTTGTTTCACCGACTCAACGTCATCCGCTTGCGACTGCCCGCCCTGCGGGAGCGCAAAGAAGACATTGCCACGCTGACGCGCCACTTTTTGCAGCAAAGCGCCGTTCAACTGGGGGTGGAGCCCAAGCGTATTTCTGACGCCGCATTAGGGTGGCTGGGAACCTTCGGTTTCCCGGGCAACGTGAGGCAGCTGGAGAACATTTGCCATTGGTTGACCGTGATGGCGCCCGCGCAGGTCATTGAACCGAAAGATTTGCCGCCTGAGGTGGGGGTGACCCAACGTGCCACGGCTGTGAGCCCTGACGCCACGGCTGTCGTCTCTGCTGTTTTCACGCCCAGCGTGCCTGAGTCCTCACCCGAGCCCCTGGCGTCGTCGCACCTGAGCGAGTCTGTCGAGTCCAGCCCCAGGGCGCTACTCGCCTCGGCACTTCCTGCTGCCGAGGCGAGTTGGGAGCTGGGGTTGGCCGCCGATGCCGCCGCCTTGCTGGCCACGGATCGCATCGATGTGTGGGACGAATTGACGCGTCGTTTTGAAGCGCGTTTGATTCAAACGGCCCTGGCCCAAACCCGGGGTCGACGCGTGGAAGCTGCCATCAAACTTGGCATTGGACGCAACACCATCACCCGAAAAATTCAAGAATTGGGCTTGGAGTAACGCACTAAACGGGGCGCTCATCGCGGCAGAGTGTCAGGTTTTTTCGCGAATCGATCCGTCGGCGCGGACACATCGACGGACTTGCCACGGCTCTGGCTGGCAAAATGACCGGTATGAATCCCGTCCCCCTTGAGCGTCCCCAACCCGAGCCACGCAGCGCCTACCCCGTTTTTCGGTCCATCACCACCCGCTGGATGGACAACGATGCCTACGGGCACGTGAACAACGTGGTCTATTACAGCTGGTTTGACACGGCGGTGAACGCCTACCTGATCGAGCAGGGCGCATTGGACATTCACCATGGTGCCGTGATTGGCCTGGTGATTGAGACCCAGTGCAATTATTTTTCCCCCCTGGCTTTTCCCCAAACGGTGGACGCGGGCATTCGGGTGAGCCAATTGGGCAGCAGCAGTGTGCGCTATGAAGTGGGCCTGTTCGCCTCCGGTGAGCCACTCACGGCGGCGCGGGGCCATTTTGTTCATGTGTATGTGGACAAGCAAACCCGGCGGCCGCAACCTTTGCCCCTCTCTTTGACAACTGTATTGGAGACCCTTCGATGACTTCTATGACCGTGGCGGAAGCAATTACTTCACGCATGTCCGTGCGTGCTTTCACTCCCCAACCCGTGCCGCGTGAGGTGATTGCAGAACTGCTGCAAACCGCCAGCCGGGCACCCTCTGGCACCAACACCCAGCCTTGGAAGGTGTATGTGCTGCAGGGCGCAAGCCAAGCCGCGCTGGTGGACAAAGTCTGTGCAGCACACGACGCCATTCGGGCGCAGCCTGAGTTGGCCGCTGACTACCGCGAGGCCTACGACTACTACCCAGAAAAATGGGTCAGCCCCTACATTGACCGCCGGCGCGAGAACGGCTGGGGCTTGTACGGCTTGTTGGGCATTGGCAAAGGCGACAAAGACAAAATGCACGCCCAGCAGCAGCGCAACTTCCGGTTTTTTGATGCCCCCGTGGGTCTGATGTTCACTGTGGACACGGTCATGGGCCGTGGCTCCTTGGTGGATTACGGCATGTTCATGCAAAACATCATGGTGGCCGCGCGAGGCCACGGGCTGCACACCTGCCCGCAAGCCGCTTGGAACGGGTTTGCCAAGATTATTCTGCCGCACATCGGTGCGGGCGCTGATGAAATGTTGGTCAGTGGCATGTCACTGGGTTACGCGGACGAGAGCGAGTTGGTCAATACGTTTCACACCCCGCGCGTTCCCGTTGAAGAGTTCACGCACTGGTTGGACTGATTTTTCGCGCGTGAAATTTGAATAAATTGCTATTTTATTAATAGCGTCTTGCGCATGCCCCATAAGGGCTAGAAGGTGATTTAACTATGACATTGAACCAACCGAAGATTCTGGTCGCCAGAGCCGTTTTTCCTGAAGTGTTGGACAAACTGGCGCGCCACTTTGACGTGCAAAGCAACCAAGACGATGCGTTATGGACACCTGCCGAGTTGGCGCAGCACCTACAAGGCAAGGTCGGTGTATTCACCACTGGGAGCCAGCGCATTGATGCCACGCTGCTCGCCGCTTGCCCCGAGCTGAAGGTGTGCGCCAACATGGCCGTGGGTTTCAATAATTTTGATGTGGATGCCATGACCGCCGCCGGTGTGCTCGCCACCAACACCCCCGACGTGTTGACCGAGACCACCGCCGACTTCGGCTTTGCATTGCTCATGGCCACCGCCCGGCGCGTGACTGAGAGCGAACATTTTTTGCGCGCTGGGCAGTGGAACCGCTGGTGTTACGACCTGTTCGCAGGCGCCGAAGTGCACGGCAGCACCCTGGGCATTTTGGGCATGGGCCGCATTGGCCAAGGCATTGCCAAACGCGGTGCGCATGGTTTTGGCATGAAGGTGATCTACCACAACCGTTCTCGTCTTGACGAAGCGACCGAAGCCCAGTGCAGGGCGCGCTTAGTCAGCAAAGACGAGCTGTTGGCACAGTCCGATCACTTGGTGTTGGTCGTGCCCTATTCACCGTCATCGCACCACACCATCGGACAGGCTGAACTCAGCCAAATGAAACCCACCGCGACCTTGATCAACATTGCACGCGGCGGCATTGTGGACGATGCCGCGCTGGCCATGGCCCTGAAAAACCGCACCATTGCGGCAGCGGGCTTGGATGTATTTGAAGGAGAACCGCAAGTTCACCCCGATTTATTGACCGTGCCGAACGTGGTGTTGACCCCTCACATTGCCAGCGCCACGCGCGAAACCCGTCTGGCGATGGCGAATTTGGCGGCAGACAACTTGATCGGGTTTTTGTGCCACGGTAAAGCGGTGACGCCTTTGAACCCGGAAGTGCTGGCCACCGCCGAGCGCACCGGCCAGGCCAAGTCCTAACTTTGCAGCGTGATGCCATTCACCTCTATTTTTGACCAAATAGGGCGGTAACCCTTGCTGGCATTGCGCAAGATGCTCACTTTTTTATAGTATTTTCAACGATGCTGGAAATCGGTCAACGGCGCACGACTGGCCAATGAGGTGCGCAGGGGCAGCCTGTGTTGACGAATTCAAAGGTCGGGCAGAGATGGCCGCCGGCGACTGCGCCGCTTAGAGACCGTTCGCCAGCGCCAGACCAAAGTGATCACGCCGTAGGTGAGCAGACCCATGATCACCGCGGTGATGGACAAACCCACCAGCAAGGGTTTGCCCAACGCGGTGATGCGGGTCCACATGCTGGCGTCTTCATCGACTTCAGCCGTGGCGAAAACCGCCGCCGGATTGGCGGTTTTTTTAGCCCCGGTGATCCAAACACCCAACTTGTAAGCCCCGTAATAGATGGGGCCAAAAGTCACCGGGTTACTAACCAGTGTGCTGGCAATGGCGGCTGGAATATTGGCCCGCATGACCACGGCCGCAGCAACCGAGGCTGGAATTTGGGCCACCGGAATGATCAAACCAAAAAACACGCCTAGGGCCACGCCCATGGCCACCCCGCGGCGTGACCAGTGCCAGAGTTTGGGCTCTTTCACCCACGGCCCCATCCAAGCCAAGCGCGGGTTGTTGTGAATTTGCTCCCGGCTGGGAATGAGCCGACGAAGTCGGTTAAGCAGGCTCATTGACCGGCTCCAAAGTGTGAAAAAACAAACCCATTGAGTGAAAAAGGCGTTGCATCGGTGGCATGTGGTGGGTCAAAAGCCTAAAGCGTATCAGCAGGGCGGGCCGTCAGAGGCAACCCCCATGCAACAGACTGATTTTGATGTGCGACGGACCGTCTGAACCGTTGGGTAAATGAACAACAATAGAACGCTTAGGAGAATTTGTTGTGATGGATATGCTTAACTTGCCTTGGCTGGCACTGGGTGTGGCGGTTTTGAACGCCCTGTTATTGCTGTGGCTGATCTTCAGCGGGCCCGACGACCCAACGCAGCGGGCATCGGAGCGCTTTCAAATGGAATTGCTCAAGGCAGTGAAAACCAGCAGCGAGCAAGTGGCCGCTGAATTGCGGCGAGAGATGAATGAGTCTTCCCGCGCAGGGCGTACAGAGTTAACCCAAAACCTGTCCACCTTTCAACGCGGGTTGGTGCACCAGTCGGGTGAGGCCACACGCACGCAAAATGCCCAAATTGATGCTTTTGGCCAGCAACTCACGCTGCTTCAAAAATCACTGTCTGACACGCTCAATCAACAGCTCTCGGGTTTAAGCGAATCCAACGCACGTCGCATGAACGAGGTGCGCGAGACCTTAGAAAAACAGCTGGCCCAGTTGCAAACCACCAACGCGGCCAAGCTCGATGAAATGCGCGCCACAGTCGATGAAAAATTACAGTCCACCTTGCAAGCCCGGCTGGGTGAAAGCTTTAAACAAGTGGCTGAGCGTTTGGAACAAGTGCACAAAGGCTTGGGCGAAATGCAAACCCTGGCACAAGGCGTGGGGGACTTGAAGCATCTTTTGACCAACGTGAAAACGCGGGGCATTTTTGGCGAGGCGCAGTTAGCGTCTCTGCTAGAGCAGGTGTTTGTGGCCGACCAGTACGCCGCCCAAGTGGCCACGCGTCCCGGCAGTAAAAACGTGGTGGACTTTGCCGTGAAGTTGCCAGGCCAATTAGAGAATGGCGAGCCTTTGTGGTTGCCGATTGATGCCAAGTTTCCCAACGACGACTACGAACGCTTACTTGATGCGCAAGAGCGGGCCGATGCCGTGGGGGCGGATGCCGCGGGTAAAGCGTTGGAGTCCCGCATTCGGTTCGAGGCCAAGTCCATTGCCGATAAGTACGTGGAGCCACCTTTTACGACGGATTTCGCCATTCTGTTTTTGCCCACCGAAGGGCTGTATGCCGAGGTCTTGCGTCGCCCGGGCCTGATGACGGCGCTGCAGCGTGACTACCGCATCACGCTGGCGGGGCCAACCACATTGCTGGCGATGCTCAGTTCGCTGCAAATGGGCTTTCGCACGCTGGCACTTGAGAAACGATCGAGCGAAGTCTGGCAAGTGCTGGGCGCCGTCAAGAACGAGTTTGGCAAGTTTGGCGATGTGCTGGCCAAGGTCAAGTCACAGACGGAGACGGTGCTTAAAACGCTGGACAGTGCAGAAACCCGAAGCCGTGCGATGGGCCGGGCGCTCAAAAAAGTAGAGGCCTTGCCTGACACCCAGACGCAAACCCTGATTCCGCAAGACCGTGACTTTGACAGTGAGCCTGAAGCCGGTTGAGCGTGGGGTTCAGAACGTGTTTCGGTTTTTCTGAGTAGCGGTGCCAGCAGAGCCTGTCGGGCTTAGCGTCGTCGAAAGCCAAAAATAGCCCGTTGCGGTCGATTTGCAGCCGACGATTCCTAAGTCCGACAGGCTGCTAGGGCGTCTGCAGCATCTCCGTCAAGACAGTCAGCCGTTAAGCAGGCTTCCCCTGCGTCGGCTGACGAGGAGGATTGGGAGTCTTTTAAACCTCAAATTGATCACAGCCTCTGACGGAGGCTGTTTTGAGTGAGTGCGTGAAGGCGGCGAAAAAGAGACCCACCCGCCTTTTATGGGGCGCTTGAAAGATCTTGAGGCGGTCGATCGGCAAAAGATGATGCAGGCCAGCGTCCTTTCCGTGCAATTCAAGGCGAAAATAGAGGTTCTGCCCCGTTTTTAATGTGACGGGTGTTTTTATTTTTGCGTCTGCGATTCATGTTCCCTTTCAATTCCCTTTCTAAAGCTGCCCCTGCCCCTGAAGTAGCGGCCACCCCAACCAAAACGGTTGAAGCCCATCCTTTGGACGCCCTGACCGGAGGTGCCTTTTCTGCGCAAACCTCGGGCGAGCGCATGACGCGCATCCGCGAGTGGTTGGCCAGCGAGCCCGCCACAGATCAAATGCAGGCCGTGTTCAAAGAGCTCAGTGTCAAAGACAAGGGCGCGGCCAAGTTGTTGCGCGAAAAGTTGGAAGAGATCAAGCGCAGTAAAAACCAAGAGTCCATTGCGCAGGAGTGGGCTGACAAGGCAACCGCCTTGGTGGGGGCCAGCAAACTCAATATTGCCGACGCTTTGGCCTGGCAACGCGATGCCGCCAAAGCAGGTGCCCCATTAAGCAAAGAGCCGCTGGCCACTTTGAAGGGGCAACTGGCGGACCGAATCAAGGGCGTTGAAGACTTGCAGCACCGGGTGCAGGTGCAGCGCGAAGCGGCCGTGTTGTTGGCGCAGCGCATTGAGGTGCTGTCCACCAAATCATGGCGCGACGCCCAAACCGTTTTGCCCGCACTGAGCAGTGACGTGGACAATTGGCAGTCCCAGGCCGATGCGTTGTTAAGCGACAGCAACTGGTCCAGCGTGGATGCCAAATTTCCCCCGTTGCTGGAGGCCTCCAAGGCGCAGTTGCTGGTGGTGTGGGATGCTTTCAACAGCGCATTGACGCAAGCGGCAACCGCGTCGGACGACGCCGCAGCCCCTTTGCCCCCGGTCCCCGTTTGGGCCGATGAGTTGCGTGTGCAGCGGGGTATTCCGCTGGAAGTCGCCAAGCCGCAAAAGCAAAAATTAGACCCTGAAATCAAGGCCAAGGCCACCTCGGTGGTGCGTGATGCGCTCACAAAAGTAGAGCAAGAAGTGGCTGAAGGCCATGGCAAAGCCAGCGCTGGCGCGGCGTCAACGCTGCGCAACGCGCTCAAAGAATTTGGCAAAGTCATCGACGCCAAGCTGGAGAACCAGGCGCACGCGGCGCTGGCAGCGGCTGGCGAGCTGGAAGGGTGGCAGCGTTGGAGCGCTGATCAGGTGCGTGAAGATCTGGTGGCCAAAGCCGAGAGCTTGCTGAAACGCCCCGACGGCCAGGCCGTGGGGGGCCGCAAGATGCAGGAAAGCCTGCGCACTTTGCGTGAACAGTGGAAAAAAACCGACCAAGGCGGCGTGCCCAACCACGGCCTTTGGAAGAAGTTTGACGATGCCTGCAATGAGGCCCACAAGGTGGTCGAAGTCTGGCTTGAGAAGGTCAAGGCAGAGTCTGCCGAGCACCGCGCTCAGCGTGTGGCATTGATCGAAGAGGTCAAGGCTTGGGCGGCGGCCAACACCACGGCGTTGGACGATGACTGGAAAGGCTTCAATCGCCTGCTGCATCAGTTTGGTGACCGGTGGCGCGAAAGCGGCCATGTGGGTGAAAAAGCATTTGCCGAGTTGCAGCCTTTATGGAAGGCCGCCATCCATGCGGCTGCCGCACCCCTTGAGGCTTTGCAAAAGCTCAGCTTGACGCACCGCCACGCCATGATCGAAGAGGCCAAAGTGCTGGGCGCGCAAGCTGAGTTGCGTGTCGATGCAGTCAAGGCCTTGCAGCAACGCTGGCAAGCCGAGGCACACGGTGTGCCCATTGACCGCCGCCAAGAGCAAAAGCTGTGGGATGCGTTTCGCAAACCGATCGACGAAGCCTTTAACCGCAAAACCATTGAGCGTGAAAAAGCAGCAGAGGCGCTGGGCGAACGTGACAAAGTGGTGCTGGACGCGGCCAAAGCGCTGCAACAGGCCAATGCGTCTGGCGACGCGCAAGCCATTCGCAAGGCCATGAACGAGTTGGATGCGGCATTGAGCGGCCAGGCACAGGCCAAAGCACACGTTCAAGCGCAAGGTGAAGCACACAATGTGCCTCCAACCGTTGTGGAGCCTGCGCAAGCAGCTATCGAAAATGAAGCGACCGAAGCGACCGCAGCGGTTTCAGATGACTCTTCTGACACCACGGGTGACGTGTCCGAGCCCGCTGAGCCTGAGGTGGCAGCACCTGTGCTTACCCCCGTCGCACCACCCAAGCGGGTGGTTGCCGTGCGCGGGGACGATCGCCCTGGCATGAAGAAAGAAGAGCCGGCCGTTCCTGGTCGAGGCGGCAAGTTTGGTGACCGCAAAGACGGTGGCCGCGACAACAGTCGTGGACCGCGTGATGCCAAGTTTGCAGGCCGTACAGAGGACCGAGGCCCTCGCCGTGACAGCCGCGACAACAGCACTTGGTCAGATGCCCCTCGTTTGGGTGACACCGCCTTTCGCGCCCAACGCGATGCGTTGGAGCAAGCCCAGTTTGCACTGCGCAAGCTCGCAGCGCAGGCCCATGGCGAAGCCTTGACCCATTTGCTTGGGGCTTGGGAACACCGTGACGCAGAGCAAGTACCTTCGGCGCAGGAGCTGGGGAACCGTGTCAACGCCGCAGCGCGCAGTGCTTGGACCAAAGTCTTGGCGGCAGCGCCCGCCGGTGATGCCGCCACCGCCTTGCTGCGTTTGGAGATGGCGGCAGAGACCCCCACGCCTGCCGAGCATTTGAGTGCGCGTCGCATGTTGCAACTTCAGTTGCTGACCAAACGCAACGATCCCGCACCCGTGCAAACCTGGAACCAAGACACCACCACCGTCTTGGCCAGCGCTTTTGATGCCGCCAACGCGCGTCGCCTGCAAAACGTCTTGAAAGTTTTGCTCAAGCCCTGACGTCAAAAAACCCTGCTGGCACAAGCTGGCAGGGCTTTTTTGAGTCAGAAAGGAGTCACCCTCTGTCGCTTAGCTTCCGCTCCGCTTGGGTTTAGAGCCTGGCTTGTGCGGGCTGCAGGCGCTGCATGAGAGGAG
>JAGODZ010000131.1 GCA_017997975.1 Rhodoferax sp.
GGGCTGAAATGATCATGCTGCATGTGGGCATTCCCATGGTTCAAGCCACGGTGTTTCTCGCGGAGGCGTATGTGGGCCCTTCAGAAGAAGATTGCGCCCGTGAACTCCAAGCCAGCAATGACGCCGCCGACGCCAAAGCCGCCGCGATTGCCGCCCGTGAAGGCGTGGCCATTCAAGTGATTCACGTCGCCGCCGCCGAGCCTTGGCGAATGATCATTGAGAAAGCCGCTGCGCTGCACTGCGATGCCATCGTCATGGCTTCGCATGGTCGCGGCCCGTTCAAAGCCTTGCTCTTGGGCAGTGACACCATCGACGTGTTGTCGCACTGCAAAATCCCGGTGCTGGTAGTGCGTTAGTCGTCTGCGGGCTCCAGCCCCGGAAACAAAACCTCGGTGAACCCGAAGCGGGTGAAATCAACCACCCGCATCGGGTACAGCACACCGATCAGGTGGTCGCACTCATGCTGCACCACCCGGGCGTGAAACCCTTCCACCGTGCGGTCAATGGGGTCACCATACGGATCAAAGCCCGTGTAGCGAATGCGCGAAAAGCGCGGCACCATGGCGCGAAGCCCCGGCACGGACAAACACCCTTCCCAGTCCTCATTTTCCTGAACCTCGCGGTCGCCCCCGACCGGGCCCAACGGCGTGATCACCGGGTTGATCAACACGGTGCGAGGCACCGGTGGAGCATCTGGGTAACGAGGGTTCACCGTGTCGGTGCCAAAAATCACCAACTGCAGGTCCACCCCAATTTGAGGTGCCGCCAAGCCCGCGCCATTGGCGTCGCGTAGGGTGTCCAGCAAATCGGTGATGAGCAAGTGCAACTCATCGGTGTCGAATTCAGTCACCGGCTGGGCCGTTCGCAACAAACGTGGGTCGCCCATCTTCAAAATATCACGGGTGGTCATTGAGCTCCCTTTAATTTCAACTCATTCAGACTGACAAGCAGAAGGGGAATATCGGTTTCAACGAGGCTCCAAAGCGTGTCGTTGTCGAGCCCCAAATAGCCATGAATCAAGCGATTGCGTGTCGCAATCACCATTCTCCAAGGAATGGTGGGTGACGCTGTGCGCACCGCCTCGGGTAGATGAGTGGCCGCCTCGCCGATCAATTCGATATTGCGAACCGTAGCGTCCATGCGCATAGCATCACTTGTAAATTCAGTCTGCTCAATTCCATTCGTGAAGACCAACACCCGTTCACAAAATCCGATCATGTCATCGAGGTAAAAACGCCACTCGCGATTTGGGGTTGCGTTAGACATGGATGGCTTCCCGTTCAACATACGAACGAAGCTCTGGGCGCAGCGCTTTTTGGGTCACCAAATCAACAGGTCGGCCCAGCAAGTCCTCAAGGTAAAACTGAACACCAAAGTAACGCGCAGAGGTTGCAGGCCCTTCAAAGGCGACCAACACATCGGCATCACTGTCTGCCGTCGCGCAATCACGCGCGATAGATCCAAATAAGGCAAGCTGAGTTACCCCAAATTGACTGGCCAAGTGAGCCTTGTTCTCGGCAAGAAGCCGAAGTGTCGTTTGACGATTCATCACGACAGTTTACCGGCACGCTTCTTGACGATTTCAAGAATAGGGTTCGAGCAACGCATGAAGTCCATCTTCGTCCAGCACCGTCACACCCAACTCCTGCGCCTTGGTTAACTTGCTGCCGGCCTCAGCGCCAGCCACGAGATAGTTGGTTTTCTTGCTGACCGAACCCGCGACTTTGCCGCCAGCCGCCTCAATCAAGTCCTTGGCCTCGTCTCGACCCATCGTGGGCAGCGTGCCGGTGATGACAAAGGTTTGTCCAGTCAGCGGCTTGACTGTCACCGGGGCCGGTGGGCCCTCCGGCCACACCACGCCGCAGGCGCGCAATTGCTCGACCACTTCGCGGTTGTGGGGTTGGTCAAAAAAGGTGCGCAAACTTTGGGCGACGATGGGACCGACGTCATCGACTTCCAACAGCTGCTCCAGCGGGGCGTCCATGAGGGTGTCCAACTGACCAAAGTGCTTGGCCAAGGCCTTGGCCGTGGCCTCGCCCACATGGCGAATACCCAAGCCGAACAGAAAGCGAGGCAGCGTGGTCTGCTTGGATTTATCTAACGCCGCCACGATGTTTTGCGCTGACTTGTCCGCCATGCGGTCCAGGCTGGCCAGCGCGGTGAGCCCGAGCCGGTACAAATCAGGCAAGGTGTGAATCACCTTGGCATCGACCAGTTGGTCAACCAGCTTGTCACCCAAGCCTTCGATTTCCACCGCCCGGCGCTGCGCAAAATGCAAAATCGCCTGTTTTCTCTGCGCACTGCAAAACAGCCCCCCGGTGCAGCGGTAGTCGGCCTCGTCTTCTTCGCGCACGGCCGCACTGCCGCACACCGGGCATTCCCGGGGCATGGTGAACTGCGGGGCGTCCGCCACCCGTTTGTCCAACAAAACAGAGACCACTTCGGGAATCACGTCGCCCGCGCGGCGCACGACCACGGTGTCGCCGACCCGCACGTCTTTGCGCCGGGCCTCATCCTCGTTGTGCAGCGTGGCGTTGGTCACCGTGACCCCGCCCACAAACACCGGGGCCAATTTAGCCACCGGCGTGAGTTTGCCGGTGCGACCCACCTGCACCTCAATGCCGAGCACGGTGGTGAGCTGCTCTTGGGCCGGGAACTTGTGGGCCACGGCCCAGCGCGGCTCGCGGGTCACAAAGCCCATTTGGCGCTGCAGCTCCCGGCTGTTCACTTTGTAAACCACGCCGTCAATGTCAAACCCCAGGCCATCGCGCTGTTCGCCAATGGATTGGTAATATGCTACTAATTCAGTAGCGCCCTGCGCAGTCTGCACAAGGGCTGAGACCGGAAAACCCCATAATTTCAAGGTGTTCAACAGCTCAGAATGCGTGTCGAACTCGGGCCCGCCAGAGTCCACTGGCGTGACGTCCCCCAGCCCATAGGCAAAAAAGCTCAAAGGCCGCTGGGCCGCAATGCTGGAGTCGAGCTGTCGCACGGCACCGGCAGCGGCGTTGCGGGTGTTCACAAAGGTTTTCAGGCCGCGCTCACGTTGGGCGGCATTCAAAGCCTCAAAGTCATCGCGGCGCATGTAGACCTCGCCGCGCACTTCCAGCACAGGCGGCACGTCACGGGGCAGGCGCAAGGGAATTTGGCCAATGGTGCGGATATTTTGTGTTACGTCTTCGCCCATCTCGCCATCGCCCCGGGTAGCGGCTTGCACCAGCACGCCGTGCTCGTAGCGCAAGCTCATGGCCAGGCCGTCAAACTTAGGCTCGGCCACGTAAACCACGGCAGGCGCAGACTCGTCCAAGCCCAATTCACGTCGCACACGCGTGTCAAAATTTTGGGCACCACTGGCTTCGGTGTCAGTCTCTGTGCGAATGCTGAGCATGGGCACGGCATGGCGCACGCTGGTAAAGGCATCTAGCGGCCGTCCACCGACCCGCTGCGTGGGGGAATCGGGCGTCACCCACTCCGGGTGTTGGGCCTCGATGGCTTGCAGTTGCTGAAACAGCCGGTCGTACTCGGCATCGGGAATCTGAGGGTCGTCCAGCACGTAGTAGCGGTGCCCATGGGCCTGCAAGTCGCGCTTGAGCGCGTTGAAGCGCTCTAGGTCAGGCGGCGCCGAGGGTGAAAACAGGTCTTGAACGGGAGGCACCGAAGGTGACATAAACAAACATCCATCCCACAGTGATCAAGAGAACAAACGCCGCGCCAGCGCCGAACCAGCCGCCAAGTCGCGCTGCTGCAAGGTGTCGTACAGGCCTTCTAAGTCCGTCGAAATTTGGTCCATCGCCTCCAATGGCAAGGGGATGCCGCTGTCATCGGTGATCACGCCGTCCATCTCAGCGGCCAGCGCCACGGCGATCTCGCGCATGCGCGCAAACGCCTGCTCGCTGCATTGCACTTGGGGCACATCCAGGCTGAAGGACAGCTCGCGGATGGCCGACTGGGCCGGGTCGTCGGCCAGCGCGGCTTGCGTGTCAAAGTTGAGTGTCAACACAGGCGGCAGACCCACCGTGCTGGCGGGCAGCACCATGCGCCCGGGAATGGCGCCCGCGACAAAGCCATGACGCGCCACATTTTGCTGCACATAACCCGGGCTCCAAGCCGCCCGTCGGGCTTGCAAGCAAAAGCCCAACTGGGCGTCGTGTTCGCCCGCAAACTGGTCTAACTCACGGGCACGCGCCACTTCTTCGCGCATTTCCGGGAAATCAGGCGTGCCATTGATGGCGTCGCAAAACCCTTGGGTTTTCATGACGAATTCGGAGTACTCAATCTCACTCAACGCCCCGGATCGGTTCGCCAACTGCACCCCGGCTTGAAACTGGGTGTAGCGCTGGCCCCCTTGTGGCACCTCCCACTGTTGCGTTGTCTGGTTCAAGCCTTCGACTGAAAACGGCTTGCTGCCGACGCGCCGCGTGGCGGGCATGGCGGCCAGTGCGACATCACCAGAAACCACGCTCTCCAGCGCAATGGGTGCCAAGACGTCAATCAAGGCGTCCATGGCGGCTTTTTTTTCTGGGGTGGGCAGGGGGAAATGGGCGACGTCAAAGGCCACTGCGTCCAGTTCAGGCTCAATGCCCTCGCTGGGCAGGTGCACGGAGTCTGGCCCGCCCTCAGGCTCCACCGGGGTGGGTTGACGCGGCTGGTTTTTGCGGGACGACCAAGTCGCCTGCACCGCCATCGCAATCAGCACGACCGCCCCAATGGCAGCCAACCCCAGCTGCAGGGTGCTCATGTCGTTCACAGCGCCTCCGCCATTGAAACGGCTGCGTCCATGTCCACTGCCACGATCCGTGACACGCCTTGCTCTTGCATGGTGACTCCAATCAATTGTTCGGCCATTTCCATGGCAATTTTGTTGTGACTGATGAACAGGAACTGAGTGCCCTTGCTCATGCTGGACACCAGCTTGGCGTAACGCTCGGTGTTGGCGTCATCCAGCGGTGCATCGACCTCGTCCAATAGACAAAAAGGCGCGGGGTTGAGCTGGAAGATCGCAAACACCAGCGCAATCGCCGTCAGTGCTTTTTCACCCCCTGAGAGCAGGTGAATGGTTTGATTTTTCTTACCCGGCGGCTGCGCCACCACTTGCACGCCCGAGTCCAGAATCTCGTCGCCGGTGATGACCAGGCGCGCGTTGCCGCCGCCAAACAGCTCGGGGAACATGCGCCCGAAGTGCTCGTTGACGGCGTTAAAGGTGCCCGAGAGCAGTTCACGCGTTTCACCGTCAATTTTTTTGATGGCGTCTTCTAACGTGGTCATGGCCTCGGTCAAATCGGCAGTCTGAGCGTCTAAAAACTGCTTGCGCTCGCGGGCCGAAGCCAACTCATCCAGAGCGGCCAGGTTCACGGCGCCTAAAGCGGTGATCTCGCGGGTGAGGCGGTCAATCTCGCTTTGCAGCCCTTGCAAGCGCACGGAGCCCTCCGTGATGGACAGCGCCACCGCCTCCAAATCAGCTTTGGCGTCGTCCAGCAACTGGGCGTATTGCTCAAACCCCAAGCGGGCGGCTTGTTCTTTCAGTTGAAATTCGGTGATGCGCTGACGCAAGGGGTCCAACTCGCGCTCTAACTGCAGGCGGCGCTCATCACTGGCGCGTAACTTGGCGGTTAAGTCGTCGTATTCACTGCGCCGCGCGCCCAAGGTTTTCTCACGCTCCAACTTAGTCTCTAGCGCGCTTTGCAGACCGCCTTGCGCTGCGGCGTCGTTCAAACGCGCCAATTCATCTTCGGCTCTTTGGGCCTCAGCCCGCACCGAATCTGCTTGTTGCACTGCCGTTTCAATCGCACGCGACAACTCGGCTTTGCGGGCATCCAAACTGCGCAGGGAGAACGTGGCTTCTTGCGCTTGGCGCTCTAGGCTGCGCTGCTGCTCCCGGCATTCATTGAGTTTTCGCTCGGCACTGATCACGCGTTCGTCCAGCTGGGCATGGCGCTCTTGGGTGTCGGCCAGCTGCATGTCCAGCTCGTCAAAGCGAGCCTCGGCGGTGACACGCCGCTCTTGCAGGTCTTCCAGTTGGGCGTCCACCTCGGCCAAGTCGCCTTCGATCTGGGCACTGCGCAGGCGCGCTTGCTCGGCCATTTGGGTGAGGCGCAGGGTTTCCACCTGCAGGGCGTGGGTGCGGCTTTGGCTCTCGCTGGCCTCGCGGCGCACCGCCACCAGGCGTTGCGAGGCATCGGCATAGGCGGCTTCGGCCCGCACCAAGGCCGTGCGGGCCTCGTCGCTGATCAGAACCTGCGCTTTGATCTGTTTCTCTAAGTTCTCAATTTCTTGCGCCCGGCCCAGCAAACCCGCTTGCTCCGAGTCGGGGGCATAAAAACTCACGCCATAGGGGCCCACTGAGTGGCCCCCTTTGACAAAAATCAGCTCGCCCGGCTGCAGGTCAGCCCGTTTGGCCAGCGCATCTTCAAAGCTGGCGGCCGTGAAGCAGCCTTGCAACCAATCGGTCAGCACGGCTTTTTGGCCCGCATCATTGACCCGCAGCAGGTCGGACAAGCGCGGCAAGGCGCTGGGGGCTTCAGGCAGCGCAGCCAACGGGGGGCTGTAAAACGCCAGTTTGGCGGGCGGCGCGTCGTTGCCAAACGCGCGCACCATGTCCAAACGGGAGACTTCCAGCGCCCCGAGTTTTTCGCGCAAAGCGCCTTCCAGCGCGTTTTCCCAGCCTTGTTCAATGTGAATGCGGCTCCACAGGCCTTGCAAGCTTTCCAGCCCATGCTTGGCCAGCCAAGGCTGCAGCTTGCCGTCGGTTTTAACTTTGTCTTGCAGCGCTTTGAGCGCCTCCATGCGGGCAGACAAATCCGCCAGACGCGAGGACTCGGTGTTGACAGCCTGTTGGCGGCTGCGACGGGTCTCGTCCCATTGCGGCACGGCGTCTTGCAACTCCGCCAAACGTGCCTCGGTCACGTCCGTGTTCTCTTGCGCCTCGTCCAACTGGCTTTGCAGCGCCAGCAGCCGGTCTTCATCGGGGGCGGCCAAGGCCTTGCGGTCGGTGGTCAAGCGCTCGCGGCGGGTGCTTAACTGGCGCGACTGCTCTTCAATGCTGCGCTGGTCCGCGGCCAGCACCTGAATTTGCTGCTGCACTTGGGCCACGCTGCCCCGCTGCTCGTTGGCACTTCTTTGGGCCACCCGAAACGCGTCTTCCAAATCAGGCAGCTGTTGCGCTTGGTCTTCAACTTGGGCGGCCAACAGCTCGGTTTGTTCCTCCCCGACCATCGCCAGTTCCAGCAAATTCTCGATCTCGGTCTGGGCGTCATCCTGGCGCGTCAGCCATTGGCCGGCCTGCTCTTTGAGGGTCATCAAGCGTTGCTGCACGCGCTGACGGCCCTCCACCACAAAACGAATTTCAGCCTCCAGCCGCCCGACTTCGGTGCTGGCCTCGTACAGCTGGCCTTGGGCTTGGTTGACATGGTCACCCGCCGCGTAATGCGCCTGGCGCACGGTTTCCAGCTCGTTTTCAATCGCGCGCAGGTCGGCCACACGGCCTTCCAGCGCGTTCACAGCGCCCAGCCCGTCGGCCCGCACTTTGGCCTGATCGGCTTCGGACTCGGTGCGTTTCAAAAACCAGAGTTGGTGCTGCTTGAGCGTGACATCGGCGTTGAGGCGGTTGTAACGCAGCGCCACTTCGGCTTGTTTTTCCAACTTTTCGAGATTGGCGTTGAGCTCGCGCAAGATGTCTTCGACGCGGGTCAGGTTCTCACGTGTGTCTGAGAGGCGGTTTTCGGTTTCCCGGCGGCGCTCTTTGTATTTGGAAACGCCCGCGGCCTCTTCCAGAAACAGGCGCAATTCTTCGGGTTTGGACTCGATGATCCGGCTGATGGTGCCCTGGCCAATGATGGCGTAGGCGCGCGGACCCAGCCCCGTGCCGAGGAACACGTCTTGCACGTCACGCCGTCGCACCGGCTGATTGTTGATGTAGTAACTGCTGGTGCCGTCCCGGGTGAGCACGCGTTTGACGGCAATTTCCTCAAACTGGTTCCACTGGCCGCCGGCGCGGTGGTCGGCGTTCTCAAACACCAGCTCCACGCTGGCCCGACTGGCGGGCTTGCGGGTCGTGGTGCCGTTGAAAATCACGTCCTGCATGGACTCGCCACGCAACTCTGACGCTTTGGACTCGCCCAGCACCCAGCGCACGGCATCCATGATGTTGGATTTGCCGCACCCGTTCGGCCCCACCACACCCACCAACTGCCCTGGCAGCATGAAGGTGGTGGGTTCGGCAAAGGACTTGAAGCCCGATAACTTGATGGAATTGAGACGCACGAATCGTTAAAAGGTCTGGCTGGCGAGTAAAACGGGGGCCGCCGGAACCCCAGCAGCAGGCGTCGATGATAACTTGCACGACGGCAAGGACATCGCCGTCTCCAGAGTCAAACCCCTAGAACGAAGTCACGAAGCGGCGCACGCCAACGGTCCTGAATTCATAGCGCCTTGCGCAAGGTAGACAAGGGCTACAGCCCGATTTACCTTAAAAATCCATGCCCCCTCTGCACCGGCTTAAATCGCCCATGAACAACTGACAAGCCTGCGCCACAAGCCGCCACCGCGTGGCCAGCCAGCGGCCGAACGGCAGCCATTCAATGTCGCCAAACATACTATTAAATAAGTAGCTGCTTGCGCAACAGCGACGGGGGCTAGAAGCACTTTTTACCCATAAAAAGCAGGCGTGTCACTGGGCGCTGCATCGGTCAACGAAGAGCGGCCATCGGCCCGGTCCCTCGCTGACGCCAGTTCCTGCGCGACCCGGCCTTGAGCCAACGCCATGACTTCCCGCGCGGGGTGCCCTTTCAGGCGGTGATCGCTCCAGACCTGGCGCCAGCGCCGTGAGCCTGCCAAGCCGTGGCGCAAACCCAGCATGTGGCGGGCGATCGAATACCAAGGGGTGCCGTGGGCAGCCGCTTCGCGCTCCATGTAGGCCACCATGTCCGCCTCCACACGCTCGCGGGTCAACTCGGTGGGTGAGGCGCCGTAAAAGGCCGCGTCCCACTCACTCAACCACCAGGGGTTGTGG
>JAGODZ010000014.1 GCA_017997975.1 Rhodoferax sp.
GTGGAGAAGGGCGTGCCGGAGGGGTGGAGTTTGAGTGCGAGTAACGAAGCCTTTGACATCCTTGGAGGAGGAACACCAAATACAGATGAACCTATGTTCTGGACGGGTCCCATTCCATTCTTTACGCCCAAAGATGCTACGGCCAATTTTTATGCATTGAACTGTGAGAAGAATATTTCGGAAAAAGGTCTCAACGCCTGCAGTACCCAGCTTTTTCCCAAAAACACCATTTTCATTACCGCCCGTGGAACGGTTGGGAAACTCGCACTTGCAGCCGTTCCCATGGCAATGAATCAATCCTGCTATGCCCTCAGGCCCAAGCACGCCGTCGCTGTCTATTTCCACTATTTGGCGATCCGCGATTCGATCAACTACATCAAGAGTGTTTCCAAGTCTGGCGTTTTTGACAACATCGTCATGGACACCTTTAAGAATGTGCCGCTGTTGTTGCCGCCTCAAGTTTTGATGGATCGGTTCAACGAGGCTGTGGCGTCATTGTTTATCCAAGTTGCCAATCTTCTTGAGCGGAATCGGTTGCTGGCGTCCACCCGCGACTCCCTGCTCCCCCGCCTGATCTCCGGCAAGCTGTCCGTGGACGCACTGGACATCCGCTTTCCGCCGGGGATGGGGGAGTCGGGCACGTAGTCACTATAGTTTTGATAGCTGCTTGCGCATGTAGAACGTGGGCTGGAGCTGCCTTTGTGTCATAAATTATGGATGAAACCCCAGTGATTAAAAGCCCACGCCAGTAGAATGCCTTTACTCATTTTTTGTGCATTTTCTTTAACCTATGAGTTAACATCTTGAAAATCCTGTCGATTCAACAAGCCAAGTTTCATGTCGGGGCCGTTGTCCAAGAAAAGGGCGATGGCACGCTGACATGCGATTTGCTCGACGATTTCAACGATATAGAGGCCACCTATGAAGCATCCAGAAACCGCCTATTGGAATATTTCAAACAAGTGGCGGCAGGTGGCCCCCAAGCGCTGAACATGGCGCAGTGCCATCAGGTCGATGCCAACAACAAGATTTATGAGTTCATTTCAGGCAAGTTGCGGGTGTTGTTTTTTCAGGGTGCCAAAGGCAATCTGGTCATCTGCACGCATATGTTCTTGAAGAAGACCCAGAAAACACCACCTAAAGACGTGAACAAGGCCATCAGGGCCAAGGAAAAATACGAGCATGCCGAGAAGGCGGGTCTCGTCGAATGGAGAAAAGAGATATGAGCAAGAGTTTTGGTCAGTTGTACGCCAAAGTGGAATCTACAACGGCCTACCAAGCAGAAAAGTTGGCCGTGTCTTTCCTTGCAGAACTGAATGCTTTCATGCAAACGCACGGTGTGTCCAATGCTGAGTTGGCGCGCCGTGCGGGCGTGTCCCCAGCCTATATCACCAAGGTGTTTCGCGGGCCTTCTAATCTGTCGATTGAAACGCTCACCAAGCTGGCGGGTGCAGTGGGCTGCAAGGTGCATTTGCACTTGGCGAACAACGGTGCTGATGTGCGCTGGTTCGACGTGTTCCAGCATCGCACTGTGCAGCGAGAGATGACTCCCCAAGCTGCTGATTTCATGCGTGTCATGAGCCAACTTCAACCCATTAGCCAGGAAGAGAATGATGAGAAATTCGCCCTTGCGGCTTAAGGAGCTATTCTTTCCACAGGTCTCGGTCGAGGCCTTGGTTCCAGTGAATCCGGAGTCAGCGGATCGTGAGTTGAATTTGGATCATCTGGACATCAGCTTTGCGCTGAACTTCGAGACAGATGGCAAAAAAGCAAGTGCTGGATTGGAAATTGCTAGCAAGACGACGGAGGCGGAAAGTACAAGCCTCTACGCGATTCAAATCAAAGCGTTTGCGAATTTTGAAGTGATTGGCCCTGAGCACCAAGATGCGCTGGCCGTCTATTTACGCAAGTTTGCCGCAGCAGCAGCGTTGATTGGGGCCGTGCGGGAGCAAGTGGCGTTGATGACGGCGCGCGGCCCTTGGGGCGTGGTGATGTTGCCCATCATCAGTATGGACCGCGTGGTTGGTCCGCCACCCAAAAAGAAAGAACCCAACGCGAAAACAGTGGCGGCAATGACTGAGGCTCGCGAAATGTCTGCGGCGAGACTGGCGGCCCCCGAAAAGTCCGCTCAGAAGGCAAAGAAGACCGCTGTCAAAAGCAAGACGGCGAAAGCGTAAGCACGACTCCCTGCTCCCGAGTCCGATCTCCGGCAAGCTGTCCGTGGACGCGCTGGACATCCGCTTCCCGCCGGGGATGCGGGTGCCTAGTTACTATTTTTTTAATAGCTGCTTGCGCAGGTAGAACATGGGTTAGAGGCCTATTTCCTTGTGAAACTCACCTCCCAACCCTAAAGGTCTGCAAGGCATCAACCAATCGGCTTCTTAGTTGGCAAAAAGATTGGCAAAATAATCAGCATAAGTTGTAAATAACTCATTCAAATCAAGTATTTACAAAATTCTGTAAATTGGCAAAATAGAAGCATGTACACGCAGCCTTATCAGTTCGAGCCTCTCATGCCTACCGATGCGCGCATGGAGCCGCTGCTGACCAAGGCGCACGACCTGTCTCGCTCCGCCACGTTGTTGGCGGGCAGGCGGGTGCCCACCGAGTTGCGTCACCTGCTGCGCAGCATGAACTCTTACTACACCAACCGCATTGAGGGCCAGCACACCCGCCCGCATGAGATTGAGCAGGCGCTGCGCCAAGATTTTTCCAAAGACGCCCAATTGGCCGCTAAACAGCGTCTGGCTGTGGCGCACATTGAGGCCGAGGTGGCGCTGGAGCAGCGCTATGTGGGGGCAGAAGGTGCACGCGCGCTTTACGCTGAGGAGGCAGTACAGGACTTGCACTTTGCGTTGTTTAGCCGCTTACCGGCAGCAGATCTCTTGACCGACGAGGGGGAGCCAATTGTCCCCGGGCAACTGCGCCAGCGCGAGGTGCGAGTGGGTCAGCACGTGGCGCCAGCCTTTGCCAGCGTGCCCCAATTTTTGCAGCGCTGGGGCAGTGGCTACGGCCATGTGCGCCGGGGCGAGGCCGCGCTGGTGGCGTGTGCCTGCGCCCACCAGCGGCTGGGCTGGGTGCACCCGTTTGTGGATGGCAATGGGCGCGTGATGCGGCTGCATACCCATACGCTGCTGAGCGCATTGGGCTACACCGGCGGGCTGTGGTCGCCCTTGCGGGGCTTTGCCCGCAGCACCGAGCGCTACTACGCGCTGCTGGCCGATGCCGACAGCCTGCGCCGGGGTGACTTGGATGGCCGGGGCAACCTGAGCGAGCAGGCGCTGATCGCTTGGGCCGACTATGTGCTGGACGTGTGCCAAGACCAAGTTGACTTTATGGCGGGCATGTTGGACTTTGAAACTTTGGCGGCCCGTCTTGAGGCTTGTCTGGTGTTTGAGGCCACGGTAGAGCAGTCGGGCGTGCGGCAGGAGTCATTGCGGGGCCTGCATTACCTCTTCTTGAGCGGGGAAGACATAGCGCGGGGCGACTTCAAGGCCATGTTGGGTATGAGTGACCGGGGGGCGACCGACGCGTTGGGTGCACTCGTGAAGCGCGGGCTGCTCAAGTCCGACTCGCCCAAGGGCAGTGTGCGTTTTGGTTTGCCGCAGCACGCGCTGCGCTTTTTGTTTCCGCGTTTATGGCCAGAGGCCGAGGCCGACGCGGCGACCCTCTAATATTCACCCTATGCCTAACTTCATTTCCGAAGACCAGATTGAACAAGCGCTGCTGCAGCGCTTGCAGCATATGTGTGGTTTTGACGTGCTGGAGTGCTTTACTGCCGACCCAGCGGATTTGAACGATGGCTCGGGTCGCAAAGACAAGCGTGAGGTGCTGCTGCCGCAGCAACTCAAAGCCGCGGCGGTTCGGCTGAATCCGCACATTCCCGAGCCGGTGGTGGACGCCGCACTGGCCCAGTTGGCCGACCGACGCCAGGCCATGAGCCTGATTGCCGCCAACCGGGAGGTGGATGGGCTGCTTAGAGATGGCATCCCGGTGACCTATGACAACGCGAAAGGCCAGAAGCAGCACGAGCGCTTGCGCCTGATTGACTTTGGGCCGCAGGGGGCTCAAACGAATGCGTTTTTAGCGGTGTCGCAGTTGTGGATCAAGTGCACGGGCACGGGGGCCTTGGCGGACTACCGACGGCCGGACGTGCTGCTGTATGTGAATGGCATTCCACTGGTATTTGTGGAGTTGAAAAATTCCAACGTCAAGCTGAAAGCGGCTTACAGCGACAACCTCACTCACTACAAGCACGATATTTCTCAACTTTTCATTACCAATGCGTTTTGCGTGCTCTCTAACGCGGTTGAAACACGCTTGGGCAGCATCACCGGGCAGTGGGAGCATTTCTTTGGCTGGCTGCGGGTCAATGATGAGAAAGAAAAGGTCGACCGCCCACAGATTGCCAAGACTGGCACCAGCTTAGAGCGCCTGGTGGAGGGACTTTTCCTGCGTGGCCGCTTGCTGGACTATGTGGAAAACTTTGTGCTGTTTCACCGCGAGACGAACAAGATATTGGCGCAAAACCACCAGTTCATTGGCGTGAACCATGCGCTGTCCCAGTTTGAAGAGCGCAACGCCAAACCGGCAGCGCAGCGCGGCAAGTTGGGGGTGTTCTGGCACACGCAGGGCTCAGGCAAGAGCTTTTCGATGGTGTTTTATGTGCGCAAGATTTTTCGCAAGCTCACCGGCAACTTCACCTTTGTGGTGGTGACCGACCGCGAGGATTTGGATGGCCAGATTTACCGCAACTTTTTGAACACCGGCACGGTGAAACCTGAGGACGCAGCCCAGCCCAAAAACAGCGAACAGTTACGCCAATTTCTGGGGCAAAACAAGCGCTTGGTGTTCACGCTGATTCAGAAGTTTCGCTATGCCAAAGGGGCGACCTACCCCGTGCTTTCGCCGCGCGACGATGTGGTGGTGATTGTGGATGAGGCGCACCGCACCCAGTACAAGAGTCTGGCCGAGAACATGCGCGCAGGCCTGCCCAACGCCAGTTTCCTGGCCTTTACCGGTACGCCGCTGTTGGGGCGCGATCGCAAAACCAACGAGTGGTTTGGCGACTATGTGTCGGAGTACACGTTTCAGCAGTCGATGGAGGATGGCGCCACGGTGCCGCTGTTTTACCAAAAGCGCGTGCCCGAGATGTTGGTGCAAAACGAAGAGTTGAGCGAAGAGTTTTACCAAATCATCGAAGACGAAAACTTGGACGAGGCGAACCAAGAGAAGCTGGAAAAGCGTTTTGCCACCGAGATGCAGATCATCACCCGCGATGACCGGCTGGAGACGATTGCCAAAGACATCGTGTACCACTTTCCCCGGCGGGGCTACCTGGGCAAAGGCATGGTGGTGTCGGTAGATAAGTTCACCGCTGTGAAGATGTTTGACAAGGTGCAATGGCATTGGAAGGCCGAGATCAAGGCCTTGCTAGGCCGCATTGCCCAGACGCCGAATGAGGTCGAAAAGCAGCGCCTGAAAAAGACGCTGGACTGGATGCGACGTGTGGAGATGGCGGTCGTGATCAGCGAGGAGGCTGGGGAGGGTGAGAAGTTTGCCAATCGCAAGCTGAACATTCAGCCGCACCGCGACCGTATGAACGCGCTGGATGCGCACATGGCTGATGTGGAGGGCAACTTCAAAGACGAAGCGCACCCGCTGCAACTGGTGTTTGTGTGTGCCATGTGGCTCACAGGGTTTGATGCGCCCACGGTGTCCACGCTGTACTTGGACAAGCCCATGAAGGGACACACGCTGATGCAGACGATTGCCAGAGCGAACCGCATTACACCGTGGCAAATTGGGGGTGTGGAGAAGACGAATGGCGAGATCGTTGACTACTACAACGTGTTTCGCAACATGAAAAAAGCGCTCAAGGACTATGCGCAGGGCGAAGAGGGACTGGACGAGCCGCCGGTGCGTGACAAAGCGGCGCTGTTTGTCTTACTGGATGATGCAATTGAACAGGCGCTGGCGTATTGCGAATCCAGCAGCATAGGCTTGCGTGCTGTGATGGCAGGTGGCGACGTGTTTACCAAGATTGGCGTGTTCAATAGCTTTGCCGATACATTGTTGAGCAATGATGAGCTACGCCGCACTTTTTATGTCTACGAGAACACCGTCTCTGCGTTGTATGAGGCGTGCAAGCCAGATGTGTTGGGCCGCAACATGGCACGTGCCGTGGCTGCATTGGCGTATCTGCGTGGCGTGACCGAAGCGCTGGTGGAGCAGCTAGACATCGACAAGGTGGCCTTGCGCGTGGCAGAGCTGTTGGATGAAAGTGTGGTGGTCAACAACGCCGAAGGTTTCAGTGCCAAGGAGTTTGAGGCGCAATACCAGATCATCAAACGTGGGCGAACGTGGGACTTGAGCCAAATTGACTTTGACAAGCTGCGAGAGGATTTTGCTGCTGCCACTTACAAAAATATAGAAATTGCTGATTTGCGCGGCTTCATTGCCCACAAGTTGGAGTTGATGTTGGCGCAGAACAGCACACGGGGGCAGTTTGCGCAACGGTTTTTGCAGATTATCGAAAAGTACAACGCAGGGGGATCGTCCACTGAGCAGTACTTTGACGACCTGTTGCAGTTCACGCAGGATCTGCACGCAGAGGACGCCCGCCATTTGCGCGAAGGGCTGACCGAAGACGAGTTAGAGATATTTGACCTGCTGTGCAAGGAGTCGATGACCTTGGGTGAGTCGCAAAAAGTGAAACTGGCCGCCAAAGCATTGCTGCACCGGTTGCAGGATGAGCTGCCGAAAGTGCTGGTGCAGGATTGGTACAAAACAGACCAAACGCGACGCATCGTGAGGTCCACCGTGGCCGAAGTTTTGGACCGGGAGCTTCCCGTTGAGAGCTATGACCGCGTCTTGTTTCAAACCAAATGCGACAACGTATTTCACTTGGTGCTCGATTATTCGGCGCAAGGGAAAAAGTGGGCAGCTTGAGGCCGGTTTTTTTAGTTAAAAAGAGGGCTTTAGCGCCAGCGCGACACCCGCCTCTGCTTGCCCTTGTGGTTTATTCTTCAAGCCTAAGTTTCCCTTAAGTGAACACTAAGCTCACCCTAAGTTGGCCTCGGTAAAGTCACCCTCAGTTGGTTCCAAGCCAACATGACAGAAACCGACCCAAGGGTCATTACTTTTAGGATCCATCATGATGAAATCAAGTCTCACCGCTCTGTTTGTTGCTGCCGGCCTGTTGGGTTCTGCTGTGACGTTTGCTGCGACCCCTGCACCCGCTGCAATGCCTGCCCCAGCTGCTGCAGTTGCTGCCGCCCCTGCGGCTGCACCGGTGACCACACCGGCTAAAAAGATGGTGAAGAAGCACGCCGCTAAGAAAGCCCACAAATCGGCGGCTGAAAAGGTGCCCGCTGCAACGTAAATCAGCGCAGGGAGGTCTTGCACTCCCTCCATGAAACAGGCCGTAGCATTTGCTTCGGCCTTTTTTTCGTCTCAGATGTGCAGCTGCGGTGTTCAACCCTAAGATGCGCAAGCCGCCCCAAGCTGACAGCGTGGGTTGGCGTTGGCTGTTTCCCTTCACTTTTACAGATTTGTGATGTCCTATGCGAGTACTCCTGGTTGAAGACGATCCGCTGATTGGTGAAGCCGTGCGCTTGGGCTTGGCTCGGCTGGGCATCACCATCGATTGGGTGCGCGATGGAGAGTTGGGCCTGCAATGTGCCCGCAGTGAACCGTTTGACGCCGTCGTGTTGGACCTGGGGTTGCCCAAGCGGGATGGCATGCAAGTGCTGCGCGATCTGCGCATTGCGGGAAATTTGCTGCCGATTTTGGTGGTGACGGCACGCGATGCCCTGGCCGACCGCGTGGCGGGGCTGGATGCGGGTGCCGACGACTACATTCTCAAGCCCTTTGAAATGGATGAATTGGCCGCACGCCTGCGCTCGGCCATTCGTCGCCGCTCGGGCAGAGCCGACCCGGTCTTGCGCAGTGGCGACCTGGCCTTGCACCCCGATACCAAAATGGTCACCAAAGCCGGCACCCCCGTGAGTCTTTCGGCGCGTGAGCTCGCTTTGCTTGAGCTGCTGATGCGCCGCCCGGGCATGCCCATGTCGCGTGCCCAGCTTGAAGAGCGGCTGCTGGGCTGGGGCGAGGAGGTGGCCAGCAATGCGCTAGAGGTGAATATTCATAACCTGCGGCGCAAACTGGGCGTGGCCAGCATTTTGAATATTCGAGGTGTCGGGTATTTCGTGCCGCGTGACGAAGCGCCATGTTCTCTCTAGAAAGTCGCCTGCGGCGACGTCTGTTGGTCGGCGTGTTGTTGGTCAGCCTGGTGTTGGGGGTGACGGTGCGCATGGCTGTGCACCAACAGCAATCCAAACTGTTGAATTACCAGCTGGAACAGGTGGCGAGAGCACTGATCCTCAGTGACCTTCAGGGCACCGTTCAGACCTGGGATACCGACCCCGCGTTGCACTTGGATGTTCAGATTTGGGATGCGCAGGGCATTCTGCTTTACCGCTCCAGTGACTTGATTAATGTGGCCCTGAACATCCCGCCGGGCTTGTCGGCGGCACGCAGCGGCAGTCAGAGTGACGCGGTCAAGCTCAAAGTGTTCACGCTGAGCAACGGGCAACGCACGGTTCAAGTCATGCATGCGCAAGATTTGCGCAATGAGTTGTACCTGGATGCCGAACTGGCGGTACTGATTCCTGCCATGCTGGTCATGCTGGTGGGGGCTTTGCTGGTGGGCATGACCCTTCGCAAGGAGTTAGAGCCAATTCGAGAGCTTGACGCGGAACTGAAGCGCCGCGACGCGGACTCGCTGCAACCTGTGGCGTTGCAGCACGCACCGGCTGAATTGGCCAACGTGGTGAGCACGCTCAACCGCTTGTTGCTGCAGCTCGAAACCAGCTTGCAAGCGCACAAACGCTTTATTGCCAATGCCGCGCATGAGCTGCGCACGCCAATCACGGCCTTGAACCTGGAGGTGGACAACTTGCTCCGTGCGCAAGATCAGCCACAGATGCGGGCCACCGCTGCCCGTTTGAAAGTGGGCACACAAAGAACGCAACATGTATTGCAGCAAATGCTCACGCTGGCGCGCCTTGAGGCCCGCACGCAGCCCCGACCGCGTGTGACGGTTGATTTGCAGGCACTGGCACAACAATCCATGGTGGATTTATCGGCCTTGGCCAGCCACCGGGGTGTTGAGTTTGAGCTCGATGCCGCAGGACCAGCGACCGTGCAGGGCGACCCCGATGACCTGCGGCTGTTACTGGACAACCTGCTGGGCAACGCCCTGAAGTTTTCGCCGCCCAACAGCATTGTCAAGTTGAGCCTGAGTTCATGGGAGCAGGGCGTTACGCTGGTGCTGCGTGACCATGGCCCCGGCATTGCCCCCGAGCTTCGCCAGCGAATCTTGCTGCCTTTTGTGCGGGTGGACGCGGCCATTGAAGGAGCGGGTCTGGGTTTATCTATTGTTCAAGAGGTGGTGCTGAACCAAGGCGCGACCTTGTCACTGGAGAGCCCATCAGAAGGCCCGGGTTTGCTGGTGCGAGTCAACTTCCCCGGTGGGGGTAACGGTCGTGAAACATGTTGATCTCAACCGTGGCGACCTTAACCCGAGCCAATGGGGGCTGACTAAGCACATCGCCGTTGCTTGGTCGCCGGGCCTGGCCCTTGACTCCATCAGTGCCGTGCGCCGCATGACCGATCCGCGCTATGACTTGCGCTTGCACCTCATGCGGCGCTGGCGGGCCCAACGTCGGCGTCGTCAATCGGCTTCAAAAACCTGTTGGGTGGCGTCACGGGGTGCGCATTGGGCCGTGGGCGTTTTCTCGCCCCAGTTGGTCAAGCACCCGAAAACACATCACCACGCCTGCCACACCAAACACCACCACGCCCAAGCCGAGCCACCCAACACCCCCCGCGCGCCAAAGTAATGCCCGCCCAGCCAGATGAAGGGCACCACACCCAAGGTCGCACGCCCCCAGTTCAGCGCTGTTGAATACAGCACAAAACCCAGGTTATTGAACGCCGCGTTGGCCACAAACACCGCGCCATTAAAAATGTAGGTGCCCGCCACAAAAACGCAAAAGAACACGATCAGCGCACGCGCTTCTCCATCAGCGTGGAAAGCATCCGCGATCCAGCCACCCCCCAGCGCCAGCAGCAGCCAAACGCACAGCACATAACCCACCACCACCTTCAGACTGTCGCGCATGGTGGAGCGCAGCCGGTCATGGCGTCCAGCCCCCAGGTTTTGGCCCAAAATGGGCCCCACCGAGCCGGACAGTGCGAACAAGGCAGCAAACGCCACCGGAATGACCCGCCCAATCACCGCCCAGCCCGCCACTGCGCTGTCTCCATACGAGGAGATAGCGGCGGTGACAAAGGCATTCCCGACCGGCGTGGCGATTTGCGTCAACACCGATGGCACACCAATTGAAAAAAATGGTTTTAACGTTTGGCGCAACACACTGGCGCTGGGATGCGCAACACATGCCCCAGCGTGGAGCCGGTGACAAATTTTTCCTGTTACTTTCAAAGCATCAGCCATCGTGCGTCAATCATTAAAGTAAGCATTCAATCAATCAGAGTGGACGCACAAACATCAAAAGCGCTGCCGTCAATTTTTTACGTTAAATCGGCCTCTAGCCCAAGTGGAATATGCGCAAGCAGCTATTTAATTAGTAGCTAATAATGCCTTTGCTCACGCTTTCACCGTCTTTGGGGTGCAGTGTCCAGAATGCGGCAGACGACACCACGGTGAGCACGGCCAGTGCCAGAAACGCGTGGCGCAACAAGGGATACGGCACCCGCCCGGCATGCCAGCCATAAGCGACCAACAAGCCCACCGACACGGCCAGCAGCATCGCTACTGTGCCATTGGGCAAATTGATTTCGCCAAACACCTCCAGCAACCACGACAGCAGCCCCGCACCGCTGGCAAACAGCAGCAAGCCCCGCACATCCAGCGGGCGCGGCGTGTCGCTCTGAAAATTGGGCATGTCGTTGTGAGCAAACCACAGCGCCAGCAGGCCCACGGGAATGTTCAAAATGGTGGAGTCCAACTGCTCCATGAACAGCGCCGTGGCAACCACCCAAGGGAGGTAGCGTTTTGTCGTTTCGGAAGGGATAACCATGGCAAATGGCAGTGGCTGCGCTTTGACCTTGCTCTCTGAGTCGCTGAGAAAGGCCGCTGCCCTGCACCGCGCGCCAATCAGACAAGTTGATGCTTGCCGCTCTTGCAAATAAAGGGTGGGGCTGCGCACCGCAGCGTGTTTCCAATCAAGAGGGACAGAGCCGCCGCGACATTTTTTGTTGGTACTCTGCGTACAGCGCTTGACGCCCAAGAAACCCAACCACTTTATGAAAATTTTTTACAACGAAAAACAGAATTGCACCGAAGCGAACTCCTATTCGCCGTCAGCATCGAAACCGGCACTCTTTGTGGCCGACACCCTCAAGCACTTCCCGCAAGTCGAAGTCGTCATGTCGGGGCAAGTCAGCTTGGATGACTTATTCCGTGCCCACCATCAAGACTACGTGCAAGGCATTTTGTCGGGGCAAATTGACAACGGGTTTCGTAATCGCTCTCTGGCGGTGGCGGCCACCTTGCCTTACACCAGTGGATCGTTGCGGGATGCCGCGCTGTTTGCCTTGCAAAGCAATACACACAGTTGCTCGCCAACCTCGGGCTTTCACCATGCCAGTTTCCAAGCGGCGCAAGGCTTTTGTACCTTCAATGGGCTCATGGTGGCGGCAGCGGCGTTGCACGACAGCCATGACATTCAGGTGGGCATCTTGGACATCGACCAACACTATGGCAACGGCACGTCCGACATCATTCGCAAGAAAAATATGGACTACGTGAAGCACCAGACCTTTGGCCGCCATTTTCGGGACGGCAGAGACTGTGCTCGCGGCGAGTTTGAAGCCTGGTTAACAAACGCCATTGCCGATTTGCAGCGCTGCGACCTCGTTCTGTACCAAGCCGGGGCGGACCCGCATGTGGATGATCCTTTAGGCGGGTGTTTGACCACCGAGCAAATGCGAAAGCGTGACCGCCAAGTGTTCGAGTCGTTCAAAGGCAAGCCCTTGGTCTGGAACTTGGCGGGCGGTTACCAGAAGGACGCCGCGGGCAGCATTGAACCTGTGCTTGCACTGCACCGCAACACCGTGCAGGAATGGATCAACGCCTCAGCACCAGGGACCGCCGGCTAAAGGCGTGCTTTGAATGGGCCTACTCAAACATTTCATCCGAAAAATTTCTGTTTTTTCGCAGCGTCTTAGCGCGGCGCAATACTCGGCTACTTCTTGCCAGAATAGGCAAAAACCGCGTGGTTTTGGCTACACTCGACCCATGCAACACCAACTGCAGGTACGTTTAGCCCCCCGTACCCGTCTCTCCCACGTGCCAAGCCTGATTTGCGGCATGACGTGCGACTGGCGCGCCGTAGCGTGCATGCCTTGGTTGCACAAGCCGGTCGCACATCACTTAGCCCGGCGATAACCCCCTTTTTTCTTTAGCGCAACACCATCTATCGCCGGGCCTTTGCTCAAGCGCGATGGCGGCCGCCCCTGGTGTGGGGCATGTGCCGTGGCTGATGGAGATGCGACATGCACCCAAAAATTGATCACGTGAGCTACTCGCTGGCGGGTCGACCCTGCGCGGGTTTGTTCAACACGCTGGCGAGGAGCTTGCCGCCATGGACTTAACCACCAAATTCGTGCGCTCCAAAAGCCCGTGCGCGATGGGCTATCGCTGGCTGGTGCGCCACCACCAAGAAGGGGGCGACTACCAACAGGTACTGGATTCGATGGTCGAAGCCGGGCGCGTGGATGACGCTTGCTGGATGCTGGAGCAGTTTGGCCCTACCAACGCCGTTCTAAGGGTCGATGCCATTGAGGCCGAGGCGGTGGTGTTCGCGGGCACCATCGAGGTCAGCGGGGGCATTGAGGTGAACTCTCTCATTCGCGCGGGTCGATCCATCCGCGCCGGGGGTGGCATTCGCGCAGGGCGCGCCATCGTGGCAGGCGATGACATTCAAGCCGGGGGGGCGATTCGCAGTGGCGACACCTTAGAAAGTGGTGGCGACATTCGTTGCGAGATGAGCATCGCGACCCAAGGCGCGATTCGCTGCGGCGGCGGGTTGCGCGCCTTGTGGGATGTTATCTGTGGCGGCACGTTCGACGCCAAAGACAAGGTGCTGATTGGGCTGGACTTGGAGGTGAACGGGCTGCTCACTTGCGGCAAAGACTTGCATGTGCGGGGCGACATCACCGGTTCAGACAGCATTCGCGCCTGCCAAGGCATTCTTTGCGGTGCCTCGGTGCGCTGTGCCCAGCACTTGGAAGCGGGCTTGGGCATCAAGGCCACTGAGTCGATCCTGGCCGGCGGGTCTATTCGCGCTGGCGAAAGCCTGATCGCTGGCGACTTATTAAGTGCCGGCTCGGGTTACAGCGTGTTCGCGGGCCTGTGTGTTCAGCACGAGGTGTGGGACAGCAGTGCCATCGTGTGCGCCAGCGTGAAACCTGAGCGGCTGATGAGTGGGTGCTGGGCTGGCGCCTGCTGGGTATGAAAGGGAGGAGCAGTACCAATGACCACTTTGACCTTTCCCCTTGCGCTGCCCTTTGTGTTGTCGTCCGTCTTACCGACCTGGCCCAAGCCGATGCTTTGGTTGCGCCAGCGCATGGAGTTGCGCGTCGACGTAGAGCTACGGCCCGAGGAATTGAACTCAGACCTCAATGACCTGTACAAACGTTTGAACACACCGGGCAGTCCGCTGTACGGCATTGCAGTCATTGGCTCCCCCGGGCCGGGTCTGGTGTTTCGCTACCGCGAGGCCGACGGTGAACATTACCTCTACGTTGAAGACGTCGTGCGCGGTCAACTGGCCGGCTACACCGTGTTCAACCGACTGATTGAAGTGGGGCGGCGTGCTGACCCGCATCTGCGCGCCCCACACTCCAAATACGCGCCCGACTACCAAGGCCGAGGCATCGCTACCGCCGTGTACGAGTGGGGGCTGAGCCAGGGTATGTGCCTCATCAGTGGGGCGCGCCAGTCCACCGGGGCGCATGGCCTGTGGCGGGCTTTGGCCCGCGCGCACGAATTGCACCATGTTCACGTGGAAAGAAAGACGCTGCGCCATCTGCCCAGCAAACCTGCCAACGAGGTGGACGACGACCTGCACACCCGCATGTTGCTGCTGGGCAAGGGCTGGACTTTGCCCCGCCTCATGCAGGCAACTGGCATGCGGGCGCAGTCGGTGTAACGCAGCAGCTTCCAACGCGGGATGCTAGCAACCTGTCGGACTTAGGAATCGTCGGCTGCAAATCGACCGCAGCGGGCTATTTTTGGCTTCGCCGCTCTGAGAGAACGCCGCTTTTTTTACCCAATATTCAGATATTGGGCTGCGAAATCGTCAAAAACTAGCCGGCGCTGGGGCCAATTTCGCTTTCGACGACCTAAGCCCGACAGGCTGCTAGGCGCTATCGTCAAGAACCTATACCCTCACGCCATCGACAACCCCGTGATCACAGAGAGCATCAGATGATGGGGGAAGATTTTGTGGCGGCGGCGCTTGGCAAGGCCACTGCGTTCACTGCGCCGCTGCAAGAGCACATCACCCGCAACGCTTGGGGCGATGTTTGGCAACGCGATGGGCTGGATTTGGACAGGGTGTCCTTTGCGGAAGTTTCAGGCGGCACAGGGTGCAGCGTAGGGCCGGGCGGGCTCGCCTTGGGGGGGGCGGTTGCGCGGCATAGGGCGAGTGGGATCGCAAGCAACCATCTTAGCGGGGCAGGGGCACCACCATTTTTAGAACGGGTGGCGCAGGTGCATTGGGGCAACAAAACGGGGTTACTATCAAAAACCGAGTGAACTCGTTTCACGAGGGATGGTCAGTCTGGTGATCGAGGAGCGATGATCGTTGCTTGCCCAAACGACTAATTTTTAACAGGAAGATGCTCATGATGATTCGAAATACCCTTGCCGCTGCGATGACGGCTGTTGTTTTGTTGGCTGCTACCGGTTGCGCAGTGCAACGCGGGCAGCAGACAGTAGGCGCTTACGTGGACGATGCTGGCATTACTACAGCAGTCAAAGCCAAATTTGTAGACAACAAAGTGGTTGCCGCAACCTCCATCAGCGTGGAGACATTGAATGGAACGGTGTTGTTGTCTGGCTTTGCCAAAAGCAATGAAGAGAAAAGCACGGCGTACATGATTGCCAAAGACACTAAAAACGTCAAAGCCGTTCGCAACGAGATTATTGTTCGTCCTTAAGCTTCAAGACCAAATTGGCCTCTAGACCAAGCGCAGACTGCGTGAGAAGCTCTTAATTTGAGAGCGCTAGAGGTCAGCCCGCCATCAGCTTGTGGACCAAGTCGCTGGCGTTGGAGGCCTTGTACTTTCGCATCAGCCGGGCGCGGTAGATTTCAACTGTGCGGTGGCTGATGGTCAAAGCCCGGCCAATTTCTTTGGAGGTGAGTCCGTCCATCAAATAGGCGGCCACCTCCCGCTCTCTCGCCGTGAGTTCCGCTTTAACGGGACGGCGTGAGCTTAAATCTCCAAAGGTCCAAATCCCTGCTTCATGCGGAGCCGCCAAGTTCAGGGCCCGACCGGTGACATGGCACCAGAATGTCTCGCCACTGGCGCGTTTCATGATGCGGTCATCGGCATACGTGCCATGGCGGTTCAAAATAGGGGTGATGCGCGAACCCGTGCGTTCGAACTCCACGGCGCTGGGGTACAGCACTTGAAATGACTCGCCCACCAACAATTCTCTGGACACGCCAAACATCTCACACAGATGGCGGTTGCAGTCGATCATGGCCCGGTTGCGCGAGAGCGCCATGCCAATGGGGGCGAATTCAAAAGCGAGGCGGTAGTCAATGTCCATGCGTTTTGCGGTGCTCTGTGAGATAACGGGACCTAAGGGTTTGTACGTTAGGGGTACTACGTAAGTACTTAGGTAGTATCGTAAGCGCATTGTTTCTTCGTTGTTTCAAATTAGGAGGTTGATCCGTGAACAAAATTTACCCAAGTGCCGCCGCTGCGCTGGACGGCATTGTCAAAGACGGCCAGTTGATGGCGGTCGGTGGCTTTGGTCTGTGTGGCATTCCTGAGGCCCTGATTGACGCCTTGCGCGACTCCGGTGTCAAAGACCTCACGGTCATCTCCAATAACGCTGGCGTCGATGGCTTTGGTTTGGGCAAGCTGTTGGAGACCCGCCAAATCAAGAAAATGATTTCCAGCTACGTGGGCGAAAACAAAGAGTTTGAGCGCCAATACCTGGCGGGTGAGTTGCAACTGGAATTCACCCCACAAGGCACGCTGGCCGAAAAGCTGCGCGCCGGCGGCGCCGGCATTCCCGCCTTCTACACCCGCACCGGCGTGGGCACGCTGGTCGCCGAGGGCAAAGAAGCCCGTGAGTTTGACGGCCACACCTACATCATGGAGCACGCCTTGTTGCCTGAGGTCTCGCTGGTCAAAGCGTGGAAAGCCGACAAGAGTGGCAACTTGCTGTTTCGCCGCACCGCGCGCAACTTCAACCCCGCGGTGGCGATGGCGGGCAAGATTTCTGTGGTTGAAGTGGAGGAGATTGTCGACACCGGCACCTTCGATCCTGACTCGGTGCATTTGCCGGGCATTTATGTGCACCGCATTGTGCTGAACACGACCCCAGAAAAACGCATCGAGAAACGCACCCTCACCGAGAAAGCAGGAGTTTGATCATGGCTTGGACACACGACCAAATGGCGGCCATTGCAGCCAAAGAATTGCAAGACGGCTTCTACGTCAACCTTGGCATTGGCTTGCCCACGTTGGTGGCCAACTTCGTTAGCCCTGACATCGAGGTCTGGTTGCAAAGCGAAAACGGCATGCTGGGCATTGGCCCCTTTCCCACCGAAGACGAAGTCGATGCCGACCTCATCAATGCGGGCAAACAAACCGTGACGACGCTGCCGGGTTCGAGCATCTTCGGCAGCCACGACAGCTTTGCCATGATTCGCGGCGGCAAAATCAACCTCAGTATTTTGGGCGCGATGCAGGTGAGCGAGAAGGGCGATTTGGCCAACTGGATGATTCCCGGCAAGATGGTCAAAGGCATGGGCGGTGCGATGGACCTGGTGGGCGGCGTTAAAAGCGTGATCGTCCTGATGGAGCACGTGGCCAAGAAAAAAGACGGCACCATTGACCTGAAAATTTTGCCCAAGTGCACCCTGCCGTTAACGGGCGTGGGCGTGGTGGACCGCATCATCACCGATCTGGCGGTGATGGATGTGACGCCTCACGGCTTGAAAGTGGTGGAGATTGCACCGGGCGTGACCCGCGAAGAGCTGCAGTCCAAAACAGGCGTTCCCTTGCAGTAATTCGAGAAAAGAACCGACGATTAAAAAGCCCGCTCAGCGGGCTTTTTGCGTTAGGGGTGGTGGAGCACCGTTTTTCTATCCAGCCGGGGTGAGGTTTGCTTCGTCTTCTTTGTTCGAAGAGTCCTAGGTCAGTTCTGTGACACCGTCAAGGTCCAAGGGGTGCGCTGCCACGCCACGGCTTCCTCTCTCAGCAAGTAAGCGGATTGAGGAAAACTTTCCGCCCAGGGTGCGGGGTAGGTGAGATTGAAGCGCCGGGGCACGGTGGGGTCAATGGACAAAGTCAAGCCACTGATCTCAGGATCGCGTCGGGCGTGACACACCGCAACAGCCAGACGCAGGGCCAGTAGCTGGTGCATCAAGCCGTCGTTCTCAAAGTCGAGGGGGATTTTTTTCAATTTTCCTTTTTGGCCCAAGACCAGCATGCTGAGCTCTTGGAGTTCTGAAATGGAGAACCCCATCGCGTCGGCGTGGTTCAAGATGTAGGCGCCGTGCTTGTGGTGGTCACTGTGCGAAACGTGGCTACCAATTTCATGAAGCAGGGTGGCCCAGCCCAGGGTTTGCCGTGATTTTTCAGAAAAAAGTGCGCCCGATGGTTGGCTCTCTTTCAATAACAACCCAAGAAAATGATCGGCCGCCTTGGCGACCCGCTCCCCGTGAGCACGGTCCGTGCCAAACTTGGAAGCCAGCCGTTGAATGGACTGGGCTCGAACATCGGTTTGCCCTTTTTCTCTGCCCGTCAGGTCATACAGAAGGCCATGGCGTAGCCCACCGGTGGCGTGCACCACCTGATCAATCTGCAACAAATCGAAGAGCGCTCGAACGATGCTGAGGCCGCCACCCATGATGGGTCGCCGGTCCTCTTTGAGGCCGGGCAAGCGCAGTCGGTCTGCACTTTGGGCGCTGAGCAGTTTGCCCAAGAGCCAATCCAAACCCTCGCGCGAGATCACACCAGCGGGCCAGCCTGAGGCAGCCAAGACGTCACCCACGGCATTCATCGTGCCCGCAGACCCATAAGCCACGTCCCACGTGTCGCGCCGGTAGATGTTCATCGCCTCATCCAGTACCGCCTTGGCGGCGATTTCGGCCATTAGAAAAGCGTGGGGGGTGAATTGCTGGTCAGGAAAATAGCGCGTGGACCACGCGATGCTGCCCACGCGGAAGGACTCCATCACTTGCGGCGAGTGGCCCTGGCCCAAAATCAACTCGGTGGAGCGTCCCCCAATGTCAATCACCAAGCGCCGCTCACCGCTTTGAGGCAGTCCCTCGGCAACACCAAGGTAGATCAGGCGAGCCTCTTCGCGGCCGGCAATGATATTGATGGGAAAACCAAGGGCTTGGTGGGCGCGGCTTAGAAATTCATCCCGATTTCGCGCTTCGCGCAGGGTTTGTGTGGCCACTGCTCGCACCTGGTTGGCGTTGAATCCGGCCAAGCGTTCTCCAAACCGAGCCAAACAGTCCCACCCACGTTGCATGGCCTCAGCGGTGAGATTGCGCTCATCATCCAGGCCGCCGCCTTGGCGAACGGTCTCTTTCAAGTACTCTGTACGGTAAAACTGCCCATGGTCAATGCGGCCAATTTCAAGCCGGAAGCTATTCGACCCCAAGTCAACTGCCGCTAGGCGAGTTCCATTTGTCATGTGTGTTGGTACCTGTATTTCGGCTAGCAGCATAGCATTCGCGGTCGCCCCCAATCCTCGGGATTGACCGGTCATCAAACGGTCGCCCCTGTGAGACGGTGGACGTCTTTGCCTCTTTAAGACCCCTCCACTCTGAGTCGGTTCGTTGTCACAGTAGTGTCATATCAGCGTCTTATAGTTCTTAGAACAACTGAAATTTCACTCCTCCAACCCATAAGGACCTTCGATGAAAATTAGCTTCAAAATGTCTTTGATTCATTTGACGGGTGTCGCCTTGATGGCCTCATCAGGTCTGGCCAATGCCCAGCAAATCACCGGTGCGGGTGCCAGTTTTCCAGCCCCTGTTTATTCCAAATGGGCTGCCGACTACAACAAAGCGACTGGCGTTCGGGTGAACTACCAATCCATCGGATCGGGTGCGGGTATCAAGCAGATTGACACTGGCACAGTGGATTTTGGTGCGTCAGATATGCCTCAGACCGACGAGGTGCTGGCCAAAAAGGGCCAGATGCAGTTCCCGACATTGATTGGTGGCACCGTGCCCGTGATCAATGTCAAAGGCATTGCGCCGGGCCAGATGAAGCTTGACGGTCAAGTGCTGGGCGATATTTACCTGGGCAAGGTCAAGAAGTGGAATGATCCCGCCATCGTGGCCTTGAACCCAGGCCTGGCTTTGCCAGATGCCGCCATCGCCCCAGTGCGCCGCGCGGACGGTTCGGGCACCACGTTTAACTTCACCAATTACCTGAGCCGTGTTCACGCGGAGTGGAAGTCCAAAGTGGGCGAGGGCACAGCGGTGAACTGGCCGGTGGGTGCCGGTGGCAAGGGCAACGAAGGTGTGGCCGCGTTTGTCAACCGCCTGCCTAACTCGATCGGCTATGTGGAGTACTCCTATGTGAAGCAAAACAAAATGACCTACACCTTGTTGAAAAACAAGGAGGGTGTGTTTGTGGCACCAGACGATGACTCCTTCAAGGCCGCGGCTGCCGGTGCGGATTGGTCCAAGTCGTTCTACCAGCTGATTACAGATCAGCCTGGCAAGAACGCCTGGCCCATCACCACCGCCACCTTTATCTTGATGAGTCTCAAACAAGCCAAGTCTGAAAACGCGACTGAAACGTTCAAGTTCTTCACTTGGGCTTTCAGAAGCGGAGACAAGATCGCCGCTGACTTGGATTACGTGCCCATGCCCGACAGTGTGGTGAGTGTGATTGAGAAAGCTTGGGGTCAGGTGAAGGATGAATCTGGCAAACCGGTGGCGTTGAAGTAAGCCTCTGGCGTCGGGTTGGCTTCATCTTTGGCGCCCAACGTGTCCACTACACTTTCGGCCAATGAAATGCCTCTACCCTTGTCTGCAAGCTCTTCCGGACCTGTCATGACCCCTTCCTCTCCTATGAAAGCAGCCCGATCCGGGCCAATGGCGGACCGCATTTTTGGCTGGCTGGCCAAAGGTGCGGCCCTGTTCACGCTGTGTGTGTTGATTGCCATTTTGTTGTCTTTAACCAGCAGCGCTTGGCCCGCCATCGAAAAATATGGTTTGGGTTTTTTGACCAGCACGACTTGGGACCCGGTCCAAGAAGAGTTCGGTGGGTTGGTGATGATCTATGGCACGTTGGCGACTTCTTTCATTGCCTTGGTGATTGCTGTTCCCGTTAGTTTCGGCATTGCGCTGTTTTTGACAGAACTCTCCCCCGCCTGGCTGAAGCGCCCCTTAGGCACTGCGATTGAATTGCTGGCGGCCATTCCGTCCATTGTTTATGGTATGTGGGGGCTGCTGGTGTTTGGCCCGTTGTTGGCCACCTATGTGCAACAACCGTTGCAAGCGCTGTTTTCGGATGTGCCCTACCTGGGTGCTTTTGTGTCTGGCCCGCCCGTTGGTATTGGCATTTTGTCTGCTGGCATTATTCTGGCCATCATGATCATTCCGTTCATCGCGGCGGTGATGCGGGACGTTTTTGAGGTGACACCGACGCTTTTGAAAGAATCCGCCTACGGTTTGGGTGCGACCACGTGGGAGGTGGTCTCCAAAGTGGTGCTGCCCTACACCAAGGCCGGCGTGATTGGCGGCATCATGCTGGGCTTGGGTCGGGCCATTGGCGAGACGATGGCGGTGACCTTTGTGATTGGTAACTTTAACCAGCTCGACTCGTTAAGCCTGTTTCAAGCGGCCAACAGCATCACCTCTGCGCTGGCCAATGAATTCGCCGAAGCGGGCGCAGGCCTGCACCAAGCGGCACTCATGTACCTAGGCTTGGTGCTCTTCTTTATTACCTTTGTGATTTTGACCCTGTCCAAACTGTTGCTTGCGCAACTTAAAAAGAAAGAGGGAGCCAAGTCATGACCACCAGTGAACTGTTGCACCAAGCGGCCGCGTTGGAAAGAGACCGCCAATCCAATTACGCCAGACGCAAATTTGTGAACCGCGTGGCTTTGACCTTGTCCTTGCTGGCCATGGCCTTTGGTTTGTTTTGGTTGTTCTGGATTTTGATTGAGACTCTGCGCTTAGGGCTCAGTGGTCTCACCCTAGATACCTTGACTCAAATGACGCCGCCTCCGAACGATGCAGGTGGTCTGGCGAATGCGATTTATGGCTCGTTTTTGATGGTGGCGCTGGCGACCTTCGTGGGCACCCCCATTGGCATCATGGCCGGTATTTATCTGGCAGAGTTTGACAGCAAAGGGTGGTTGGCCAACGTGACCCGTTTTGTCAACGACATCTTGCTGTCTGCGCCCTCCATCGTCATCGGTTTGTTTGTTTACGCGGTCGTGGTGTCGCGTTTCAACTCATTTTCTGGCTATGCAGGCGTGGTGGCGCTGGCATTGATTGTGATTCCGGTGGTGATTCGCACGACCGAGAACATGCTTCAACTGGTGCCGCCCGGACTGCGCGAAGCGGCTTATGCCTTGGGTGCGCCGAAGTGGAAAGTGGTTTTAAGCATCACACTGCGTGCGGCGCGCTCTGGCGTGGTCACCGGTGTGCTTTTGGGTGTGGCGCGAATTGCCGGTGAAACGGCCCCGCTGCTGTTCACGGCGTTGAGCAATCAGTTTTGGACATCGAGTTTGAGTGAGCCGATGGCCAGCCTGCCGGTGACCATTTTCAAATTTGCGATGAGTCCGTACGAAAATTGGCAAAAACTGGCGTGGGCGGGTGTTTTACTCATCACGATAGCGGTGCTGGGTCTGAATATTCTGGCTCGGGTGTTGACTCGGAATAAGAACTAGCTTGCCCATTGGCAAAAACAAGAGAAATGGCAAACATGATCACTGCTGCGACGGCGATAGAAGAACGAACCAAGCTATCAGTCAAGAACCTTGACTTTTATTACGGCAAGTTTCATGCGCTCAAAAACATCAATCTCGACATTCCTGAGAAAAAAGTCACTGCCTTCATCGGTCCCTCCGGTTGCGGCAAGTCAACCTTGCTGCGAATTTTTAACCGAATGTTTGAGCTGTACCCTGAGCAGCGGGCCGTAGGCGAGGTTCTGTTGGATGGCGAAAACCTGTTGACCAGCAAGAAAGACGTGGCCTTGCTGCGAGCCAAGGTTGGCATGGTGTTTCAAAAGCCCACGCCATTTCCGATGTCGATTTACGACAACATTGCGTTTGGCGTCAAACTCTTTGAGTCGCTGAACACGACCGACATGGAGGAGCGTGTCGAGTGGGCTTTGCGCAAGGCCGCTTTATGGACCGAGGTCAAGGACAAGTTGCACCAGAGTGGCTCAAGTTTGTCAGGTGGGCAACAGCAGCGACTGTGCATTGCGCGCGGCATTGCCATCAAGCCTGAAGTTTTGTTACTTGACGAGCCGTGTTCAGCGCTTGATCCGATCTCGACGGCCAAGGTCGAGGAGTTAATCACCGAGCTGAAGAGCGATTACACGGTGGTCATCGTGACGCACAACATGCAGCAGGCGGCCCGCTGCAGCGATTACACCGCTTACATGTATTTGGGTGATTTGATGGAATTTGGCTCCACTGAGCAGATGTTCTTCAAACCGACCCGCAAAGAGACCGAAGATTACATTACTGGCCGTTTTGGTTAAGGAGACTGACATGCCTGAAAAACATCTTTCCACTCAATTTGACAGCGAGTTGAGCGCTGTGTCTGGACGCGTTATGGAGTTGGGTGGCTTGGTTGAATCCCAAATTCGCCAAGCGATTTACGCCTTGTCGCAGTTCAGCTTGGAGGTCGCTAATCAAGTGACTGCTGATGAAGCGCGAGTGAACGCCATGGAGGTGGACATTGACCGGGAATTGTCCAGCATCATTGCCAGGAGACAACCCACCGCACGTGACCTGCGACTGTTGATTGCGATTTCCAAGACCACGGCCAATCTGGAGCGCGTGGGTGACGAGGCTGAAAAGATTGCGCGCATGGTGCGCTCCATCATTAACAGTGGTGCTCCACGTTCACTGCCCTCCTTGGAGTTGCGGGTGGCTGCGGACATGGCCTCAGGGCTGTTGCGCAAAGCACTCGATGCTTTTGCCCGGTTGGACACCGCAGCGGCTGTTTCTATCCTGAAAGAAGACGATCTGATTGACAAGGAATTTGATGGCTTCGTGCGCAAGCTGATCACCTACATGATGGAAGATCCGCGCATGATTTCCCCCAGCCTTGACCTTTTGTTTCTGGCCAAAGCCATTGAGCGCATTGGGGATCATTCCAAGAACATCGCGGAGTTCATTATTTACGTGGTCAAAGGGGCCGATGTGCGCCACACGTCCATGGCAGAGATTGAGTCAGTTCTGAAATGAGGCAGCAGCCCCGGGTGTTGATTGTGGAGGACGAGCCGGCGATTGCTGAGTTGATCGCCGTCAATCTGCGTCACAACGGGTTTCTCCCCACTTGGGCCATGGACAGCACCTCAGCGCAAGTCGAGTTGGATGCGGTGCTCCCTGATGTTATTTTGTTGGACTGGATGCTGCCCGGTGAAAGTGGCTTGGTCCTTGCCAAGCGCTGGCGAGAGAACCCCCGTACCAAAGCGGTGCCCATCATCATGCTGACGGCGCGAGGCGATGAGCAAGACCGCGTTTCAGGTTTGGATGCCGGGGCAGATGACTACATGGCCAAGCCTTTTTCGATCAAAGAACTGTTAGCCCGTGTGCGCGCTGTGTTGCGTCGCAGAGCCCCTGAACAGGTGGGGGGCGTGGTGACTGTGGGTGCGCTTGCGTTGGACGCTTCAACCTACCGCGTGACCTTTGCAGATGACGCGCTGAAACTCGGGCCCACAGAATTCAAGTTGCTTCAGTACCTGATGACGCATGCCGAGCGAGTCCACAGCCGTGCTCAGTTGCTGGACCAAGTGTGGGGGGACCATGTCTTCATTGAGGAACGCACGGTAGATGTTCATATCAAGCGGCTGCGCGAGGCGCTTGGCGCGTCGGCCAGTCCGATGGTGGAGACCGTGCGGGGTGCCGGTTACCGCATCACCTCGCAGGTTGCTGCCGGGGTGAAGCCTCGGATCAGCGTTTGATGTTGACCTTTTTGGCATAGCAATGATGTCCGGGTTGGCTTAAGCATGTTTTGGCGGGTTTTCACGTTCTTATTTTTTCAGGCGGTTGGAGCTGCTGCGGGGTGGGTTCAGTTGGGTTCTGAGCGACCTGCATTGGGGGCCTTGATTGGGGTTGTGGGTGGCGGCTTGATTTGGCTGCTGATTGACGTGTCGCGTGGCGTGCGTTTGCTGCGCTGGTTGCGGCTGGGTGCCACCTCTGAAGTGGCGATGCGCACTGGGATGTGGGGTGAATTGTCTGATCGCGTCAGGCGGCTCGTTCGCAACCGCGAGCAGTTAACGGCCGAAAGCCAAGGCCGTTTGAAGGACTTTTTAGCGGCCTTCCAAGCCTCTCCCAATGGCGTCGTGATGCTCGATTCAGACGGACAAATTGAGTGGTTCAATCAAATTGCGACCGCTCATTTTGGCTTGGACGCTGAGCGAGACCGGCTGCAGCATTTTGGCAATTTGGTGCGTGACCCCGGCTTTGCCAGCTATTTTTCCAGCCAGAACTATTCAACCGAATTGGTCATGCCAGGACGGCAAAGCACGCCATTCAGACCGGTTCAATTGTCCGTGCAACTTCACCCTTATGGCGAGAGGCGTCTGTTGCTGCTGTCAAGGGACGTGACCGCGGTGCAACAGGCGGAAGCCATGCGGCGAGATTTTGTTGCCAACGTCTCGCACGAGATACGCACGCCATTGACCGTGCTTTCCGGTTTTGTGGAAACCTTGCAAACCCTGCCCTTGAATGAAGAGGAGCGAGTTCGCTACTTGGCCTTGATGGCGCTTCAGGCCGAGCGCATGCAGACGCTGGTCAGCGACTTGTTAACGTTGTCCCGACTGGAAGGTAGCCCGCCACCCGGTGGCTCTGAGTGGATTCAGGTGGCCGGTTTGATGGATGAGTTGGAGCAGGAGGGGTGCAGTTTGTCTGCCGCGTTACATGGCTCTCCCGACTGTGTGCATCGCCTTGTGTTTGAGCGACCCACTTTGGATGAAGTGGCAGGCGCGCTCAACGAATTCAGAAGCGCCATGAGCAATTTGGTGGGCAATGCGATTCGTTACACCGCGGTGGGTGGGACGATACGGGTCCGATTCGATCGGCTTCCTGACGGGAAAGGTGTCTTTTCTGTAACGGACAGCGGCCCGGGAATCGCTGAAGAGCATCTTCCCCGGCTGACAGAACGTTTTTATCGGGTAGACCGAAGCCGTTCACGCGACACCGGGGGGACTGGGTTGGGCCTTGCCATTGTGAAGCACGTGGCCCAACGTCACGGCGCAGAGTTGAAGATCGAGAGCAAGCTGGGCGCAGGATCAACCTTCAGCATTTTTTTTCCCGCCAGTCGAATCAGGCATCAACCGAAATCGGCGCTATAGAAGGTTAGCGCTTTTGCGTCGAAACACCGTGAGGTCCTCGTCTCGGTCTGCGGGGTGCCTAAGGGAGCTGTGGTAAGTCCACTCGTCCCGATCAACCGCACCTGAGAGGGTCGGCATCGCATCTTTGTCAACGATCAGCCAAGGGCACTGCGCTTCTGTGGACGCGGGTACCACTTTGAGCTTGCCGTGGAATCGAAAGGCGGCCACTTGGCTGCGACTGAGCCCATGAACTTGCACGCAACTGGGTGGTTGCTGCATGACGATCAAGGTTCGGCGCACCAAAGGGGCGTAGCTGCGGGCATAGTCCAATAAGGGGAGCCACAGTGTCATCAATAACAACCAACTCAACGCGGCTCCACCCGCAGGCAGCACCAAGCTTTTCCAGATGGCCGCACGGTGGCGACCCACTCGCCACTTCACCAACCAGAGCCAAGCCAGCGTCGCCGCAACAGCGACCCCAAAGGCGGTGATGGAGAAGCTGCTTTCAAAGCCGGGTGCCAGGCGCATCACGTTGGCAGCAGGTTGGCGTGGAATGCCGGTTTGCATGGAAATCCAGACAATCCAAATGATCAGCGCGCAGCCTGAGAAAAAGAGCAGGGTGAACCAATCGACCAGAGCGGCTACGCTGCGCCGAAGTGTGGGCAGTGCGAAGGCAGCCAGTGCTGCCATCGCGGGTAAAGCCAACAGCAAGGACCGGTCGGCGGAAGTGGTCGTTAAGGTCGCTCCAATGGCGGTGATCACAAACAAC
>JAGODZ010000132.1 GCA_017997975.1 Rhodoferax sp.
CGGGCAAAGCCATGGGCAAAGATGCCGCACTCAAGATACTTGGCAAACGCTTTGCGCACGAAGGGCTTGGGGGTGTGGTGGTCGCCCTGGCCGTCGAACTGACCCGCGCTGGCCAACTCTAGCCAGCAGGGATGGTGTTGGACTCACGCCCCAAGGGCAGGTTTATGCCAAACGGTCAGGGCATACCACCCGCGTTCGTCGGTGATGACGCTGGTGTTTTGAAACCCACTGGCCTGCGCCAGGTGCGCAATGTCTGCCGATGTGTACTTTTGCGATTGCTCGGTGTGAATGGTTTCACCGGCATGAAACTCAAAGTCCTGTTGAAGTGTCTCGCAGTGAACGGACTGATCGATGTGGCTGACCAGGAAACTGTAGGCGGCCTGCTTCAAAGGGCAATAACAGGCATAGTGACTGAAGTGCTCCAAGTTGAAGTTCATGCCCAGTTCACGATTAAGGCGTGTCAACAGGTTCAAATTGAAGGCGGCTGTGACACCTTGTGAGTCGCTGTATGCCGCTTGAATGACCATGGGACTCTTGACCAAGTCGAGGCCCAACAGCAAGACATCTCCCCCGCGCAGTTGGGAGTGGATGCGCTTCAACAGACCAACGGCGGCAATTTCATCCAGGTTGCCCAGGTTGCTGCCCAGCAGCATGGCCACCTGGCGCCGCTCTGCGCAAGCCTCTGGCCAATGTTCAAAGTAGTCACCCAACACTGGTGCGATTGAAAAACCGGGCAAATGGGTGTCGAATCGCTGGCTCAATTCGGCCAGTGCATGGGCTGAAACATCCATGGGCCGGTAAATACAGTCCAAATCATTGGCATGGAGTACCTGGCACAGACTGAGCGTTTTCTCACCGTCGCCACTGCCCAGTTCAATCAAGTCCAGAGGTGTGTTGTCCGGGTCAATCCAGCGTGCCAGTTCACCAGCGCGCTCCCGCAGCAACTGATGCTCCAAACCAGTCAGGTAGTACTCGGGTAGCGCCATGATGCGCTGGAACAGGCGCGAGCCTTCGTCGTCGTAAAACCAGGCGGACGATAGTTTCTTTTGAGAGGCACTGAGGCCCGACTGCACATGACTTGCGAGGATTTCTGATTCGTTCATGACAACGCCTTGGTGATGGGATCGCGCGCAGGGCGCAGTCCGCTGTATTGCCAGCGAGTGTTGGCATGAAAGAAGTTGCGGTAGGTCAGACGAGCATGTCCGGGTGGCGTGGCGAAAGAGGCCCCGCGCAGCACCTGCTGATTGACCATGAACTTGCCGTTGTACTCGCCCACGATGTCAGCACTGCGCTTAAATCCGGGGTACGGCTGATACGCACTTTGTGTCCATTCCCAACGCCGTCCCCAGTTGAAGTGCGGTGCACCGACTTCCCATTCGAACTCTGTGGGCAAACGCCAGCCTGCCCACTGGCAAAACGCGTGTGCTTCAAAATAACTCAGATGCGTGACTGGGGCTGTCGCTGGCAAGGGTTGTACACCGGTCAAAGTGAAATGCAACCACTGCGCTGAATCGTCCGGGGAGGGGTGCCAATACAAAGGCGCTTTTTGCGGCAGGCTCTGAACCCAGTCCCACCCGTCAGAGTGCCAGAACTCGTGCCGCTCATAGCCACCGCTTTGTATGAACGCCAGGTACTCGGCATTGGTGACCAGCGCGCGCCTAAGTTGCGTTGCAGGCACCCACACTGGATGCTGCGGCGACTCGTTGTCGAACGCAAAACCCGGGCCGACATGGCCAATCTGGACCATGGCGGCAGGGACATCCAACCAGTCATCCAGTGGCGGGCATGTGCCGTCGTGTTCGGCAGTCAGGTCGATGGCACTGACTCTTATGGGGTCGTAGTCGGGTGCCAGTGGGTTGTTGCCAAGGATGTACTTGATGTCCGTCAGCAGCAACTCCTGGTGCTGTTGCTCATGGTGCAAGCCCAGCTCAATAAGTGCGGCAACGTCAGGCATCAACTTTCTGCCCAGCAGCTCAAGCATCGCAGCATCCACATGGGCGCGGTAAGCCAACACCTCGGCCACCGTGGGCCGGCTCAGGTCACCACGCTGGTGCCGTGGCAGATGGCTGCCAGCACCTTTGTAGTAGCTGTTGAAGAGATATGCGTAGCGCGGATGGAAGACGCTGTAGGTTGGTTGATACCGTTGGAGGACCAAGGATTCAAAAAACCAACTGGTGTGCGCAAGATGCCATTTGGGCGGGCTGACCTCTGCGACCGGTTGCGGTACATGGTCCTCCGCTGCCAAGGGCGCACAAATGCGCTCGGACCGGCACCGCACGTCCCGGTATCGCTCACGCAGAATGTTTTCAGGTGACATGGTTGAGCTTCTCATTCTCGTGCCAAAAGCGCTTTTCGACGATCAATGATGGTGGGTAGAAATTCGGTCACGGTTGGGTGTGCTGGCAAGGCCTCGCGCACGCTTTGCCAGGTGCCCCCGCAAGCCATGACCAGGCTGATGCTGTGGATGATCTCGTCTGCCGCAATCCCCATCATGGTGGCCCCCAGAAACAGACCGGTGTCCTCGTCGATCAGCAGCTTGATCAGGCCATGGGTTTCGCTTTCTTCTTTCGCGCGGCTGATGTCCTTCATCTGGTGCACCGCCTGCGAGATGCGACGCCCCTGCTCTACCAAACGCAGCGCATCGGCCTCGTACAAACCGACATGCGCCAACGGCGGGTCAGTGAACATGGCGTAGATGCTGTTGCGATCATCCGCGCTGCGCTGACCACCGGCCAGATTCGCCGCGAGTATCTCGTGGTCATGGTAGCTCGTGTGGGTAAACGCGCCGCGCTGATTGATGTCACCTAAGGCCCAAATGCCGGGAACTTCGGTTTCCAGGCGCGCATTGGTCTGGATGTAGCCACGCGGATTGGTCTTCAAGCCCACACTTTCCAGGCCAAGAGCGTCTGTATTGGGCGTCCGCCCTGTCGCAATAAGAAGATGGCTGCCTTCAATCAGGCGTCCATCGGTCAACTGCACACGGCTGTGACCTGGCAGGTCACCTGGCTGAACGCTTTCGACTTTCGCCCCTGTGATCACCTCGATGCCCTCCGACAAGAGTAAATCGGTAATAGCGGCCGAAACGTCGAGGTCTTCCCGTGATGTCAGCCGTGGGTTGTTTTCAATGACGCTTACCTCTGCGCCCAGGCGACGGAAGATTTGTGCCATCTCCAGGCTGATGTACCCGCCACCGATGATCACCAGTTTCTTCGGCAACTCATCCAGCGCCAACAAACCCTCACTGTCTAACGCTGGCACCGTGCTCAGACCCGGGATCGGTGGCATGAAAGAACGCGTGCCGGTGTTCAAGACCACTTGCGGTGCGCGAAGGGTGTGCTCGCCCGCTTGAACAATGAAGTCCGCGCCATCACGACCGGCCAGCTGACCATGCGCGTAGTGAATGGTCAAGCCGGGCAGCGCGCCAAGCCAGCCCTCCAGCCCAGTGCGTGCATCCGTGATGCGTTTGCGCATGCGCGCCATGGCCACACCAAAGTTCACCGTGACAGGGCCCACATCCACGCCGAACTCGGCAGCGCGGCGTGCCATGTAGGCGACCCGTGCGGACTTGCGCAGGGTTTTGGTGGGCGTGCAACCCCGGTTGACACAGGTGCCGCCCAGTTGGCGCGCTTCTATCAAGGCCACCTTTTTGCCGGCATGGGCCAGCTTGGCCGCCAAAAAGGGGCCAGCTTGCCCCGCCCCGATGACGATCAGGTCAAATGACGCTTGTCCCATCATTCGCTCACCTTGACGCCACGCCAAAACGCGACACGATCTGTAACGGCTTCAGCGCCAGGCAGTGGCGTGGGGTAAGTCCAGGCCGCGTCCCGGTTGACGTTGCCGTCAACGTCGATGACAAAGTAGCTTGCCCGGCCTTTCCACGGACAGGTGGTGTGGGTCGAGCTGTCCTTGAAGTAGTCGCGGTGGATTGAACTCAGGGGAAAGTAGGCGTTGCCTTCGACTTCCACGATGTCATTGCTCTCGGCGATGACTTTGCCGTTCCAGGTGGCTTTCATATTAGCGGTTCTCTTCGTTGATTGAATTCAAAGGGTGGGATTAGCTCTTCACGAGCGCGACAGCATTCATGCAATAGCGCAGCCCGCTGGGGGCGGGTCCATCGGGAAAGACATGGCCCAGATGCGCATCGCACACGTTGCAGGTGGTCTCAACCCTTCGCATGCCATGGCTCGCATCCTGGTGATAAGCAACAAGACCCGGTGCCAGGGCTTGGGTGAAACTTGGCCACCCGCTCTTGCTGTCGAACTTTGTCGAGGCATCAAAGAGTTCGGTGCCGCAGCAAACGCAGCCATAGCGACCGGGCTCAAACAGCGCGCACATGGCCGAACTGTGCGCCCGCTCGGTGCCCTTTTGACGTGCCACACGGTATTGCTCATCGCTCAGACGCTCGCGCCACTCTGCTTCACTGAGCTCCAGCCGCTGCGGCGGTGCTGGGTTGCCTTTGCTGGTCAACTCAAGCACACCGCGCCAGGTCAAAGTGCCTGCGTCAGCCGCGGGCTCTGGTGTTGCCGCTTCAGCGCGCTTCAGAAATGCAATCAGCTTGTCCGCATCAAGCCGGAAATGGTTGTAGATTACTTGCCCATCGGGATCAATCAAGATGAACCAAGGGGTGCCGCCGCTGCGGTAGCGCTGCATCAAGACCGAGCTGTCACCCTCGTGCCCAGCGCCACTGTCATAGCCAAAAGGGATGGGCAGGGCGTACTTGACCTGATCTTCAAGGATGTGCTCGTAGCGGTTGTCGTCAAAGTCCTCAAACACGGTCTGCACGGCAGCAAAGCTGACAAGGCGGTTGCCTCGAAATGCTTCAAACAGTTTGATCAGTGCTGGAAATCCGGTCAGGTGGCAACCAGGGCAAGCATGTTGATAACAAAAGATCAACTTGAAACGGCCCGGCATGTTGTCCAAACCGTAGCCTGGCATAACTTGCCCCGTGGGGTCGATCCACCGGGTCACACCAAGCTCGGGTGCGGCCTGGTCTTGAATGCCTGCGCTGTTGTGGGTGTCGTTCATGTCATTTATCCCTTCCTAGGTTCCGCAAAATGTTTTGTAGCAAGCTGTCTGCTCAGCAGGGGCTGGCCTCGAAAACGCTTGGTCTTCTTCTCGTTCGTCAAAGGGGTGCTGAAGCACCGCCAACAATCGCTCGAAAGGTGCAAAGTCAGCCTCATCCACTGCAGCAGCAAGCGCTGCTTCGACCTGATGGTTGCGCGCGATGTAGAGGGGGTTCACCGCGCGCAGTTTGGCCACAGTATCTTCGCGGGCACCCGTGCGTTGGCGCCAGCGTTCCAGCCAAGCGGTGAGCTGTGGTTGCGCTTGCCCAAACAACGCCTGAAGTGGGGCGTCGTCACCCGTTGCGGCATCCATCAATCGGCGAAACCCCAGGGTGTAGTCAATCCGGTGGGTTTGCAGCAGTTGAAGGTAGTCATTTCCCAGCATCGAATCCTCTGGCGTTTGGTCGGGCAAAGCCAGTTTGGCGTGCAGAACTCGCTGCCAATGCTGCTCGAAACGGTCAGCGAACCCGTTGACGACGTCTGCCGCCAACTCACCAGCGCGAGCCTCATCGTCGTCAATCAAGGGCAACAGGGCTTGCGCAAGCCGGGCGATGTTCCACTGCGCGATGGGGGGTTGATTGCCAAAGGCATAACGTGCATGGCGGTCGATAGAACTGAACACGGCTTTTGGGTCAAGGTGCTCGATGAACGCGCAAGGGCCATAGTCGATGGTCTCGCCAGAAATGGTCATGTTGTCGGTATTCATCACCCCATGGACAAAGCCAACGCCCATCCAGCGGGCGACCAGCAAGGCTTGGCGTTCTGCCACGGCCTTGAGCAGGCCAAGGTAGCGGTCAGGCGCGCCAACCAGTGAAAGGTCGTGACGGGCAATCGCATAGTCTGCCAAGCGCCGCAATGTGGCAGTGTCTCCGCGAGAGGCAAAAAATTCGAAAGTACCTATGCGCAGATGACTCGCTGCAACGCGTGTCAGCACAGCACCGGGCAATTCACGCTCGCGTTGAACGCTTTCGCCAGTGGACACCACGGCCAAGCCTCTCGTGGTTGGAATGCCCAGCGCATGCATGGCTTCCCCCATCAGGTATTCACGCAGCACGGGGCCTAGCGTGGCCAGACCATCGCCGCTGCGCGAAAACGGCGTGCGACCAGAGCCCTTGAGCGCGATGTCACGGCGCTGGCCATTCTGATCAATGCGTTCGCCCAGCAGCACGGCACGACCATCCCCCAGTTGAGGCGAAAAATGCCCAAACTGATGTCCGGCATAGGCCTGCGCCAGCGGTTGCGCCGTCGGCGGAACCACATTGCCCGAAAAGGCACCCAATGCCTCCTCCGCACTGAACAGCGCAGGTGTAAGACCCAGTTCAAGCGCCAAGGCTTGGTTGAGTTTGATCAGTCTGGCGTTGGGGGAGCCAGCCGGTTGCCACGGAACGTAGCAACCTTCCAGTTCGCGTGCATAGCTGTTATCAAGCTGCAGTTGCAGCGTGGCGTTGTTCATGGTGTCGCTCGCCGTCATCATGCGGCCAGGGGCAAATCGTCAATGCCACCAAAAGCAGAAATCAAGCGATCCGCATCCAGATGAAAATCACTGTGCAGCACCTCGCCCATGGGGTCGATGACGATGAACCAAGGTGTGCCACGGGTGCTGTAGTCGGCCATCAAACTGGGGTAGCGGGCTTCACCCGCCACTTCGTGCCCAAAGGGAATGGGCAAGGCATACCGCAACTGTATTTCGCGCAGGCGCTCAAAGGTGTTGGCGGTCTCGCCTTCAAACACCGTCTGCACAGCGGCGAAGCCAAAGCCCTTGCCAGCTAAACCTTTCACCAGAGCCTTCAGGGTGGGAAACCCATGGCTATGGCACCCAGGGCACCAGGACTGAAAACAGTAGATCACTTTGAAGCCGCCGCCCAGGTCAGAAAGCTTCAGCGGAGCGATGGATTGCCCCTCGGCATCGATCCATTGAGAAACACGCAGCTCTGGTGCCACACCAGTTATCACATTCCGGTTCATCAAAATCTCCAGTTGTAATGGCCAGTTAGTCAAAAATCAATCCAGCTCGAACAAGGTCGAGCACCTGCTCTCCCCTCAAAGGCTAGGCGCGACTAGGCAGCTTCCAGTTGGGTCGCACAAAATGGCAGGTGTATCCATTGGGGCGGCGCTGCAGGTAGTCCTGGTGCTCGGCCTCAGCTTCCCAAAATGGGCCTGCGGCTTCCACTTCAGTAACCACCTTGCCCGGCCACAAGCCTGAGGCATCCACATCGGCAATGGTGTCCAGCGCCACACGTTGCTGTTCTGGTGAGGTGAAATAGATGGCCGACCGGTAGGAAGCGCCCCGGTCATTGCCTTGTCGTAAGGGTGTGCTCGGATCATGAATCTGGAAGAAGAACGCCAGCAGATCGCGGAAGCTGAGCTTTAGCGGGTCAAAGACAACCTCCAAGGCCTCAGCATGGTTGCCGTGATTTCGGTAGGTGGCGTTGGGAACATCGCCGCCGCTGTAGCCTGCACGGGTGCTGATGACCCCGGGCAACTTTCTCACCAACTCCTGCATGCCCCAAAAGCAGCCGCCGGCCAGGATGGCCGTTTCATGTTGAGTCATTTGATGATTCCTTTCGCTCCCGTCAACAAAAGTGTTCACCGTGCGCGGGGCATCGCTGCGGCAACCCAGTAGAGATGGGCATCAGCAAGGTGTTTTAAACCCAAACCGGGTTTTTCACTTGATGCTGATCGTCCGTATTCAGATGCCGATCTCACAAAGCCCGAGCGAATAAGCAGTCAAATCAACCCAAATTTTGTTGCAATCGCTGCCATTCGCTTGGTGAAAAACCAACATGTCTGATGAAAACACGTGAAAACGCCGCCGCGCTTTGATACCCAACAGCGGATGCCACAACCTTCACCGGCTTGCCCTGGATCAGCAAATCGCGCGCAGCGGTCATGCGCCACTCAGTCAAATAGGTCAGTGGTGGCATGCCCATGACCTGCGTAAAACGTTGCGCAAAAGCAGAGCGAGAAAGGCTGGCAAGTGCTGCCATGCTGTCCAACGTCCAGTCGCGCTCCGGTGCTTCATGAAGGGCTTCAAGCGTAAGTCGCAACTTGGGATCAGACATCGTGTTGAGCAAACCACCGCACAGCGTCTTTGTCTCAAACAAGTGCCGGATGACCATCACCAAAGCCGTCTGCAGCAATCGGTCAATGGCCGCCATGTACCCATAGGCACGCCTGTCGGCCTCCTCGAACAACCAGTCGACAACGTTGCGCAACCGAGGGGCGAGGTGCAGATCTATAACTGAGCAGTCTGGCAAGAGGGCCGCTAAGGGCATGCCAAAGTCGCTGAGCGTGGCGCACATCCACTCGGTTTCTGGGATGTTGATGCCGTTGACTTGAACGGCATCTTTCCTCGGAATAAGAACCAAGCTTGGGGCCTTGATCTCGATGGGCTTCATGCCATCTTGGCGCGCATAAATCGTGCCACGGCTCAGCAGGTGCAAGCTGCCTATGCCCGGCTGCTGCTGGAACAGAGATGTGTCACAGAATTCCCCGGCATCGAACAATCTGGCCTTTGGCGCAAATCTCAACAACAGAGGAAGTGGGTCAAAAGTTTCGGTTGATGTGTGCATGCTGAAGGTCTGACTGGGCGCGCGATTGTACGGTTGTCAGCATAGAAAAATACCAGCCAATGTTTGTCTAAAACAAAGCTAACTCTGTGCATGATCCTTGGGAATAATTGCCTTTTCAGGTATATTGTCTCGCTGCTTGATTTTTGGACCTTGGGCATTCTGCAGGGGAATTCAATTACTGAAGACTCCTAGTGAATATCGGAAACGGATAGGCGTTTTAACCGCATGAGGCCAAGTATCGCACCGCGGAAGCGCCATCAAGCCGGCTGAGACACTCGATTTTCCCGCCCAGGTGTCAGGTTCACCACCAGGGTTTGGCGTTCAGGA
>JAGODZ010000133.1 GCA_017997975.1 Rhodoferax sp.
AAGCCCGACAGGCTGCTAGGGGCGCTAAGGTGCTGGTGAATGATTTGGGCCCAGCGGCTGAGACGGTGGCGGCCGAGATTCGCACCGCAGGCGGTAAGAGACTTCCGGTATAAGAGTGGCAATAGATCTTGCGTGTATTCAGTCATCACTGCCTTGAATTTGCAAGAGTTTCTCTTTGCTGCTCGAAAGAAAATATGCGACATGTCGGTTTGTTGACGATGGTGGCGCTCCACCTGCTGCTGAGCGCATGCGGCGACTCTACCCGCCCTCCGGTGGCTGCTGTCACCGTGACGACCGGGGTCGCGACGGCTTCACCGGCCCAGAAGGGCGCGCCTGCCCCCCGGGTTGTGCTCATCATGAAGACCCTGACCAATCCCTTCTTTGTGGACATGGAGCTGGGCGCTCGCCGGGCGCAACAAGAGTCAGGCATTGATTTGCAGGTTAAAACAGCGACCCAAGAAACCTCGATTGAGCAGCAAATTCAGCTGGTTGAGAAAGAAATTCAGGCCAAGGCGCAGGCGATTGTGATTGCGCCGGGCGACTCCATGCGCTTGGTGCCGGTGTTGAAAAAGGCGCAAGACGCCGGCATTCAAATCGTCAACATCGACAACCGACTCAGCGCTGACGCCATGGCGGCTGTCGGCATGAAACCGGTGCCCTTCATCAGCGTGAACAATGAAAAAGGGGCGTACCAAGCCGCCAAATTCTTGGCCGACGCGGTTCATCGTCCCACCGAGGCCGCGATCATTGAGGGCATACGCACCGCCGACAACGCCCAACAACGCAAACGCGGCGCCGAGCGAGCGTTCAACGACAACGCCCATCTGACCATCGTGGCCATGGAAACGGCCAACTGGAAGATCGACGAGGCCTACGAGCTTGCCCAGCGCGTCTTCAAAGCTCATCCGAAGATCGGCGTGGTGTTCTGCGCCAACGACATGATGGCCATTGGCGTCCTCAAATACCTGCAGGAAGCAGGCAACACTACCGTACGGGTCGCCGGTTTTGACGCGCTGAACGAGGCGAAGACCGCCATTCGGGCCGGTCAGTTGACCGCCACGGTGGACCAGCAGGCCAATGAGCAGGGGTATTTGGGGGTGATGACGGCGCTGCGCCTGCTCAACGGCGAATCCCCCCCTTTGGAACTTGAAGTTGAGGCTGCCTTGGTCACCGCTCACACCTTGAAATAAGCCGGAATGAACTGGGTTTCTGAGGCTTGGCGAGTGCTGACGCACCCCAAGCAAAATTTTGCCCTGCAACTCTCCAGCATCGTGCTGGCCATGAGTCTTTTGCCGCTGTTGACCTATTACGTCGTTTCGTACCGGGCTACACAGCAGTCCATTTTGGACACCGCCACCCGCCATAGCCTGGAAATTCTTGACCATCAGCGCGATTATTTGACCCTGCAGATGGAGCAAATTGAGGCGCTGGCGGGCAACTTGGGGCAGGTCGAAGAAATCAACCGCTCTCTGGCCAACGTGGATGGGGCATCCAACAGCTCCAGTTACGACACGCTGGCCACCAAAGCCCGCATTGGCTACTTGCTGAGCAATTACCGAAACCTCAAAGGCTTGGTCTCGATCGACCTGTTTTCTCTCAATGGCACGCAATACCATGTGGGCGACTCGCTGACCAATGCAGACCAACGGCTTGAACTGCGCGACATTTTGATGGCGCGCACTTTCAAAGCCAATAAGTCGGTGGTCTGGCACGGCGTTGAAGACAACGTGCAGACCTACTCCAGCGCTCGCAAAGTGGTGGTGGCCAGCAAGCTGGTGATGCATCCGGACTCGTCCTGGCTCAAGGCGGAGCCGGTTGGCATGCTGGTGATCAACTACTCCACCGATGTGCTGCACGCACACTTCAGTGCCATCCATCAGGGGCAGGGCGGTTACTTGCTGGTCATGGATGACCAGCAGCGCCTGATCTACCATCCCGATAAAAGCAAAATCGGCACCCCCGTTGCCGCCGACTTTGCCCAGCTGCTGAGGGGCCAAACCGGCTCTTTCCTTCAACGCTTGGGCGACACGGAGGTGCTGCTGAGCTACTCACAAATGCCTGACAAAAATTGGTATGTGATCAGCATCATTCCCAAAGCGACTTTGTTGGCGCCGATGGCCAAGATTGAGCGGATGGGCAACATCATGCTGCTGCTTAGCTTGGTGCTGATTGCGGTCTTTGTCAGGCTGTTCACCCTGCGCATCGTCAACCCGATTGGCGCTATTTCTGCCGGTTTCGAGCAATTTCAACAGGGTCGGTTGGCCTTTCATTGGCGCATGGAGCGACCCAAGTCGCTGGCGCAAATTGGCGAGTTGGTGAGCTGGTTCAATGCCTTTCTGGACAACATGGAGAAACGCCGGGAAGCCGACACCCGGCTGCGCATTGCGGCCACCGCGTTCGAGTCGCAGGAGGGCATGTTCGTCACCGACCGCCATAGCGTGATTCTGCAGGTCAACAGCGCCTTCACGGCCATTACCGGCTACAGCGCGGCGGAGGCGGTGGGGCAAAACCCGCGCGTTCTGAGTTCGGGGCGCCATGGTGCCGACTTTTATCGGACGATGCATGGCCTGTTGAACAGCACCGGCGTATGGAAAGGAGAAATCTGGAACCGGCGCAAGAATGGCGAGGCCTACCCCGAGTGGCTCACCATCACCGCCGTCAGAACCCCAGATAACGAGACCACGCATTACGTGGCCACCTTGACCGACATTACCCAGCGCAAGGCGGCGGAGAAAGAAATCGAGAACCTGGCGTTTTATGACGCGTTGACCGGTCTGCCCAACCGCCGCCTGCTGATGGACCGACTGCAGCAGAGCATGTTGACCAGCGGGAGAAATGGGCGCACGGGGGCCTTGATGTTGCTGGACCTGGACAAGTTCAAAACCGTCAACGACACCCTCGGGCACGACACGGGCGACCTGCTGCTGCAGCAAGTGGGGCAAAGACTGGTGGATTGCGTGCGAGAAGGTGACACCGTGGCCCGCCTGGGCGGGGACGAATTCGTGGTGTTGCTGGAAAACCTGAGTACCGAGCCCGGCGGGGCGGCGGCACAGATGGAGGGTATTGGCCACAAGGTATTGATACAGCTGAACAAACCCTATGACCTGGCGGGCATTCGCTGCCACAGCACGCCCAGCATCGGCGTCACCCTGTTTGCCAATCAGCACTGCTCCTTGGAAGAGCTATTCAAGCAGGCCGACATTGCCTTGTACCAAGCCAAGGAGTCGGGGCGCAACACGCTGCGCTTTTTCGATGCCCACATGCAAGCCAAGATCATGGCGCGCGCCGCATGGGAGGCTGATTTGCGCCAAGGGTTGGCGCAGACGCAGTTTTTGCTTCATTTTCAGGCGCAGGTGGACCATCACCGAACCCTCACCGGGGCCGAGGTGCTGGTGCGCTGGCAGCACCCTCAGCGCGGCAGGGTGTCGCCTGCCGATTTCATTCCCCTGGCCGAAGAAACGGGTTTGATCGTGCCGCTGGGGCTGTGGGTGCTGGAGGCCGCCTGCCGCCAGCTGGCCCGTTGGGCGGATCAGCCCGCGATGCGCTCCCTCTGTCTGGCGGTCAATGTGAGCGCCCGCCAGTTTCACCAGGCTGACTTTGCCCCCCAGGTGCTGCACGTGTTGCAACGCACCGGGGCCAATCCAAACCAACTCAAACTCGAACTGACCGAGAGTTTGCTGGTGGACGACCTGAACGGCGTGATTGACAAAATGACCCTGTTGAAACAGCAGGGGGTGCGCTTTTCGCTCGACGACTTCGGCACCGGCTACTCGTCACTGGCTCACCTTAAGCTGCTGCCGCTGGACCAGCTGAAGATCGACCAATCATTTGTGCGCGATGTGCTGGTGGACCCCAATGACGCCACCATTGCCCGCACCGTCATCGCCCTGGGCCAGAGCATGGGCTTAGAGGTGATTGCCGAAGGGGTGGAGATCGAGGGACAGCATGCGTTTCTGCGTGCCCACGGCTGCGATGCCTTTCAGGGCTATTTGTTCAGCCGCCCATTGCCACTCAATGAGTTTGAACGAGTTTGGGGGTAAGCCGGCGCAAAAGAGTCCTTCAGGGTTGCGCTTCAGCCCGCGATCAGGCGGTGGCTTTGCTTTTTGAGCGTGAACGTGAGCGTGAGCGGGTGGATCTGGCGCTTGAGCCTATTTTTGAGCGACGGTGGAGGCCACCGCGCGCTGCCGCATCCACCCGCTTTCCACGGTGTAAATCACCAAGGCAATCCAAATCAACGCAAAGCCAAAGAGCCGAGCGGGTTGAAGCGGTTCGTTGAACGCCCAAATGCCCAAGGCGAACTGCAGGGTGGGGGAGATGTACTGCAAGATGCCCATGGTGGTCATGGGAATGCGGCGGGCACCGGCAGCAAACAGCAGCAGGGGAATGGCGGTCAGCGGGCCGGCCAGGACCAGCCAACTCAGCTCAGTCACATTGCCCTGTGCCAGCACACCTTGACCGCGCCAAGTCCAGAATCCGAGCACCGCCGCACCAAGGGGTGCCAGCATCATGGTCTCCAGCGCCAAACCTTCCAGTGCGCCCAGTGACGCGGTCTTGCGCATCAAGCCGTAGAAGCCAAAGGTCAAGGCCAGCACCAGCGCCACCCAGGGGAAATGAGCAGTTTGCAAGGCCAGCCACAACACGCCAGTCGCCGCCACGCCCACTGCAAACCACTGCCCACGCCTGGGTCGCTCGTTCAGAAAAACCAAGCCCAGCGCCACGTTAATCAAGGGCAGCATGAAGTAGCCCAAGCTGGCGTCCAGCACATGGCCGTTTTTCACCGCCCACACGTACACCAACCAGTTGGTGGACAGCAACAGGGCTGACAGCGCAAAGGCGCTCAACACCCGGGGTTGGTGGCGCAGGGCCCCAATCCAAGCCCAACGCTTCAACACCGTCAGGATCACCAAGATAAACACCATCGCCCACACCGTGCGGTGCAGCACCACTTCCAAAGACGGCACTTCGGCCACCTGCGTGAAATACAGCGGGAACAAACCCCAGAACACATAAGCCGATGTGGCGAAGACGATACCGATATTCATGAGGAACTTTGAGCAAGCCAGTGGGTGCGTTTGGAGCGAGGTGCCAGTGCCGGAATCGCCTCTGCTGCACGTCGTGATGGGGCGGCGCTGTGGCCCCAAAAACGCTTAAAACCGAGCCGCCCCGCCTATTTAAGAGCGTTGGAGTATAGCCAGCAGGCGCGTGGAGCGCACTGTGGTGACGTCGCACGAATGACCCCAACTGGCATCGCGGCGCTGCTGTTAAGGTGTCACCTTTCATCGCTTTAATGGTGCGCTCCACATGACGGCTCTGCATATCGAAACCCCGTACTTTGAATCTCAGGCGCTAACGTGCCACGCCGGGCGTTCCATTTGGCTGAAGATGGAGGCCTTGCAGCCGCCGGGTTCGTTCAAAATTCGCGGGGTCGGGCTGGCCTGTCAGACGCACGCGCAGCGGGGAGTGAAGCGCTTCATTTCATCGTCGGGTGGCAATGCGGGCATTGCGGTGGCCTACGCCGGGCGACAACTGGGCATTCCCGTCACCGTGGTGGTGCCGCAAACCACCACCGAACGCGCCCAAGCTTTGATTCGCCTTGAAGGCGCTGAGGTCATGGTGCATGGCGCATCTTGGCAAGAGGCCAATGCGCTGGCTGTGTCCCTGCTGACGCCCAGCGACGCCTTCATTCACCCTTTTGATGATCCGCTGCTGTGGCAAGGCCACGCCTCGATGGTGGACGAAATGGCGGCGCAGGGAAAGAAGCCCGATGCCATCGTGTTGACAGTGGGTGGGGGTGGTTTGCTAAGCGGCGTGATGGAAGGTCTGCACCGCAACGGCTGGGCAGACGTCGCGGTGATTGCGGTTGAAACGCGCGGCGCAGATTCCTTCGCCCAATCGGTCGCGGCAGGTGAGCGCATCACACTGCCTGCGATTACCAGCATTGCCACCTCGCTGGGTGCGCGCCAAGTCTGCCAGCAGGCGTGGGATGCGACAAAAAAGCACACCATTCACAGCGTGGTGGTGTCAGACCAAGAGGCCTTGGCCGCTTGCGAGGCTTTCGTGTCCGACCAGCGTGTGGTGGTAGAACCCGCCTGCGGTGCAGCCCTAGCGGCGGTGTATGGCCGCTTGCCTGTGCTGGCCCCTTTTAAGACCGTGGCGGTGGTCGTGTGTGGCGGCGTCACGGCCAGTTTGGCGCAAATGCGCCAGTGGGCCGACGCTGCCTCCTGAGGTGGTTTGGGCCGAACGGTTAAAACTTCGGCAGAAACCCCAGTGCCAGTGCGCGTGTGATTTCTGCCGCACCCACTGCTTTGCACCCGCTGACGTTTTGCCCCGCCCACAGCGGCGTGAAGTCGTCTTTTCCCGCGCGCTCGGCCTGCGTCCGCAAGGCGGCCATGGTGGGCGCAGGCAGGGGAAAGGCGGGAACTTGAGCGTTGATGGGCCCCAACTCGCGAATGGCTCGGTTCACGATGCCCCGCGCGGGACGTCCGGTGAAGATATTCGTCACGGCGGTGTGACCAGCCGCCGGCGAGGCCAAGGCAGCGCGGTGCAGCGCGCTGGTCGTCGCCTCAGGGCAAAGCAAGTACGCCGTGCCCACCTGAACCCCGGCTGCGCCCAGCGCCATGGCGGCGGCCACGCCCGTCGCATCCGCGATGCCACCGGCGGCAATCACGGGCACGTCCACCGCTTTGACGAGTTGAGGTAGCAGGGCGAAGGTGCCCATTTGGGTGCTCAGGTCGTGGTTCAGAAAAATGCCTCGGTGGCCGCCCGCTTCCCACCCTTGGGCTATGACGGCGTCCACGCCCTGCGCTTGCAGCCAAACGGCTTCCTCAAGGGTGGTGGCGCTGGCCATGACTTGGCTTCCCCAGCTTTTGATCCGTGCCATTAAGTCAGGCGCAGGCAAGCCAAAGTGAAAACTCACCACCGCCGGTTTGAAGGCTTCCAGCACATCAGCCGCCTCATGGCTGAACGGTGCCCGACCTGGCCCGGTGGGAATGGCGTTGCCGTCCACACCCCACTTGTCAAAGTAAGGTTGTAGCCGGGCGCGCCACGCCGCATCGGCCGACGGGTGGGGCGGCGGGGGCAGATGGCAGAAAAAGTTGACGTTGTAGGGCAGGTCAGTGGCGGTGGTGATGGCGTTGAGCTCCGCCTGCAGTGCCTCCAACGACAACAGGGCGCAGGGCAAAGAGCCCAGCCCGCCGGCTTGGCACACCGCAATCGCCATCGCGCTGCCCTGCGCCCCGGCCATAGGGGCTTGAATCAGGGGGAACTGAAGCCCCCAATGGTCTGAAAGTGTCATGGGTGTTGCGTCCTTTGAAGCGGTTGGAGTTTGGTGGTGGGTGTTGGTCAGAGGGACGGGGCACCAGGCCCCTAAACTGTGAGTCCCGTGTTTCCACTGCGCTTTAAATTATGACGACCTCAAGCTCTTGGTTCTTTTGGGCGGCCTTGTCGGCCGTGTTTGCAGCCATGACGGCCATTTTTGCCAAGATCGGTATCCAGGGCGTGGACTCTGACCTGGCCACGCTGGTGCGCACTGCGATCATCATGGTCGTGTTGTCCGCTTTTGTCTGGTACGCAGGCAAGTGGAGCAACCCGTTCATGTTGTCGTCCCGCACCTGGGTTTTTTTGGGTCTCTCAGGCCTGGCCACGGGGGCGTCTTGGGTGTGCTACTTTCGGGCCTTGCAGTTAGGTGACGCCTCCCAAGTCGCCCCGGTGGACAAATTCAGTTTGGTGCTGGTGGCCGTGTTTGCCTCTATTTTTTTGGGTGAGCGCCCCGCCCTGCGCGACTGGTTGGGCATTGCCATGGTGGCGGGCGGTGTGCTGGTGCTGGCATTCAAGCGTTGAGGAATGCCCCGAAGAGAGGTGCTTTCACAGTGATTTTTCAGGCCCCCCTCTTGCCTTCCCCGTGTTGCCTTTCAATGTCGGCAGGATGCGAACCTTGTAGAACTATTTAACCGTCACTACTGTTCGGTGAATATGGTTCTGATTGCATCAGGCCGGTGCCTTTTTTGTGACGCGGGCGAAGTCCAATTTCAATGCGCGTCGGGCGTACTCTGCCAAGGTGGACGAGGCCAGCGGCGTGGCGTGAGATGAGCGCGACCACCCGCTCCTACCCGTGCCCCCGCACCGCCGCTGATTAAGCCGTGCGGCGCGGGCGCAAGACCAAGTAAGTGATCACCCCAATCACAATGCCCCAGCACGCTGAACCCAGGCCAAACAGGGTGACGTTGGACGCGGTGATGAGAAAGGTCACCAGCGCAGCCTCCCGCTCCGTGGGCTCTTGCATCGCGTTCACCAAGCCGCCCTGAATCGCGCCCAGCAAGGCCAAGCCCGCCACGGTGGTCACCAGCGCGGCCGGCAGATGCATGAAGGCGTAGCTTAGCGAGCCCGCAAAGCTGCCCACCAGCAGGTAAAACACCCCACAGGCCACCCCCGCCACCCAGCGCCGATCGGCACGCGGGTGCGCCTCAGGCCCGGTGCAGATGGCGGCGGTGATAGCGGCCAGGTTGATGCCGTGGGCGCCAAACGGCGCCAGCAGCAGGCTGACCCCGCCGGTCATTGAGACCAAGCGGCTGGTGGGGGCGTCGTAGTTGGCTGCGCGCAGCACCGCGATCCCGGGAAGTTGCTGCCCTGTCAGGCCGAGCACCGCCAGCGGCAAGCCCACGCTAACGATGGCGCTGAACGTAAATTCAGGCGTCGTCCAGACCGGCAGGGTCAAGCCCCACACCGCCTCCGCTGCACCTGCCGCCGCGCCGCTGGGCGCTGCCACGGCGCCCCAGCCCAAGGTCAGCCACAAAGCAATGCCCGTGAACAGCGTCA
>JAGODZ010000134.1 GCA_017997975.1 Rhodoferax sp.
GTCAAATACTGGGCGACTTCCGCCGGGTATTGCTGTAAACAAAGAGGTACGACATGGCAATCCTAGATATCAAAGTCCCCGACATTGGCGACTTCGCTGAAGTCACCGTCATTGAGCTGATGGTCAAACCCGGCGACACCATTGCGGTGGACCAGAGCTTGATGACCGTCGAGTCCGACAAAGCCTCTATGGAGATTCCTTCCAGCCACGCCGGTGTGGTGAAAGAACTCAAAGTGGCTTTGGGTGACAAAGTCAAAGAAGGCTCCATCGTGCTGACGCTGGAAGCCGCAGGCGACAGCGCCGCCCCCGCTTCTGAGCCAAAACAGGCTGAAACGCCCGCTGCACCTGCGCCAGCAGCTACACAAAGCGTAGCACCTGCTGCCGCAGTTGCAGCACCCACCGCAGCCAGCTTCGGCGGCAGTACTGATCTGGAATGCGACCTGCTGGTCTTGGGCGCTGGCCCTGGGGGTTATTCAGCGGCGTTTCGCGCGGCCGATCTCGGCCTCAAAGTGGTGCTCGTTGAGCGCTACGCCCAACTGGGCGGCGTGTGTTTGAACGTGGGCTGCATCCCGTCCAAAGCCTTACTGCACGTGGCAGCGGTCATGGACGAGGTCAAGCACATGAGCGCGCTAGGCGTCGACTTTGGCGCCCCCACGGTGAACGTGGACATGTTGCGCGGCCACAAAGAAAAAGTCATCAACAAGCTCACCGGTGGCCTGGCCGCCATGGCCAAGATGCGCAAAGTGACGGTGGTGCGTGGCTACGGCGCGTTTGTCGGTGCCAACCATGTGTCGGTGGAAGAAACCAGCGGCACCTCGCAAGAGAAAACGGGAAAAACGCAAACCATTGCGTTCAAAAAAGCCATCATCGCCGCCGGTTCGCAAGCCGTTCGCCTGCCGTTCATGCCCAACGATCCGCGCGTGGTGGACTCCACCGGCGCTTTGGCGCTGAAAGAAGTCCCCAAGCGCATGCTCATTCTGGGCGGCGGCATCATTGGTTTAGAGATGGGCACCGTTTACAGCACCCTGGGCGCGCGCCTGGACGTGGTGGAAATGATGGACGGCCTGATGCAGGGCGCGGACCGCGACCTCGTCAAAATCTGGCAGAAGATGAACGCCCCACGCTTTGACAACATCATGCTCAAGACCAAAACGGTGGGCGCGCGCGCCTTGCCCGAAGGCATTGAAGTGACGTTTGCCGCAGCAGAAGAGGGCGGCACCGCCCCCGCACCGCAGGTCTATGACCTGGTGCTGCAAGCCGTGGGCCGCACGCCCAATGGCAAGAAGATCGCCGCTGAGAAAGCGGGCGTGGCGGTGACCGACCGTGGCTTCATCAACGTTGACATTCAAATGCGCACCAACGTGCCCCACATCTTCGCCATTGGTGACATCGTGGGCCAGCCCATGCTGGCCCACAAAGCCGTGCACGAAGCCCATGTCGCCGCTGAAGTGATTGCCGGTGAGCTGCAAGGCAACAAGGAACTGGCCGCTGCCGCTTTCAACGCCCGGGTCATCCCCAGCGTGGCCTACACCGACCCCGAAGTGGCCTGGGTCGGCCTCACCGAGACCGAAGCCAAAGCCCAAGGCATCAAGGTCAAGAAGGGCCTGTTCCCCTGGACCGCGTCAGGCCGTGCCATTGCCAATGGCCGCGACGAAGGCGTCACCAAACTGCTGTTCGACGATTCCCCGGAGGCCCACGGCCACGGAAAGATCTTGGGCGGCGGCATGGTCGGCACCCACGCGGGCGACATGATTGGTGAAATTGCACTGGCCATTGAGATGGGCGCAGACGCCATCGACATCGGCAAAACCATCCACCCGCACCCCACGCTGGGCGAGAGTATCGGCATGGCGGCGGAAGTGGCGCACGGTAGCTGCACCGACTTGCCGCCCGCACGCAAGTAAACCGTCTATAAAAATGCTACAGATTCAGTAGCTGGCCGCGCAGATTCCGTAGGGGCTGCGCGGCTTTTTCTTTTCCAAACAACCGCTTTCGGTTTACGCGTGAGCCGCGTCACCCAGCACTTTGGCTGCCCACTGATTCAGGCTAGTGCCGCTTGCCTTGGCGGCGATTAAGGCGGCACTGTGTACCTCGGGCGGCACGCGCAGCATGATCTTTCCACTGGCAGGCTTTTGGGGCGCTTTGCCAATTTTTGCGCAGGTTTCAATGTAGTCGTCTACCGCTTCTTCAAAAGCTGCGCGAAGCGCTTGCACTGTATCGGCGTGAAAGCCGATGACGTCCGCGATGCCCAAAATATGGCCGACAAAAATACTGTCCCTGTCGTCAAACTCAAGGCGGGCGGTCTGTCCTTTGTAGCTCATGGTGTTCATGGTGTTACTCCGATGGTTGTCAGGAAGGCTCTTGCATCGTCTACCTGGTATTTTTTAGTTTCTTTGGCCGGGTGCGGCCGGTGGAAAGTGGCCACTGCCTCACCCAGTACAAAACGTACCCGCGAACCGTTGCCTTCAATCACGTTGCACCCGACAGCAATCAGCAGCGACTCAATGCGATCCCACTCCAAAGTTGCAAGGGTGGGCTTGGCAAAAATCGCGTCCAGTGTCTTGCGCTGCTTGCTGTTCATGCTATCAAGTATAGCCTTCACTAAATGCAATGCAATCACTATATGCAATCAAAAGGGTTGAACTTTGCGGTATCAAAGATTTTGCCCAGCGTGCTGCAGCCAAGGCGGCGGGTTCTCGGTCGATGCCGGAGTACGCAATATAGGACCAACCACGTCCACCATCGCACAACCTGTGGGCCGCGCTGATTGCCCGCATCTGCGAAGTGTTCCCACTGATCTGCCCCAACTGCGGGGAGGGGCAGATGCGCATCATCGCGTTCATCACTTTCAGCGCCGACATTCCCAAGAATCTGGAGCATATCGGCGTAGAGTCCGAAGCCCCGCGCATCACCCCGGCACGCGGACCACCGCTGTGGGACGAGTGTGCTGCGCATATGGCGGCGGAAGTCATTGCAGGCGAACTACAAGGCAACAAAGAGCTGGCTGCTGCCGCTTTCAACGCCCGGGTCATCCCCAGCGTCGCCTACACCGACCCCGAAGTGGCCTGGGTCGGCCTCACCGAGACCGAAGCGAAAGCACAAGGCATCAAGGTCAAGAAGGGCTTATTCCCCTGGTCCGCATCCGGGCGCGCCATTGCCAATGGCCGCGACGAAGGCGTCACCAAGCTGCTGTTCGACGATTCACCCGAGGCCCACGGCCACGGCAAAATCTTGGGCTGCGGCATGGTCGGCACCCACGCTCGACATCGGCAAAACCATCCACCCGCACCCCACGCTGGGCGAGAGTATCGGCATGGCGGCGGAAGTGGCACATGGCAGTTGCACGGACTTGCCGCCCGCACGCAAGTAAACCAAAGCTAGCCAACAAAATGCTACTGATTCAGTAGCTGGCCGCTCAGATTCCGTAAGGGCTGCGCGGCTTTTTCTTTCTAAGTGCGATGGAATGCCGAGCCACTTCCTCTCAGAACGCCCCATCGACCAATTAGAGTTATCTAATGCGTTGTAAGCTAAGCAGTTGTGATGCAGTCAAAGCGTTGACCTGCAAATTGGGGAACCCGAAAAATGGCTACACACACAGCTCAAGAAGAGATTGCTGACTACTTAAGCGGATTGCGTCAGGCCAACAGTGAAGAGGCCAAAAAACTCAGGTTTCAGAACCTCTTGAATCGCCTATTTCAAGACAGCCAAGCGGTTCGTGATGTGGTGAACCAATTGGCCCAAGGCGGCGAGAAGACGATTTTCAATATCCCCCGTCCGGGCGTTCCCAAAACTGGGTATGCAGACATTGCCTACCGCAACGTGATTATTGAGTGGGAAAAAGACCTCGCCAAAACCGGACGACACGCCGAAGACCAACTGGCCGAATACCTTGCCGGAAGCTGGCATAGCGGCGAACGTTATGACTACGTGCTGATCGCCACGGACGGACGGGTGTGGCGCACCTATGCGCCCAACCTAGAGGTGCTATTAGGCCAGGAAACGCCCAATCGCACGGCGCTGCGCAAGGTTGAAGACTTTGAGGTTAAGAAAGACAACGAAGAAAGTTTTTTCTTTTTCCTTGACCGTGTCCTTTTTCGCACTACCAAGCAACGCGCCACGCTGGACGCTATTCAGCTTGACTTTGGTGACACATCGCGCATTTTCATCAACACCTTGCAGGCCATGCGCCGGGTCATGCCGACACAAACCAGCACGTCTCCCGTACATGTTGCGTTTGAGCAGTGGCAGCGTTTCTTACAGCTAGCGTATGGCAAGTTTGATCTGGGCCATTCTGTGTACTTGGTTCACACCTACTTGAGCGTTTTTGCCAAACTTCTGGCCTATGCCGTGTTGAAGCCTGCAAGTAACCCGAGTGATGATGAGCTGAGATGCATTTTGTCGGGAGACGCATTTACCGCCTTGAATGTGGCCAACTTTGTCGAAGGTGACTTTTTTTACTGGGTCAGCACACCCGAGTTCTTTAACCCACTGGCGCCTGCGTTGCGCGAGCTTTACAACGAGATTTCAGAGTACGACTTCACCGATGTGGAGGAGGACATCTTGAAGGGCGTTTACCAGGAATTGATTGACTTGGACACCCGTCATGCCCTGGGTGAGTACTACACCCCGGACTGGTTGTGTGAGCGTGTGGTGGAAGACCTGCACCTAGAGCGCTCTTTCTATGCGCTGGACCCCGCTTGCGGCTCGGGCTCGTTCTTGCGTGCGCTGGTGGCGCGTTACCGCCGCGAGTGGCCCGACATGCCGCCGCAGCAAATCGCCAACCAGATCAAGGGCGTCGACGTTCACCCCTTGTCGGTGCAAATTGCCAAGACCACAGTTTTGTTGGCCTTGGGCGAAAGCGTTGCCAGAGCGCGTGCCCCCGTCGTGCTCAATGTGTATTTGGCCAACACCTTGTTTTTGTCGTCTGACGAAGCTAAAAAGTCACTCTTTACCTCAGGGCACCATTTTTCGGTGCGCGTGGACGGCAAGCGCCTCGGGTTGGACATGGGGCCATTTATCGGCCAGCCCAACAGTTTTGCCAAAGCCATAGATTTGGCACAGCATTTCATTGATTCGCAGATCAGCGTGGAGCAGAGCCTGAAAGGGTTTGAAAAGGCACTGCGCAACCGCGTGCCAGATGCTGATTTAGCGGAGCAAAACGTGAGCGAGCTTTACGCGATCTACCTCGCCATGCGCGAAGCCAAGCTCAACAACCGCGACAGTATTTGGCGCTTTGTTTTGCAAAACCTGTACCAACCCGTGTTCATGCACCGCATGTTTGACGTGGTGGTGGCGAACCCCCCGTGGCTCACTTATGCCGACATCACCAGTGGTGATTACCAGGCCGATGTGCGCGCGCTGGCTTCGCACTATGGGCTGATGCCAGCATCCAAATCAAATCATGCAAATCTTGATTTGGCGGCTGTGTTTCTGTCGCACTGTGGCAAATACTTGGCCAAAGATGGTGCACAACTGGCGTTTGTGCTTCCACGCGCTTTTTTGAGTGCGGATCAGCACAACAACAACCGCAATGGCGAAGCACGGGGATTCAAATTGACCGAAGTGTGGGATTTGAAAGACGTTGCCCCGTTGTTCAACGTGCCCTCGTGCGTGCTGATGGCATCCGCGTCGCAGGCGGAAGGGGTAGACACCCAGCGCCAACGCGCCTTGCCTCGCAATGGTTTGGTGGGGCGCGTGTTCCACGGCAAATTGCCTCGCCCCCATATGCACTGGAATGACGCCCAGGCGTTTTTGAAAGAGGACCAGACGCGCTGGTATTTTCAAGAGCTGGGCAATGCGCAGAGCAAAAAGAAGCGTTCCGCCTTGGTGCAGGAGAAACTTCAGGGTAGCAGCGGAGGTAACGCCTATGCACCGAGGTTCAGAAAGGGATCAGACATGATTCCGAGAGCGTTTTACTTTGTCCAGCCCCAAGGCGTTGCGCTAGACGACCCGACCGACTTGGCTGAGCGCACGGTGAACCTGCGCACGCACCGCTTAGCCGTAGAAGGGGCCAAGAAACCTTGGGACGGCATCACCCTGACTGGCCCGATGCAAGGCAAGTACTTGTTTCGCACTGCGCTGGCGCGCAACGTATTGCCTTTTGCCATGGTGAACCCGTTGCTAGTGGCCTTGCCACTGGTGCAGCAAGATGAAGCGGATGCCAGCGGTCAGTCGCTTCTCGGCAAGGTGCATTGGCGCTTGCTGGATGCCGCAGAACTCACTTCTTTAGGCGATATCGAGGCGGCACGCTGGTTCGATCAATGTGAACGATTGTGGGAAGAGCGTAAGAGTGAAAATGCGAAAAAGCAAAATGTGAGTTTGATCAAATGGCTCGATTGGCAGCGCAAGCTAACGAGTCAACCTCTCAATCCAAGTTGGGCAGTGCTTTATACGGCCTCTGCAAGCGACGCTTCAGCTTGCGTGATTGATTTTTCTGCCCAATCTCAAAAATTTCTGGCAGAAACTACAACCTATATTGCCTTTGTCAAAACCGAAGAAGAGGCGCGGTATGTTGAGTGCTACCTCAATAGTGGTTATACAAATGGAAAAATTAAGGAATTTCAAGCCCGTGGGCTTTTTGGTCCTAGACACGTTCACAAGAAAATCCTCGAATTGCCTTGGCCTGTGTTTTCTCGCAACCAGCCATCGCACCGCCGCCTCGCGGCTTTGGGCCAACAAGCCGCCCAGCAAGTCCAAAAAATTCTTGGCACCGAACAAGATCTAGAGCTTGACCCGCGCACCTTGGGCCGTCTGCGCTCCAGCATTCGCAAAGCGCTCGCTCCGGTGATGGGGCAAATTGACCAGTGGGTCGAAGCCATTTCTACGGGCAAAGACGTACAAGCGCAGTCAGACGATTGGGCCCGCCTGACCCAACTCCCCGGCACCTTGCCTGAAGGCCAAAGTGCGCAAGAGCTCAGCGAGTTCTTGCGCAGTGAAAGAGGGCGCTGGGCGGAGCGTGAGCCAGTTCCAACCGGGAGTGGCAAATGAATGCCGTGCTCTTGCTCGACACCAATGTGTGGAGCCACTTGATTCTGGGAGAGGCCAGCAAGCGCCAGAAGGTGCAGGCTGATTTGGATGCGTTGCTGCAAAAATATCCGGGTGCTGCTCGCGCCACCAGTCGCATTTGTGTGGCTGAATGCTTGGTCGCGGCGCGGCGCTTGGCCGACCCTGCGGAGCGTGCTGCAGCAGAGGCCGCCTTTACTGCTGAGTTTGACAGCCCGCAATTAATGATTGTTGAGCTCACAGACCTTGTGGCCGACACGGCTGCCACTTTGCGGGCCGAGGCGCTGCGTCGTGCCTTCGTGAATGCGGGTGCACCCGCAGGTGCTGATGGTGGCAAGCTTAAATTGCCGGACGCCATGATCGCCGCGAGTTGCTTGGACTTTGATCCACCTGCCATCTTGGTAACTGAAAACGTTGGGGATTTCGTTTTTGTGAGAGATGGCATGACAAGCAGCGTGGCCGCAATCACGGTAGAACGCGTCGGCTGAAAGCGGCAGTTGCACCGATTTACCGCCCACACGGAAGTAAATCGCTCGCAAAACCGCTACTGATTCAGTAGCTGGCCGCGCAGATCCTGTAAGGGCTACGCGTCTTTTTTATGCTCAATCTCAGGCCCGAAGCCACCAATCTGCTCGCCAGCTCGCGCAGAAGACGGCGGTCACTCAAACCAAGCCGAAGGCTAGAACCCAGGCTACCCCAAGGGCACCTTACTGAATTGCAGGGTGATCGAGCACCAAGTGTGACGATGGCGGTGACAACTTTCTGCTCGTTTTCTCCTTTGAAGGTTGTAGAGTCTTGATCTTGTTCTAACAATAGGGCCGGCTCGCTGCGAACCAAACCAAACCAAAGCCAGTCGCCGAACTTGAGTGCCTGCGACTGCACAGGGCAAAGGTTCGACGGCAAATTGAACAGATCGATTTTTTTGTCGATAAAACTTAAAAAACTTAGGAACTCCCCATGAGCTTTGAACCCACAGATACCCTTGACATGTCCAGCGCGCAAGCCAAGCGCGATTCCTACCAACTGCTGGTCGCGCAGGTGCGGTCCCTGATGCAGGGTGAGCGCGATTGGCTGGCCAACTTGGCACAGTTTTCTGCGTTAATTTACGGATCAGTCCCTGGGTTGAACTGGGCTGGATTTTATATGGCCCATGGAGAAGAACTGGTGCTGGGCCCCTTTCAGGGCAAAGTGGCTTGTGTGCGTATTCCCTTTGGTCGTGGTGTGTGTGGTGCTTGCGCTCGCACCCAAGTCCTCCAGCTTGTCGAGGATGTGAATGCGTTTCCCGGGCATATTGCCTGCGACTCGGCTTCGCAATCCGAGTTGGTACTACCGGTGCTGGTCGACGGAAAATTACGTGCAGTTTTCGATCTTGATAGCCCCCATATTGCTCGCTTTGACGAGCAGGATGCGCTTGGCCTCAGTGCCGCAGTGGCTGCGCTCGTGGAAGCAACCGACTGGACTTGAGCGCACCCAACAACTACCAACACCTTCCGTGCATTCCCGCTGCGTTGCCAAACCCACTCGCACCGGCCGTCTCCACGTCTTTTCCAATGTCAGCTGGTCGGTTCATGATCTGCGCGGAACCTGGTGCGGCATAGGCATGCGGGTGCCGGCACCGCATGATGCTTATGGAATGTTGCGATTGCGACCCGCATGTAGACGGGCTAGGATGTAACGTAGGACTTACGCATTGATGCGCGCGTCGAATTCTGTTAAGCGCTCACCGAGAAGTCTTTCCGTAATCCGTTTAGCTATCCTCAGAGGCATTGAGTACGCAAGACTTACGGAAGAACTTTCCTTT
>JAGODZ010000135.1 GCA_017997975.1 Rhodoferax sp.
CTAGAGCGAGTAGTACATGTCGAATTCAGCGGGGTGAGTGGCCGCACGCAAACGGGTCACTTCCTGCATCTTCAAATCAATGTAGGCATCCAGATAAGAGTCGGTGAACACGCCGCCTTTGGTCAGGAAAGCACGGTCAGCGTCCAGACACTCCAGCGCTTGATCCAGGCTGTGGCACACCGTGGGGATCAATTTATCCTCTTCGGGTGGCAAGTGGTACAGGTCTTTGCTGGCCGCTTCGCCGGGGTGAATTTTGTTTTCCACGCCGTCCAGACCCGCCATCAACAAGGCCGAGAAGCCCAGGTATGGGTTCATCAGTGGGTCGGGGAAACGCGCCTCCACGCGGCGCCCTTTGGGGTTGGCCACGAACGGAATCCGGATGGAAGCCGAGCGGTTCTTGGCCGAGTAAGCCAGTTTGACGGGGGCCTCGTAATGAGGAACCAGGCGTTTGTAGCTGTTGGTGCCGGGGTTGGTGATGGCGTTCAGGGCACGTGCGTGCTTGATGATGCCGCCGATGTAGTACAGGGCGAAATCCGACAAGCCCGCATAGCCGTCACCGGCAAACAGGTTTTTGCCGTCTTTCCAAACCGACTGGTGCACGTGCATGCCGGAACCGTTGTCACCCACGATGGGCTTGGGCATGAAGGTGGCGGTTTTGCCGTAAGCGTGTGCCACGTTGTGGATCACGTACTTTTGCAATTGAACCCAATCGGCGCGCTGAACCAGCGTGCTGAATCGGGTGCCAATTTCCATTTGGCCGGCATTGCCCACTTCATGGTGGTGCACTTCCACCGGAATACCGAGTTGCTCCAACACCAAACACATCTCAGAGCGCATGTCTTGGAAGCTGTCCACGGGTGGCACAGGGAAGTAGCCGCCTTTGACGGAGGGGCGGTGGCCGGAGTTGCCGTGCTCAAATTCTTTGCCTGTGTTCCAAGCGGCTTCTTCAGAGTCGATTTTGAAGAAACAGCCGGACATGTCGTTGGCCCAACGCACACCGTCAAACACGAAAAACTCGGGCTCAGGACCAAAGTAAGCGGTGTCGCCAAAGCCAGAGGCCTTCATGTACGCCTCAGCGCGCTTGGCGAGGGAGCGAGGATCGCGCTCGTAGGCTTTGCCGTCGGCGGGGTCGATCACATCGCAGGTCAAAATCATCGTCGCCTCTTCAAAGAAGGGGTCGATGTTGGCGGTGTTGGGGTCCGGCATGAGCTGCATGTCAGAGGCTTCAATCCCCTTCCAACCGGCCATGGACGACCCGTCAAACGCGTGCCCGTCGGTGAACTTGTCTTCGTCAAAATGGGACACCGGCACGGTCACGTGCTGCTCTTTACCGCGGGTATCGGTGAATCGGAAGTCAACAAACTTGACTTCGTTCTCTTTCACCATCTTCATGACGTCTGCGACGGTCTTGGCCATCAAATACTCCTGGTTGATTCGTTGTGGAAAAGGTTCGGTGAGGTTAATGCAGGTTCTGTGCCAAGTTGGTGACACATACCCCTCACCCTGTTGCTATTTTGCCTTGAGACGAGATGCGCCCCAACCATGAGGGGTGCACAAGTCAAAGGAAACGACACCAAGTGCACCAAATCAGTGAATTAAAAACACGCACCGCGTTGGTGCCTTATTTTTGCACCAATTCAGGGCCTAAACGCGCATCAAACGCTTTCAAGCCCTTCAGCAGCACGGCGTAAGCCTGCGACACCAAGCCGGGCTCACCTTTAACGCCCAGTTCAATATGGCGCCCGTACTGCGGGTGGTCCACGCTGGGCAGGCTGAACACCTTGATGCCTTGAAAATCTCGCTCAATGTCCTCCATCAGAGGCGTGAGGGTGGCCTCCATGGCACCCAAAACAATCACCGACTGCTCAATCCAACTCGAAATTTTGTGCAAGTGCGGGTAATGGGTGTCCAACACCCACTCGATCATGGGCCAGGCCATGACGGGAAAACCCGGTAAAAAATGCACCGAGCCACAGGTGAAGCCGGGAATTTTGTTGAACGGGTTGGGAATAATGTGGGCGTTGGCCGGGAACACCCCCATGTTCAGTCGGTGAATGTTGTCGGGGCGGTCGGGCTCATAAACAGTGCCCTGTTCACGTGCCGTGTCTTGCATGCGCTCGCGAATCAAGGCCTCCGCTTGGGGGTGCAGCGCCAGCGCCGCCCCTTGTGCTTTGGCCGCGCATTGCCGGGTGTGATCGTCTGGCGTCGCGCCAATGCCGCCAGTTGAAAAAACAATGTCGCCCGACGCAAACGCCCGCTTCAGGGTGGCGGTGATGCGCTCAGGGGCATCGCCCACGTAATCGGCGTAGTCAAGTTGCAAGCCTCTCGCTTTGAGCAGCTCAATGACCTTGGGCAGGTGCTTGTCGGTTCGTTTACCGGACAGAATTTCGTCGCCCACAATGATCAGCCCAAAGCGGGGCTCGGACTTAACGCAGGGCGGGAGGGGGCTGGGCTGGGTCATGGGGTAAGTGTCCTGTGTCTAAGTCAATCGTGGGAAAGGTCAATGCAGTTTCCACAGGGTTTGATAAGGCCGTGTTGGCGCGCAAAGTTTGCAGCGCTGCCAAACAGTAGTGGGCAAACCAGAGCGAGGAGAAAGCAAACACCAAGGTGTAAATCCAGATGGCAACGGGCACCAAAATCACAAACGCGGCGGCAAACAGTGCGCCAGAGGCCCACAACAGGCTGGGGGCCGCCCCCAGAAAGCCACAAACCACACCGATGCTCAGCAAGCGAACGCGGTGTTGTTTGAAAAGAACCTGGCGCTCTGGCTCACTGGCATGTTCGGCCAAGGCGTCAAACGCCATCACCCGGTAAGTGAGCCACCCCCAAATCAAGGGCGGCAACACCAGCACCAAGGGGGGCACCAGCCACAAAGGAATGGACACCACCAACGCCACCACGGCCAACAAGGTGGAGCCAAAAGACCACAGTAAACTTTTAACCAAAGAGCCACCGTGCTTGCGCTCCAGCTGGGGAAAGCGCCGCTCCGCCACCAAGTGGGTTAACGCGGGCGTCATGAGCACGGCCACCAGCAGCAGGGACAGCACCACAATGACGGGGGTCACGGCAAAGATCACCACCAAAGGTGCCAGCACCATCTTGATGCTGCCCGCACCCACGCTTTGCAGCCAATCCCACACGCTGTTGACCACCGAGGACGCCTCTAAGCCGGCGCGAACCCAGTCCAGCGCGGGCTCCCAAAAGTAGTAACCCAGCCCCAGCGCCAACGCCACCATCAAAATGAGTGGCAGAAAAGACAGGGCGATCACCCGAGGGCGCACGCAGTAGGCTGCCGCGCGCCAGAACGAATCAAAAAACAGGGTCATGCTAAAAGCCTCGCGGTCACCGTCCGTGCCTCCAAGCCGTCAATTCTGAATGCGCGCCAAATCGGCTTCGCTGAGCCAGCACCATTGGCCGGGGGCCAAGTCGTCGGGCAAGCGCAGGCCACCGATTTGCGAGCGGTGCAGCCCTTCAACCCGGTTGCTCACCGCGGCCACCATGCGTTTGACTTGGTGGTATTTGCCCTCAGTGAGCGTCAAACGCAGGTGGTGGCTGGACACTGCTTCGCACGCGGCGGCGCGCACCGGCTTGGGGTCGTCATCGAGCACCACACCGGACAAGAGCTTGTTCACTTGGGTCTCATCCAAGGGGTGTTTCACCGTGACCTCATACACCTTGGGCACGTGGTGCTTCGGCGAACTCATGCGGTGAATGAACTTGCCGTCGTCCGTGAGCAAGAGCAAACCGGTGGTGTCTTGGTCCAAACGCCCCACCGCCTGCACCCCTTGCACCGCGCCTTTTTGCGGGCGCAAGCGCAGCGGCGACGGCAGCAGCGTGTAAATACTGGGGTAGGTGGACGGTTTTTGAGAACACTCGGTGGCAGTGGGCTTGTTGAGCATCACATAGGCCTTCTCGTGAAACGGCCAGTCCACGCCCTGCACCCTGAAGCGCAGCCCTTCTGCTACTAAATCAGTAGCTGCTTGCACAGAAGGGACGGGGGTTAGCGCATCATTTGCCTCATAAACCTGAACCAAACCCTGTTGAATCAGGCCCGCACACACACGGCGTGTGCCAAAGCCTTGGGAATAAAGAATGTCTTGTAGCTGCATGCCCCGAGTATCGCAAAGCCAACGCCGAGATCGACGCCACCCCATCACCAAAAGGTTAAGCTCACCCGCCACTCCAACGCCTCCCATGAAAACTCAACACGCCACCCCCAGCAAAGAAGAAATTGCTTTGCTGCCCGAATTCCCCCGCTTGCCCATCAGCCGCATCACCTTGGTCAGCACCGCCTCGCAAGCGTTGGAAGCACGTGAAACCTTGCTGCAAACCCGGCACTGGGGCTTCGATACCGAATCCAAACCCACCTTTGTGAAAGACCAGGTGTCTGACGGGCCGCACATTGTTCAGCTCTCGACCTGCGACAGGGCCTGGGTGTTTCAGCTGCATGACCTTGACTGCCGTGGTGTGGCCGCGCAACTGCTGGCCTTGCGCGGCTACACCAAAGCCGGTTTTGGCCTGGGCGATGACCGCCGGCGCATTGTGAGCAAGCTGGGGGTGGACCCGGCCGATGTGCTGGAACTCAACACAGTGTTTCAAGCGCGGGGCTACCGCAAAGACATGGGCATCAAAGGCGGCATTGCGGTGTTGTTCAACCAGCGCTTTGCCAAGTCAAAAAAAGCAGCCACCTCCAACTGGTCAGTACCGCAGTTAACGCCCTCGCAACTGGCCTATGCCGCCAACGATGCTTACGGTGCGATTCAGGTGTTTCACGCCTTGGGCTTGAACTGAACCCATGGCTGCCTGCGCCTGTCAAGCGCGGGATGCCAAGAACAGCGTGACAGTCTTCATACCGGCCACCGTGAGCAGCAACGACCCCAACAGATGGGCGCCCGCGGTGCCCAGCGCCAGGGCGTAACGCTGCAGCCCGAGCAAGTCAACCACCTCGGCCGAAAAGCTTGAAAACGTCGTCAACGCGCCCAAAAACCCCGTGACCAGCACCAGCCGCCACACCGGGTCCAGCTGCGGCAGGGCCTGAAACGTGGCCACCGCCACCCCGATCAAATAAGCACCCACCAGGTTGGCGGTCAGCGTCCCCCACGGAATCACGCCCCCCGGGCTGAGCCAAAGCCCCAGCCGCCAACGCGCCAGAGCGCCTAAGCTGGCTCCAATACAAATAGCAATGACGGACATCATGATGGCGAGATCATAGGCCCCACCAGTGAACCGTTGGCACCCCACCCGAATGGCGGGCCACTGAAATGGCCCCACGAGACGCTCTGCTGGCCCTCAACAGAGCGGCGCAGTCCGCAGCGATGGCGTCGACAACGCCATGTGCACGGCCAAAAGAACGGACAATAAAGCTCAACTATTTTGGGCTCTATTGGGAAATTTTCATGGAAATTAAGGTCAACTTTCTCGATAAGCTTCGTCTTGAAGCCAAGTTCGATGATTTCACGGTCGTGGCCGACCAGCCTATCCGCTACAAGGGCGATGGCTCCGCGCCCGGTCCGTTCGATTACTTTTTGGCCTCATCGGCATTGTGTGCGGCTTATTTCGTGAAGTTGTACTGCGACACGCGCGGTCTCTCTACTGAGAACATCCGGTTATCACAGAACAATATTGTGGATCCAGACAACCGCTATCAACAGATTTTCAAAATCCAAGTGGCGTTGCCCGCCGATATTTCTGCCATAGACCGCCAAGGCATCTTGCGGTCTATTGAACGCTGCACAGTCAAAAAAGTAGTGCAGGCAGGGCCTGAATTTGTGATCGAAGTGGTTGAAAGTCTGGAGGCGGATGCGCAGGCACTGTTGATGCTCAGTTCAGCAACTGATGCGCCCACCTATATCGCAGGCAAAGATTTGCCCTTGGAGCAAACCATCGCCAACATGTCGGGCTTGTTGGCGGGCTTGGGCATCAAGATTGAGATTGCCTCGTGGCGCAACATCATTCCCAATGTGTGGTCGCTGCACATTCGCGATGCGCACTCGCCCCTGTGTTTTACCAATGGCAAGGGGTCGACCAAAGAAAGCGCCCTGGCGTCTGCGTTGGGTGAATACATTGAGCGGCTGAGTTGCAACCATTTTTATGCGGGGTCGTTCTGGGGCGAAGACATGGCCCATGCCGAGTTTGTGCATTACCCCAACGAGCGCTGGTTTAAGCCTGGCAAAAAAGATGCGTTGCCCAAAGAAATTTTGGACGCCTACTGCCTGGACATTTACAACCCCGATAAAGAGTTGCGTGGCACGCATCTGATTGACACCAACTCAGGTGATGCCCAGCGCGGTATCTGTTCACTGCCCTATGTGCGCCAATCGGACGGCAAGGTGGTGTATTTCCCAAGCAACCTAGTCGAAAACCTGTTCGTCAGCAATGGCATGAGTGCCGGCAACACGCTGGCGGAAGCCCAGGTGCAATGCCTGTCCGAAATTTTTGAGCGGGCGGTGAAACGCGACATCATCGAAGGTGAAATGGCCTTGCCCGATGTGCCGCAAGACGTGCTGGCCAAGTACCCCAGCATTTTGGCCGGCATTCAGGGCCTGGAAGCGCAGGGCTTTCCGGTGCTGGTGAAAGACGCGTCGCTGGGCGGCCAGTACCCCGTGATGTGCGTGACCTTGATGAACCCGCGCACGGGCGGTGTGTTTGCCTCGTTTGGCGCGCACCCTTCTCTAGAGGTGGCGCTGGAGCGCAGCCTGACCGAGTTGCTACAGGGCCGCAGTTTCGAAGGCCTGAATGATTTGCCTCAGCCCACCTTTGTCAGCAATGCCGTGACGGAGCCGAATAACTTTGTCGAGCACTTCATTGATTCCAGCGGCGTCGTGTCGTGGCGGTTTTTCAGCGCCAAGCCCGATTTTGAGTTTGTGGCGTGGGATTTTTCTGGCCACGGCGAGCGTTCAAATGTCGAGGAGGCGGCGACCTTGTTCGGCATTCTCAAAGGCCTGGGCAAAGAGGTGTACACGGCGGTTTACGACCAGTTAGGCGCGACGGCGTGTCGGATTTTAGTGCCGGGTTACTCGGAGATTTATCCCATTGAAGACCTGATCTGGGACAACACCAACAAAGCGCTGCTGTTTCGCGCCGGTATTTTGAATGTGCACCAGCTTGATGACGCACAGCTTGAAGCCTTGCTGGAGCGACTAGACAGCAACGAGCTCGATGACCACAGTGACATTGCCACCCTGATCGGCATTAAATTTGACGAAAACACGGTCTGGGGTCAGCTCACCGTTTTGGAATTGAAGCTGCTCATCCACCTCGCCCTGCAGCAGCATGAGGAGGCGCAAGACTTGGTGGGCGCTTTTTTGCAGTACAACGACAACTCGGTCGAACGCGGGCTGTTTTATCAAGCCTTGAATGCGGTGCTTGAGGTGACGCGGGATGACACGCTAGAACTGGACGACTTCGTCGTCAATTTCCGGCTCATGTTTGGCGCGTCCCGCCTAGACGCGGCGATCGGCTCAGTGGACGGCACCGTGCGCTTCTACGGTTTAACGCCCACCAGTATGAAGCTCGAAGGGCTCGACCGACACCAACGCCTCATTGACAGCTACAAAAAATTGCACGTGGCGCGGGCCAAGGCGATGACGACTTTGCCCTAGCAGCCTGCAGGGCTCAAGCCACTGAAAAATTGAGATTTGAAGCCCTCCATGCCACCGGTGCGGGGCTTGCCAAGATGTGGTTTGGCAAGCCAGGCAAGGGTTCATGGGGCTACACGAAATCGCCAACCCCACCGCGTGCATCCGAGACGCGGTCAAGGTTTAGCCCCCGTTGGTGCCGGACCACCCTTGCACTGCACGCCCTGTCTCGCCCATTGATTAGCTATTAATTTGATAGCTATTGACACAGATACGACGTGGGTTAGCAGCCTATTTTCTATCAATAAAACTGTTACAACAAGGATGCTCGCAGTGGCCCCTTGGTTTGATAGGATGCTCATTCCCCCCTGCCCGGCCCAGCAACTCACGCGCCAAATGGCAGGGTCATGTTCACTTCACCCCCCTCACGCCCGCACCATGACACCACGCCATTTTTTTCCAGCGCCTGCACGCGCTGCCTTGTTCAGCTTGGCCTTGCTGGGCACCTCAAGCGCGTGGGCGCAAACGACCATCAGCGCGAGCTCCCAGATTGCCCAGGTCACGCTGTACCCTGGCAGTGCCAAAGTGGAGCGGGTGGCCAAGGTGACTGCGGGTGCCAAAAAGATCACGTTCACCTGCTTGCCCTCGGCGCTGGACGTTCCCAGTCTGGCGGTGGTGGGCGATGCCTCGGTGCGCTTGGGCGAATTCTCAGTGGTCGTGGAGGACCGTGCGGCGGTTCCTGCCTGCGCGGGGACCGAACTGGATGGTCAAATTCGCGCGTTGGAGGACAAAAAAGCCGCACTGGCCGCCGAGGATGCGGCACTGGGCATGGTCACGGGCTACCTCAAGAGCGAGACCACGGGTGGCGTGCGCCAAGCCACTGACCCCAAAACTTTGGCGGCCATGGCAGAGGCCCTGCGCCGCACCGGGCAAGACACCTTCACCCGTCAGCACCTCATCAGCCGCCAGCAACAAGCGCTGGACCGCACGCTGGCCCCGCTGCTGGCCGAGCGCACCCGTGTGCTCGCCGGGCGCGGGCGCGTGAGCACCGTCAGCGTCACCTTGGACGCCCCACGCGACGCAGAGGTGCGACTCGTGAAAGGAGTTGAGATATTCAAAGGACAACCGCTGCGATAAATCGGGATTTTTTGGAAAGAGCCGGGAAATACCGGGATGCTTCCGTGAAATTCATTTGCACCAGAGGAAAAAGATGGCGCGCATAA
>JAGODZ010000136.1 GCA_017997975.1 Rhodoferax sp.
ATGCAGAACTCAAAGCGTTGGCAGGCTACATCAGTGGTTTGCCCGGTGAATTGAAAACCGTGCCGCAAAGCAAGTTCCGCTGAACTCCCGGCTCGCCCAATAAAAAAGCCGCTCTTGAGCGGCTTTTGTGCGTCTGGCCCTTGTGGGGTATGGGTAAGACGCTATGAAATAGAGAGTGAATTGTGCGGGCGGTCACGCGCGCGCCGAGGCGGCTAGGTTGGGCTGCGGGCGTCCCTCAATCCCGCGTGGCGTGTTGTTGCACGCAGTCGATGTAGGCGGTGCCGTCGGGTGGGCGGCCGGCGCGTTGGCTTTCCCAGATCATTTTGCCCAAGCAGTCCATGGCTTCATGGTGCGCCAAATGCAATGAATTGCGACGGTGGGACAGCAACTCCACCGCCTGGCGAATGCCGCGTGGCTGGTCAATGCTGCACTGCTCGCTGATGGAGAGGTGCATGGACAGGTGCAAAAACGGGTTGCTTTTGCCTTCTTCGGCCACGTGCATGCTGGCCAAGGCTGCGTCCACGTCGGCCAGCTCGGCGTGGTATTCGGGGTGTTCGTCGATCCACAGGCTGGCCAGGGTTTCAATGGCTTCCATGGGTTGCCCACGCTGCGCTTTGGCATACACAGAGCAAAAGAATTGGCGAACGTCGGCTTGGGAAGGTGAAAACATAGTGGCCGTATTGTCGTGCGCTGCCTGGGTCGTTGCAGGGTGGCCCGGTTTTTCTTTGAAAAGGCACCGTCCAATGGATGCCATTCAGTGCGACCACGCGGGCAGCGTCCAGTTGCGCCACAAGGCCAGCGCCCGCAAGCCGGCGGTAACCACCACGCAGGCCAGCAGCGCCACCCAGCCCGGCGCCTGGGTTTGCCACAGGCCAACATACACCCAGCCGCCCACAAATGCACACACCGTGTAGGGGCGGTGGTCGCTGAAGGCGCTGGGCAGGTCATTGCACACCACGTCGCGCAGCACGCCGCCAAACACCCCGGTGATCAAGCCCATGAGCACGGCCACCACGGCGGGCATTTGGCTGAGCAAGGCTTGGTGAACGCCGGTGGCCGTGAACAGGCCCAAGCCCAAAGCGTCGGGCCACTGCATGGTTTTCTCGGTCAATTCAAAATGCCGGTGCCGCAAAAACACCATCGCCAAAATGCACAGCGCCAACACCGCCCACAGCAGGTTCACTTGTTTCACCCAAAAGAAGGGGCGCTGGTCCAGCAACAAATCGCGCACCGTGCCCCCGCCAAACGCCGCCACAAAACCCACCGCGCAAACGCCCACCGCATCCATCTTCTTGCGGGCTGCCGCCAGCACGCCGGACAGGGCAAAGGCAATGGTGGCCGACAGCTCCACCAGCAGTTTGACGGTGTCGCCCCAAAATTGAATATTGTTCATGGCGTGGATTTTGCCTCTGAGCTTGGGGGGATACTCGGGCTCTTTTGCACGCTTCAGCGACGGTCGGCGAGCGTCCGCTCCGTCACCCTGCTGAGGGAATGCCTTGATCCTATGACCACACCCTTGATTTACCCACTGACCCCAGAGCACGCCAGCGCCTACCGTGCCTTGCGCCTGCGCTGCCTCACGGACCACCCAGAGGCGTTCACCTCCGACGCCCAAGAAGCGCACACCCAGCCGCTGGACTGGTCAATCATGCGCTTGACCCCGCACCCAGACCGGCCGCACGACTTTTTCCTGGGCGCCTGGGTGAACGGCGAACTGGTCGGCATGGTGGGGTTGCAGGGCCGCTACCGCACCAAGGAGCGCCACAACGCCACCGTGCTGGGCATGTATGTGGCGCCGCAGCATACCTCCCAAGGGTTGGGCGCGCTGCTGCTGACCGCCTTGCTGGAACAAGCCCGACAACGGCCTGAGTTGGAGCAACTTGACCTCACGGTGACGCAGGGCAACCACACAGCGCAAGCCCTGTACGCGCGCCATGGCTTCACCGTGTTTGGCGTGCACCCCAATGCCATCAAGGTGCACGACCAGTACTACGCCAAAGTGTTGATGTCCTTGGATTTGCGCGCCAACGCTCAGGGAGGCTAGAAGGCGATGACCTTTCCCCTGATCACCGACCCCTATTTCTACGCCGTCACCATTCCTGCCGTGCTTTTGCTGGGCATCAGCAAAAGTGGCTTTGGCGCTGGGTTTGGCTCACTGGCCGTGCCCATGATGGCGCTGGCGGTCACGGTGCCTGATGCGGCCGCCATTTTGATGCCGGTGCTGCTGGTGATGGACATTTTGGGCATGGCCGCGTTTCGCAAAGACTTTGACATGAAGCTGCTGCGCTTCTTGCTGCCGTGGGGGTTGGTGGGCGTTGTCATTGGCGCGGTGCTGTTCAAAGTGCTGGCGACACACACGGTGGCCGGTATGGTGGGTGTGTTCACCTTGCTGTTTTTGGCGCAGCGGCTGCTGTTTCCGCCCACGCTGGACAGCCCGCACCCACCCCAATGGCTGGGCGCGATATTGACCGCCACCTCCGGCTTTACCAGCTTCATTGCGCACGCGGGCGGCCCGCCCATCAACGCCTATGTGATTCCCATGCGCCTGTCGCCCGTCAAGTTCACGGCCACCATGGCGTTCTATTTCTTTGTCATCAACCTGGCAAAGTGGATTCCCTACGCCTGGCTGGGCTTGCTCGACACCCGCAACATGGCCACCTCGCTCGTGCTGCTGCCCATTGCCCCCATCGGCGTGCTCATTGGCGTGCGTTTGGCCCGGCGCATCAGCCCAGTGCTGTTTTACCGCCTGCTGTACACCGGCATGGCGCTGACCGGCATCAAGCTGATTTGGGATGCGGTGAAATAGATGCTATTGAGTTAGGAGCTGGTGGCGCAGGTGCATCAAGGGCCAGAGGCTTAAATGACCATCAATTATTATTCTCATCAGTTGTGAATTATTGATGTTTTTGCACGTCTTCAAGACTGATTAAAGCGTTCGTCATGGCGGTCAGCGCATCAACTGACCCACCGCCAAGGCCAGCACACCCCACATCAAATGCCTGTTTTTTTGCGTTAGGATCAATTTTTACTTAGCAAAAAAAAGGAGACTCCCATGGCTCACAACAAATTTCGTCTGGTGACCCGAAGCGACTTTGACGGCCTGGTCTGCGCCGTGCTGCTCAATGAGTTGGACCTGATCGACGACATCAAGTTCGTGCATCCCAAAGACATGCAGGACGGCAAGATCGACATCACCGACCGTGACATCACCACCAATTTGCCCTATGTGGCAGCAGCCCACTTGGCGTTTGACCACCACGAGTCCGAGACCATCCGCAACACCGGTGAGCGCCCCAACCACATCATCACGGCCCACGCACCCTCTGCGGCGCGCGTGGTGTACGACTACTACGGCGGCGCGGCGGCTTTCCCCAACATCAGTGACGACATGATGGTGGCAGTCGATAAAGCTGACTCAGCCCAGTTCTCACTTGAGGAAATTTTGGAGCCAACCGATTGGGTGCTGCTGAACTACCTCATGGACTCGCGCACCGGCTTGGGCCGCTTCCGGGAGTTTCGCGTGAGCAACTACCAGCTGATGATGGACCTGATCAAGGCCTGTCGCCACCACGGCATCAAAGAGATATTGCAACTTCCCGATGTGCTCGAACGCGTCGAGCTGTATTTCGACCATGCCACCCGCGCCCGTGAGCAAATAGAGCGCTGCGCCACCGTGCACACCAATCTGGTGGTGCTGGACTTGCGCGAAGAAGAAACCATTTTTGCCGCCAACCGTTTCATGATCTACGCGCTGTTCCCGCAGTGCAACATCTCCATCCACGTGCTGTGGGGCATGCAAAAGCAAAACACCGTCTTTGCCACCGGCAAATCGATTCTGGACCGTGGCAGCCAAACCAACGTGGGCGAGTTGATGCTGAAATTTGGCGGCGGTGGCCACAACGCGGCGGGCACCTGTCAGGTGGCCAACGACCAAGCCGCCGTCGTGCTGGATGCGCTGATCCATCAAATCAACGCGGATGGTTGAAAGCAAAGGCGTTTCCTCGATCTGGAACTCGCCTGAGATTGCTACTTATTGAATAGCTGCTTGCGCCCGTCAGTAAAGGGCTAGCGCCCTAAAAGACCATTATTTCCTCAGCTGCGTCGCGTCAATCAGACAAGCACTTGGGTGAACGGGTTCTCCCGCTTGGGGTGTTGATCGCAGGCGCAGGGCGGGCGGTGGGTGCGGCGCTGGTCAGAAAACCGTTTCACATGGTTTTCTGTTGGATGAGGGTCCGTAGAATGCCCTGACAAAAGGGAACCCCATGAGTCAGCACCTAATCAACGACTACCTCAATCAGCTCGACATCATCAAAAAGGTGAGCGGCAGCCAGCGTGAAACCATCGTGCGCGAGGCGTTCAAGGACTTGCTCAAAAGCTGGGGCAAACAGCAGGGCCTGGTCTTTCTGGCCGAATACCCGCTCAAGACCGCTTTCAAGAGCAACATCAATGTGGACGGCGCGCTCTTGCACGAGCTGCGCCTACCCATGGGCTACTGGGAGGCCAAAGATGCCGACGACGACCTGAACAGGGAAGTCAGCAAAAAGTTCAAAAAGGGCTACCCCCAAGACAACATCATCTTCAGTGACGATGCCGTGGCCGTGCTCTGGCAAAACCGCGCCGAAGTGCTGCGCTGTGACATGACCGATACCGAGGCGCTGGCCAAGCTGCTCAAGCTGTTCTTTGGCTTTGAGCGGCCCGAAATTGCAGGCTTTCGCGCGGCCGTGGCGCAGTTCAAAACCGATTTGCCCGCCGTGCTGCAGGCCCTGCGCGACATGATCACCCAGCAGGAGAAGGCGAACGCCTCGTTCCGCGCCGCTGCCGCCCAGTTTTTGCGGCACGCCCAAGAGGCCATCAACCCCGTGCTGACGGACGCCGATGTGCGGGAAATGCTGATTCAGCACATCCTGACCGAAGAGATATTCGCCAAGGTGTTTGACGACAGCGACTTTCACCAGCACAACAACGTGGCCAGCGAGCTGTATGCGCTGGAGGGCGCGTTCTTCACCGGCAGCCTCAAGAAAGACACGCTCAAAGGCCTGGAGCCTTACTACGCCGCCATCCGCGCCACCGCCGCTCAAATCAGCAGCCACAGCGAGAAGCAGACCTTTCTGAAAGTCATCTACGAGAACTTTTACAAGGTCTATAACGCCAAGGCGGCCGACCGGCTGGGCGTGGTTTATTCGCCGGGCGAAATCGTGCGCTTCATGATCGACGGGGCCGACTGGTTGTGCGAAAAGCACTTCGGCAAAAACCTGATCGACAAAGATGTGGACATTCTCGACCCGGCCACGGGCACGGGGACGTTCATCTGCGAACTGCTGGAGCATTTTCGGGGCCAGCCCAAAAAGTTAGAGCACAAATACAAGCACGAGCTGCACGCCAACGAGGTCGCCATCCTGCCGTATTACGTGGCCAACCTGAACATCGAGTCCACCTTTGCCGCCATCACTGGCCGTTACGAGGAGTTTCCCAACCTGTGTTTTGTCGACACGCTGGACAACGTGGGCCTGCACACCGCCGCCAAGGGGACAACCGCTGAATTGTTTGGCAGCGTCAGCGAAGAAAACGTGGCCCGCATCAAGCGCCAAAACAGCCGGCGCATCAGCGTCGTCATTGGCAACCCGCCTTACAACGCGAATCAGGCGAATGAGAACGACAACAACAAGAACCGCGAATACCCGCAGATTGATCAGCGCATCAAGCAAACCTACATCGCCGAGAGCACCGCGCAGAAAACCAAGCTCTACGACATGTACGCCCGTTTTTTCCGCTGGGCCAGCGACCGGCTGGACGAGAACGGGGTGCTGGCCTTTGTGACCAACCGCAGCTTCATTGAGAGCCGCACGTTTGATGGTTTTCGCAAAACCGTGGCGCAAGAGTTTGCCGATATTTATGTGGTCGATTTGGGCGGCGACGTGCGCGCCAACCCGAAGCTGAGCGGCACCAAACACAATGTGTTCGGCATCCAGACCGGCGTGGCCATCAGTTTCATGGTCAAGCGCGCAGTGGCGGGCACCAAAACCAGTAAGACCAAATCACCCGCCCGCGTCTATTACGTGCGCCGCCCGGAGCTGGAAACGGCGGAGGAGAAGCTGGGCTTTTTGGCCCATCACCCGATGCGCGGCCTGGACTTTGACGAAGTGCAACCGGACAAGACGGGCAACTGGGTCAACCTGACGAACAACGATTTTGAGACGCTGCTGCCGCTGGCCAGCAAGGAAACCAAGGCGGCGAAGACGGCGGCGAAGGAGCGGGCGATTTTTAAGTTGCACTCACTCGGTGTAGTGACGAACCGCGATGAGTGGGTGTATGGCGAGCGGGACGAATCCCTGCACGCCAAGGTGCGCTACCTTGTTGACGTCTACAACACCGATTTGTCGCGCCAGCCAAATAGTGCAACTGTCGACTACGGCACCGCTATCAAATGGACTCGCGCAGTGAAGGCCGATCTACAGAAAGGCTTGCGCTACTCGTTCGATTCAAATGCCGCGATTGATGCTTGCTACCGACCATTCGTGAAGCGCCGCTTGTACTTTCACGCGAAGCTCAACGAAATGCAGTACCAGTTGCCTTCCGTCTTTGGTCGAGGCGATCTCAAGAATCCTTGTCTCGTGATAACCGACGCTACGGCTCAAAAGCCCTGGATGACGTGCGCCGTGGAACAAGTTCCTGACTTGCACTTTGTCGGTGCTGCTGCGGGAACGGTCTGCATTCCGCTAAGCCGCCTCGACCCAGATGGAAAGTTCGTAGACAACATCACCGACTGGGCCCTCCAACAATTCACCACCCACTACAACGCCACCGCCGAATTGAACTTCAAACCCGCGTGGCCAGCTCCAACTTTTAAGCGTCGAGAAAAGCCCGTTCCGGTAAAGCCGACTATCAGCAAAGAACAAATCTTTCACTATTGCTACGCCGTGTTGCACGACCCGCTGTACCGCGAGAAGTACGCGCAAAACCTCAAACGCGAGTTCCCCCGCATTCCGTTCTACGCCGACTTCTGGCAGTGGGCTGACTGGGGTGCCGCGCTGATGCAACTGCACATCGGCTACGAGGCGGTCACGCCTTTCGCCTTGACCTGCACCGACGTGCCTGACGTGAAAGCCCGCGCCGCCGGCTTGGCCCCCAAAGCCCTGCTGCGCGCCGATGTGGCAGCGGGCAGCATCACGCTCGATTCGGAAACCACGCTGCGCGGCATTCCACCCGAGGCGTGGACCTACAAACTCGGCAACCGCAGCGCCATCGAGTGGGTGCTGGACCAGTACAAAGAGAAAAAACCCAAAGACCCCACCATCCGCGAAAAATTCGACACCTACCGCTTCGCCGACTACAAAGAAAAGGTCATCGACCTGCTGATGCGCGTCACCACCGTCAGTGTCGAAACCGTGGCCGTGGTCAGTGCCATGCGCAAAGCGCAGAGATAGGCAAGGGTAAAAATCTCCCTGTAAGGCACTGGCCATCTCGGTGTTCGCACCACCCAGACGCTGCATAAAAGCACCCCGATGGAGCGTGCCAGTACCGCGTGACGACAGGGGTTGATTTGATATCAATATTGGTAATATGCAATCATTGATATTAAATTTTAGGAGTGACATCAATGGCATCCGTGACTGTCCGCAACTTACCCGACGAAACGCACCGCGCCTTGCGCGTGCGCGCCGCTCTGCATGGCCTCAGCACGGAGGCCGAAATCCGGGCGATTCTCGACAATGCGGTTCGTCCGGAGGGGCGGATCAAGCTGGGCTCCTTGTTGGCAGAAATCGGTCGTGAAGCGGGTGGTGTCGATTTGGAGATCGAGCGCGATACAACACCGTCCGACCCCGTGAGCTTTGAATGATTCTGCTCGATACCAACGTCATTTCTGAGCCGTTGAAGTCGGCGGCCGATTTGAATGTGCTGGCGTGGATTGACGCACAAATCATCGAAACGCTTTACCTCTCAACCATCAGCCTTGCAGAACTGCGTTTTGGAATCGCTGTACTGCCGGATGGAAAACGCCGAGACACGCTTACAGTCAGTCTTGAACGGCGCGTCGTACCGTTGTTTGCGGGGCGCATCTTGTCTTTTGATGAAGCCGCTTCGCAAGCCTATGCCACCTTGCGTACCCGGGCTCGTGCTGCCGGACAGGCCATTGCGCCTGCCGATGGCTATATCGCTGCCATTGCAGCAAGCCAAGGCTTTGCGGTCGCCACGCGTGACACATCGCCCTTTGAAGCCGCCCAGCTAACGGTCATCAACCCTTGGGCATGGAGAGCTCACTGAACCCTCAAGGTAGATCGGGTGAGCGCAGCATCACCCGACAGATCCCACCGGCTCGTCAGCGCAGGTGTCGGGTGATGCCCTCGGCTAACCCGACCTCCAAAAATGGCAGACCAGAGTAGTCACCTATTTTCTTCAAGCCATTTAAAAGGGCCTCATCTATCAAACCGCGCGTTGGCAGGCCGTCCACGCCTGCAGGTAGGCCTGTGCTTTTTGGCGTACCTGATCAACGGTCACGCCGGGCGAGAACAGTTGGCCGCCAATGCCAAATCCCGTGGCACCGGCCTTGACCCAGGGGGCCATGCTCTCAGGTGTCACGCCGCCGACGGGCCAGAAGTCGGTGCCTGCGGGCATCACGGAGGCCAACGCTTTCAAGCCACCATGCCCGACCATGTCAGCGGGGAAGAGTTTGAGCGCATGGGCCCCGGCTTGTAAGGCGGCAAACGCTTCGGTCGGTGTCACCACGCCGGGCGCGCACAACATGCCCAGTGAAGCGGCATGGGTAA
>JAGODZ010000015.1 GCA_017997975.1 Rhodoferax sp.
CCAAAGCCACTTTGAGTTCTTTCACCACACCGGCGTGGCTGGAAGGAATCTCCATAGAGGCTTTGTCGGACTCGACGGTCATCAAGCTCTGGTCCACCGCAATGGTGTCGCCGGGTTTGACCATCAATTCAATGACGGTGACTTCAGCGAAGTCGCCAATGTCGGGGACTTTGATATCTAGGATTGCCATGTCGTACCTCTTTGTTTACAGCAATACCCGGCGGAAGTCGCCCAGTATTTGACTGAGATAGACGTTGAAGCGGGCCGCAGCGGCACCGTCGATCACGCGGTGGTCCCAGGTCAAGCTCAAAGGTAGCATCAAACGGGGTTGGAAGGCTTTGCCGTCCCACACGGGTTCGATCGTGGAGCGGCACACACCCAAAATGGCCACCTCGGGGGCGTTGATGATGGGCGTGAAGTAACGCCCGCCAATGCCACCCAGTGACGAGATGGTGAAGCTGGCGCCCGACATTTCTGCGGGGCTGAGCTTGCCATCACGGGCTTTTTTGGCCAGTTCGCCCATCTCTTGCGAGATTTGCATAACGCCTTTTTTGTCAGCGTCTTTGATGACCGGAACCATCAGGCCGTTGGGCGTGTCGGCAGCAAAACCGATGTGGAAATACTGCTTGTAGATCAGCGCATCGCCGTCCAGCGAGCTGTTGAACTCGGGGAACTTCTTGAGCGCGGCCACGCAGGCTTTGATCAGGAAGGCCAGCATGGTGACTTTGATGCCGGATTTTTCGTTCTCTTTGTTGGTCGAGATGCGGAAGGCTTCCAAGTCAGTGATGTCGCAGTCGTCATGGTTGGTGACCGCCGGAATCATGATGGCGTTGCGCAACAGGTTGGCACCGCTGATCTTCTTGATACGCGACATTTCCTTGCGCTCGGTCGGTCCGAACTTGGTGAAGTCCACTTTGGGCCATGGAATCAAGCCCAAGCCTGCTCCGTCGTTGCCCGAAGCGGCGCCCGCTGTAGCGCTCTTGTTTTGAGCCGCTGCGGCCAGTGTTTGCACCGCGCCACTCATCACCGAGCGGGTGAAGGACTGAACGTCGGCATCAGTGATGCGGCCTTTGAGACCCGAGCCTTTGACCTCGTTCAACGGCACGCCCAGCTCGCGGGCGAACTTGCGCACCGAGGGCGAGGCGTGGGGCAAGCCCATTGGCGCAGTCGTGGGGTTGTGAGCCGGTACGGCCACGGCAGCCACGGCCGCCGGCGCTGCAGCGACGGCGGTCAAGGAGGCAGACGCAGGAAACGAAGCGGGAGCCACTGCCGGTGCGGGCGCAGCGGCTGCAACGGATGCCGCAGGTGTTGCAACGGCAGCAGCGGGTGCGGCAGCAACCGGCGCACTGCCTTCCAAAATAGCCAACAGGTCACCAATATTGACCTTGTCGCCCATTTTGACTTTGAGTTCTTTCAACACACCGGCGCTGCTGGAGGGGATTTCCATGGCCGCTTTGTCGGACTCGACGGTGATCAGGGATTGCTCTAGGCGAATGCTGTCGCCGACATTGACCATCACTTCAATGACGGAGACGTCTTTGAAGTCGCCAATATCAGGCACGCGAACTTCGATGGGGCCGCTGGCAGCAGGGGCAGCAGGGGCAGCAGGTGCTACAGAAACCAGAGTTGCTTGCGCAGGTGCGACGGGCGCTGCAGCCTCTTTTGGCTCAGAAACCGCAGCGGCGGCAGGGGCCGCTTCGGCACCCGCCACTTCCAGCACCAAGACGATCGAGCCTTCCTTGACTTTGTCGCCCAGCGTGACTTTGAATCCTCTGACCACGCCGGCGTGGCTGGAGGGGATTTCCATGGAAGCTTTGTCAGACTCGACGGTGATCAAGGACTGGTCTACCGCCACGGCATCGCCAGGTTTGACCATCAGTTCAATCACGGTGACTTCGGCGAAGTCGCCAATATCCGGCACTTTGATTTCAATTTCAGACATGCGTGTCTCCTAACTTTTGGGGGGTTAAGGCCAACCGGCGTAAAAGCACGGTCGGGCCTTGCCGGTTCTTATGCGTACAGGGGGTTGACCTTGTCGGTCTGAATGCCGTATTTGGCGATGGCTTCCACCACTTTGGACACGGGCACGATGCCATCTTCACTCAAGGCTTTCAAAGCGGCGACCACGATGTAGTGGCGGTTCACCTCAAAGTGCTCACGCAGTTTGCTACGGAAGTCGCTTCGGCCAAAACCGTCGGTGCCCAGTACCTTGTACGTGCGGTTTTTCGGAATGAAGGAGCGGATTTGGTCGGCATAGGCCTTCATGTAATCGGTCGATGCCACGACGGGGCCAGCATGATTTTGCAGCTGCTGAGCGACGAACGGCACGCGGGGTGCATCGGCGGGGTGCAAGAGGTTGTAGCGCTCGCAGTCTTGGCCATCGCGGGTCAACTCGTTAAAGCTGGGGCAGCTCCAGACGTCTGCCGTGACACCCCAGTCGGCTGCCAACAGCTCTTGAGCGGCCATGCTCTCGCGCAGAATCGTGCCAGAACCGAGCAATTGAACCCGGGGACCGGCGGTGCCGGCGTTGCCGGGCTTGCACAGGTACATGCCTTTGATGATTTGCTCTTCCGTGCCAGCGGTCAGGCCGGGCATGGCGTAGTTTTCATTCAGCAAGGTGATGTAGTAGTACACGTTGTCTTGCTTTTCCACCATGCGCTTGAGGCCATGGTGCAAGATCACGCCCACTTCGTGCGCAAAGGTGGGGTCGTAGCTGACGCAGTTGGGAATGGTGTTGGCCAACAAATGGCTGTGGCCATCTTCGTGCTGCAAGCCCTCACCATTCAATGTGGTGCGCCCCGACGTGCCGCCCAATAAGAAGCCACGGGCCTGCATGTCACCCGCCGCCCAAGCCAAATCACCCACGCGCTGGAAACCGAACATCGAGTAGTACACGTAGAACGGCACCATGATGCGGTTGCTGGTGCTGTAGCTGGTGGCCGCCGCGATCCAGCTGCTCATGCCGCCGGCTTCGTTGATGCCCTCTTGCAAGATCTGCCCTTGCTTGTCTTCCTTGTAGTACATGACCTGGTCTTTATCGACCGGGGTGTACTGCTGGCCTGCCGGGTTGTAGATGCCGATCTGGCGAAACAGCCCTTCCATACCAAAGGTACGGGCTTCGTCCACCAGAATAGGCACCACACGGGGGCCCAAGGCTTTGTCGCGCAGCAGCGTGGTCAAGAAACGCACGTAAGCCTGCGTGGTGGAAATTTCACGGCCTTCTGCGGTGGGTTCCATGACGGTCTTGAACGTGTCGAGGGAAGGCACGGTGAACTGTTCATCCGACTTGGTGCGACGGTGCGGCAAGTAGCCACCCAGTGCCTTGCGCCGCTCGTGCAGGTAACGCATCTCGGGCGTGTCATCGGCGGGTTTGTAGAAGGGAATGTCCGCAATCTGACTGTCAGGCACCGGAATATTGAAGCGATCGCGAAAGAGTTTGATGTCTTCGTCGGTCAGTTTTTTGGTTTGGTGGACGTTGTTCTTGCCTTCGCCGCTCTTGCCCATGCCAAAGCCTTTGACGGTCTTGATCAGCAACACAGTGGGTTGGCCCGTGTGGTTCACCGCTTGGTGGTAGGCGGCATAGACCTTCTTGGGATCATGACCGCCACGGCGCAAGGCCCAGATGTCGTCATCGCTCATCTTGGACACCATTTCAAGCGTGCGGGGGTCACGTCCAAAGAAATGTTTGCGTACGTAAGCACCGTCGTTGGCTTTGAAGGACTGGTAATCACCGTCCAGCGTGTCCATCATCAGTTTGCGCAGAGCACCATCTTTGTCGCGGGCCAACAAGGAATCCCACTGGCTGCCCCACAAGAGCTTGATGACGTTCCAACCGGAGCCTCGGAATTCGCCCTCTAGTTCTTGGACGATCTTGCCATTGCCACGCACCGGGCCGTCCAAACGCTGCAAGTTGCAGTTGACGACAAAAATCAGGTTGTCAAGCTTTTCACGGGCGGCCAAACCAATGGCACCTAAAGACTCGACTTCGTCCATCTCACCGTCGCCGCAGAACACCCAAACCTTGCGGTTGGAGGTGTCGGCAATGCCACGGGCATGCAGGTATTTCAGGAAGCGGGCTTGGTAAATCGCCATCAGCGGGCCCAAGCCCATGGACACCGTAGGGAACTGCCAGAACTCAGGCATCAATTTGGGGTGCGGGTAGCTTGACAAGCCCTTGCCATCGACTTCTTGACGGAAATTGAGCAACTGCTCCTCGGTCAGGCGGCCTTCAAGGTAAGCGCGGGCGTAAACGCCCGGCGACACGTGCCCTTGAATATAAATACAGTCGCCGCCGTGGTTTTCGTTTTCGGCGTGCCAAAAGTGGTTGAAGCCGGCACCAAACATGTGGGCAAGTGAGGCAAACGAACCAATGTGGCCACCGAGGTCGCCGCCATCAGCGGGGTAATGTCGGTTGGCTTTGACCACCATGGCCATGGCGTTCCAGCGCATGTAAGCGCGCAGACGCCCTTCCAACTCCAAATTGCCGGGACAAGCCTCTTCTTGGTCGGGCTCGATGGTGTTCACATAGCCGGTGTTGGCAGAGAACGGCATGTCGATGCTGCTTTGACGCGCATGCTCCAGCAGTTGCTCTAATAAGTAGTGCGCCCGTTCAGGGCCCTCTTTTTCAATCACGGCGGACAAAGCGTCCATCCACTCACGCGTTTCTTGGCTATCTATATCGGCTGGGATGGCTCCTACGCCGTTCTCTGGTACTGCTGACATGCGGGTCTCCTTTATTTTGGGTAATTTAGTACAGCATATCTATTTTTACACAGCTGTTTCAAAATTTCAAATAATGCTTTTTACTTTCGTATTGTGAAATATTCAGGCGAATTTGAGAGCATTGAATCAACGCTCAATAGCGCTCCCCTACACTTCAGGAATGCCCATTCCCAAGTTCACTGCCGCTGCAGAGCCCCTCGATGACACCGTTTGGCAGCGCTTGAGTGTCTGGTGGCACAAGCTGCCGCCCCGGCGTCAAGACCGTTTCGCCGTTTTGGCACCACTGGCTGCTGTCATTTTGTTTTTGGCGGCCATCGTGACGGCTTTTGGCTACCTGCGCATTGAAGAGATTGACCGCGAGCAAGAGGCGGTCAACCGTGACATTGAGTACACACAACAGCGTTTGCGCTTGCGCCTTCTAGAGCGCCAGGAGCAAATCATGCGCATTGCCAAAGAGGTCTCTAACCGAGAGCTTGATGTGGATGAGTTTCAAAGTCGCGCTTTAACCATGGTCAACCAATACCCAGAACTGCGCTCGCTCACTTGGATCGACGAGCGCAAACAAATCAAGGCCAGTGTGGGAACCGCCAACCTGTCAAGCGCACAGCTCAAAACCTCGGGCACCGCCTTGATTTCTGGGGAGACCGAGAGCACCTTCCAACTGGCCCGCGACCTGCAACAAATCATCTACTCCCAAGGTATTGCTGTGCCGGGACGCATTGCCGCGCTGCAGCTGCATATTCCCCTGAATGACCGGGCCAAGTTTGCCGGCGTCGTGATGGCCGAATACTCGGTCGATGCGTTGTTTCGTTACGGCGTCCCGACCGAGGTGTCTGCCCGGTACGCAGTCTCTTTTCATGACAGCGACGGCAATTTATTGGCAGGAACCCTCATTGGACCGCGTGGGCCCGCTTCACGGCTGCTGCCCTGGACCGGGTCGGTGAAGGCTTACGAGGTGCCAGTCTCTCCGGTGGGCAACGGGCTCATCATTCGGGGGCAGGTGTACCGCACTTCTTTGGGCGTCGTCGGCAGTGGCTTGTTTTGGCTGGTGATCGTCTTGAGCCTGATGACGGCCTGGATGCTGATTGCCAATTGGCGTCACACGCGGCGTCGCTTGCGGGCGCAAGAAGCACTGCTGCAAGAAACAAGTTTTCGACGGGCCATGGAAAACTCGATCCTGACGGGCATGCGGGCCTTGGACATGCAAGGCCGCATCACTTATGTGAACACCGCTTTTTGTCAAATGACAGGTTGGCAGGAGTCAGACTTGGTGGGCCGCACCGCACCCTTCCCCTACTGGCCCGAAGGGGACCACGACGCCTTGAGCACGCGGCTTGAAGACGAGTTGGCGGGTCGCGTTCAGCCCGGCGGCATTCAAGTTCGGATCAAACGCAGCGACGGAACCTTGTTTGATGCCCGGCTCTACGTCTCCCCCTTGATTGATGCTCGGGGCACCCAAACCGGTTGGATGACGTCCATGACCGACATCACCGAACCCAACCGGGTTCGAGAGCAGTTGTCGGCCTCACACGAGCGCTTCACCACGGTGCTTGAAGCGCTGGATGCGTCTATTTCAGTGGCTCCCTTGGGGAGCAACGAGTTGCTGTTTGCCAACAAGCTGTACCGGCAGTGGTTTGGCACACAAACACTCGGGCACCTTCAATTGGTGGCAGAAGCCGGGGTTCCGGTGCCCCCATTGAACGATGACACCTTGGACAACGTCGATGGGTTTGCCGGGTTGCCCACCAGCCTGCTGCCGGACAACGAGGCGGAAAGTGCAGAGATCTATTTGGCGGACTTGGGCAAATGGCTGGAGGTTCGCTCCCGCTACTTGAGTTGGGTGGATGGGCGTTTGGCGCAAATGGTGATTGCCACCGACATCACCGCGCGGCGCATCGCCGAAGAGCAGGCATCGGTGCAAGCGGAGCGCGCTCAAACCTCGAGCCGCTTGATCACCATGGGCGAGATGGCCTCCAGTGTGGCGCATGAGCTGAACCAGCCGCTCACCGCCATCAACAACTACTGCAACGGCATGGTCTCGCGCATCAAGGCCCAGCAAATCAGCGAAGAAGACTTGCTGGGTGCGCTTGAAAAAACGGCGCGACAAGCGCAGCGGGCTGGTCAAATCATTCAACGCATTCGCTCGTTTGTGAAAAAGAGCGAGCCCAATCGGGCCTTGTCCAGCGTGGCGGGCATGGTCAGCGAAGCCTTGGAACTGGCGGAGATGGAGATGCGACGGCGCAACGTGCGCCTCATGCACTATGTCGCGCCGCGATTGCCGCCAACGATGGTGGACCCGATCTTGATCGAACAGGTGCTGCTCAATCTTCTGAAAAATGCGGCTGAGTCAGTGGACGCGGCACAACGCCCGACCGCCCATCGCCTCGTCAAACTCCGTGTAGCGGCTGCGCAGGTGGAGGGCAAACCCGTGATTGAATTCATGGTGACCGATTCTGGCGATGGCATTTCAGCCGAAGCCATGCCCCGGCTGTATGAAGCTTTCTATTCAACCAAAGCGGACGGCATGGGAATCGGTTTAAGCCTGTGCCGCTCCATCGTGGAGTCGCACCAAGGGCGAATGAAAGCGGAGAACCTCTACAATGGCGCCGAAGTGACCGGGTGTAGCTTCACGTTTTGGATCCCCATGCCGGAGCCCCCGCCTACTGAAAAATAAGGACATCAGAGCTGACTATGAGTTTGATACCGAAAAAAGGCACGGTCTATGTCGTGGACGATGATGAAGCGGTTCGAGATTCATTGCAATGGTTGCTGGAAGGCAAAGACTACCGAGTTCGCTGTTTTGAGTCCGCTGAATCGTTTCTAAGCCGCTACGACGCCCGTGAAGTGGCCTGCCTGATTGTTGATATCCGCATGGGCGGCATGACGGGGCTGGAGTTACAAAACCGCTTGATCGAAAACAAATCCCCGTTGCCCATCGTGTTCATCACCGGCCACGGTGATGTGCCGATGGCGGTTGACACGATGAAAAAAGGGGCGATGGACTTTATCCAAAAGCCTTTCAAAGAGGACCAATTGCTCGACTTGGTGGAGCGCATGCTCGACCACGCCACTGAAGCCTTTGCGGACTACCAAGTGGCCCAGAATCGAGATGCCCTGATCGCCCGCCTCACGCTGCGCGAATCCCAAGTGTTAGAGCGCATTGTGGCGGGGCGGTTGAACAAGCAAATCGCAGATGACCTCGGCATCAGCATCAAGACCGTGGAGGCACACCGTGCCAACATCATGGAAAAGCTCAATGCCAATACCGTGGCGGACCTGCTGAAAATCGCCTTGGGCCAAACGCAGGCACCAGCCAAGGCATAACGCTACTTAATTGATAGCTGCCCGCGCTCTTTCCAAAAGGGTTAGCGGGCTTTTTTACATATAAAACTAATTCAATGACCATGCCAGTCAGTGCCCAAAAAATCGACGGAATTGCCCTCTCTGCCCAGCTTCGTTCCGACCTCTCCGCCCGTGTTACGGCCTTGAAAGCCAAGGGTGTTGCACCCGGTTTGGCGGTGATTTTGGTCGGGGACGACCCCGCCAGTGCGGTCTATGTGCGCAACAAAGTCAAAGCCTGCGCAGACACGGGTGTGCATTCCGTTTTTGAAAAATACGAGGCCTCGCTGTCCGAAGCCGAATTGCTGACCCGCATTGCGTCGCTCAACACCGACCCCACCATTCACGGCATTTTGGTGCAGATGCCGCTGCCCAAACACATCAATCCGCACAAAGTCATTGAAGCGATTTCGACCGCCAAAGATGTGGACGGTTACGCGACTTTGAGCGCAGGCGAGTTGATGACCGGTCAATCCGGCTTTCGTCCCTGCACGCCGTATGGCTGCATGAAGCTGATTGAGACCACAGGCATTGACCTGCGCGGCAAGCACGCCGTGGTCATCGGACGCAGCAACACCGTGGGCAAACCCATGGCCCTGCTGCTGTTGCAAGCCAACGCCACCGTGACCATCGTTCACAGTGGCACGCCCGACATTGGTCACCACACCCGCCAAGCCGATGTGGTGGTGGCCGCCGTTGGCAAACGCAATGTGCTGACCGCCGACATGGTGAAACCGGGTGCCATCGTCATCGACGTTGGTATGAACCGGGATGACGAAGGCAAGTTGTGCGGTGATGTGGATTACGCGGGTGTCAAAGCCGTGGCCAGCTTCATCACGCCGGTCCCCGGAGGCGTTGGCCCCATGACCATCACCATGCTGCTGGTCAACACCCTAGAGTCGGCTGAACGCACGGTTTGATTCGACGCCGGCGATGCGCCAAAGGGCCTACCTCTTGAATTGGCGGCGATTGGCCGCAAAATGGGGCTTATGAACAATCCTTTGCTTTCCTTTGACGATCTGCCGCTGTTTGACCAAATCAAACCGGAACATGTCGCTCCCGCCATTGATTTGTTGCTGGCAGACGCCAGTGCCGCGCTTGACGCTGTCACAGCCCCCGACTTTCCTGCGAAGTGGACCGACATTTCTGCCGTGCTGGATGTCGCGACCGAGAAATTTGGCCGTGCTTGGGGCGCAGTCAGCCATCTGAACAGCGTGGCTGACACGCCCGAGTTGCGGGCGGCGTACAACGAGGCGCTGCCCAAAGTGACCGAGTTTTTCACCCGTTTGGGGGCCGATGAGCGTTTGTACGCCAAGTACAAAGCCATTGACACCGCCTCACTGAACGCAGAACAACGCCAGGCCCACACCTACGCCATTCGCAACTTCGTTTTGGGAGGTGCTGAACTGACCGGCCCGGCGCGTGAACGCTTTGCCGCTATTCAAGAACGCGGGGCTGAACTGAGTCAAAAGTTCAGCGAAAACGCACTCGACGCCACTGACGCCTTTGCTTACTACGCCAGCGCTGAAGAGATGGTGGGCGTGCCCAGTGACGTGCAACACACCGCGCGAGCGGCCGCCACAGCGGAAGACAAAGAAGGTTTTAAGCTCACCCTCAAACTGCCCTGCTACTTGCCCGTCATGCAATTTGCGAGCAGCAGTGCGCTGCGTGAGGTGCTTTACCGGGCCTACGTGACGCGCGCCTCGGACCAATCTGATGCGTCAACCCGCCAATTTGACAACTCGGCGCTCATCACCGAAATGCTGGCCTTGCGCTTAGAAGAGGCACAGCTGCTGGGTTACCGCAACTTTGGGGAGCTGTCCGTGGCCCCCAAGATGGCTGAGTCGCCCGAGCACGTGATCGCCTTTCTGCAAGATCTGGCCGCCAAAGCGCGGCCGTTTGCCGAAAAGGATGTGGCTGATTTGCGTGAGTACGCGGCGGAGCATTTGGGCTTGACCGATCCGCAACCGTGGGATTGGCCGTTTATCAGCGAAAAGCTCAAGGAAGCGCGCTACGCCTTCAGTGAGCAAGAGGTCAAACAGTACTTCACCGCACCCAAAGTGCTGGCTGGCTTGTTCAAAATCGTTGAAAGTTTGTTTGACGTCCGTATTCAACGCGACTCCGCCCCGGTTTGGAACACAGGCGTGGAGTTTTATCGCCTAGAACGCAACGGGCAACTGCTGGGCCAGTTCTACCTCGACTCCGCGGCCCGCAAAGGCAAACGTGGTGGCGCTTGGATGGACGATGTGCGGGGGCGCTGGATGCGTCCCGACACGCATCAGCTGCAAACGCCTGTGGCCCACTTGGTTTGCAATTTCGCCGATGGCGTCGCCGGCAAACCGCCACTGCTGACCCATGACGACGTGACGACGCTGTTCCATGAATTTGGGCACGGCCTGCAGCATCTTTTGACGCAAGTGAACGAGCGAGATGTGTCAGGCATCAGCGGTGTGGAATGGGACGCCGTGGAGTTGCCAAGCCAGTTCATGGAGAACTTTTGCTGGGAGTGGGAGGTGCTCAAAGACATGACCGCCCATGTTGACACCGGCGAACCTTTGCCACGTGCGTTGTTTGACAAGATGCTGGCGGGCAAAAACTTTCAAAGCGGCATGCAAACGCTGCGGCAAATCGAGTTCTCGTTATTCGATATGTTGCTGCACACGGCCCATGATCCCGCGCACGATGTCATGTCGCTGCTGAACCAAGTGCGGGACGAGGTGGCGGTGTTGCGTTCGCCCGCCTGGAGTCGCACGCCTCACACCTTCAGCCACGTGTTTGCGGGCGGCTATGCGGCCGGCTACTACAGCTACAAATGGGCCGAGGTACTCAGTGCTGACGCCTATGCGGCGTTTGAAGAAACCGTTGGTTCAGACGGGTTACCGAGTGCCGCAACAGGTAAAAAATACCGAGAAGCCATTCTGGAATCTGGCGGCAGCCGCCCGGCGATCGAATCATTCAAGGCGTTTCGGGGTCGTGAACCGGAGTTGGGTGCCCTGCTTCGCCATCAAGGCATGGCAGAACAAGTTTGACGAGGAGCCTACTCTTGAAAAATGCATTGAAAATTCGCGCTGCGAGCACATTGCTGGCTGGCTTAGCCGTGGCAATGAGTGCCTTACCGGTATCGGCTCAAACCGTTTACCGTGTGGTCGGTCCCGACGGAAAGGTGAGTTTTTCGGACAAACCTCCGGTCGACGTGGGCAAAGCAACGACGCAGGAAGCAAGAGGCAGCACCTCTGATGCGGGTAGCCCCGCACTGCCCTTCAATCTTCGTCAGACGGTGGGCAAGTACCCCGTGGTTTTGTACACCACCGACAACTGTGCGCCTTGCGCATCCGGGCGTACCTTGCTCACCAGCCGGGGAGTGCCCTTCAGTGAGAAAACCGTCAACACCAACGAAGACGGAGAGGCCCTGCAGCGAATCAGCGGTGCCAACTCCCTCCCCTTTGTGACCATTGGCGGGCAGCAAATCAAAGGCTTTTCAGACTCGGAGTGGACCCAGTTTTTGAATGCAGCGGGTTATCCCAAAACATCAGCCTTGCCCACGAGCTACCGAAACCCGCCAGCGACACCGCTGGTGGTCATTCAAAAACCAGCCGCACCTGCCGAGGTGAAAGAAGTCAAGGTGGCCCCCTCGGTTCGTCCAAACCCAGCACCAGACCTCAGCAAAAACCCCGCTGGCATCCAGTTTTGAGGCCAGATTAGTCTCAGTAAGTGATGGTTTTGACACCGCTGGCGGTGCCTAGCAAGCAAATTTGGGCCTTCTGAAAGGCGAAAACACCCACAGTGATGACGCCAGGCCATTGGCTCACTCGCGCCTCAAACGCGAGTGGGTCGGTGATCTTGAGTCCAGTGACATCGAGAATGACTTGGCCGTTGTCAGTCACCAAGGGCTCACTCCCTTTGAGTCGCACCTTGGCGACGCCACCCAAGGAGGCGAACTGCCGAATCAACTGCTGCGCGGCCATCGGAATCACCTCCACAGGCAAAGGGAATTGGCCCAAGGTGTCCACTAATTTGGAGTCGTCAGCAATACAGACAAACTGACGGGCTTGGGCTGCCACAATTTTTTCCCGGGTCAGCGCCGCGCCACCGCCTTTCACCATGTGGCCCAGCCCGTCAATTTCGTCGGCACCGTCAATGTAGACCGACAAGGTTTCCACGTCATTGCAATCAAAAACGGGAATGCCCAGCGCCAACAAACGCTCTGTGCTGGCGACAGAGCTTGAAACGGCGCCCTTGATCTGGTCTTTCAGGGTGGCCAAGGCGTCAATGAACTTATTGACGGTTGAGCCCGTGCCCACACCGACGATTTCGCCGGGGACCACATACTGCAGTGCCGCGCGGCCCACCAGCGTTTTGAGTTCATCTTGAGAAAGGGGGACGGTGGGGGAGGCGTTGGGGTGGGTCATCTGGGAAAATCGGGTGAGTTACGAAAACGTCAATTGAAAAACTTTGCAGGAATTATCCGATGTCTCTCGTCCCCTATGCCCTTGCCCGTCCGTTTTTATTCAGCATGGACCCTGAAGCCGCCCACGACTTGACCCTTCACGCCCTGGCAGGAACGCAGGGAACCCCGCTCCAACTGGCGTATTGCGCCGGGCGAGTGGATGACCCCGTCGTGTTAGCGGGTTTGACCTTTCCCAACCGCATCGGCCTGGCTGCTGGACTGGATAAAAATGCCCGTTGCATTGACGGACTGGGTGCCATGGGTTTTGGGTTTGTTGAAGTGGGGACCGTCACCCCCAAAGGCCAACCCGGCAACCCCAAACCCCGCATGTTTCGCCTGCCCAAAGCGAATGCACTGATCAATCGCTTGGGCTTCAACAATGACGGCTTGGATGCCTTTGTTGCCAATGTGAAGCGCTCGGCCCTGTACCAGCATCGGCAAAAAGTAGGCAACACGGGCCCATCGGCCATGGTGCTGGGGCTCAACATTGGGAAAAATGCGGCCACTCCGATTGAGAATGCAACGGACGACTACATCAGTTGCTTGAACGGCGTCTACCCTTACGCAGACTACGTCACCATCAACATCTCCAGCCCCAACACCAAGAACCTGCGTGCCCTCCAAAGCGATGAGGCGCTAGACCAACTGTTGGGTGCACTGGCGCAACAGCGCGAAACACTGGCCCAGCAGCATGGAAAGCGAACCCCGCTGTTCGTCAAAATTGCCCCGGACTTGGATGAGGCGCAAATCACCGTGATTGCCGCTACGCTGAAGCGCCATGGCATGGATGGGGTGATTGCCTCCAACACCACCCTGAGCCGAGATGCCGTCAAAGGCATGGCACATGCCGAGGAGACCGGCGGCCTGTCTGGCGCGCCGGTGCTGGCCATGAGCAACCGCGTCATTGCCCAACTGCGGGCCGCTCTTGGCCCAGACTACCCCATCATCGGCGTGGGCGGTGTCATGAGCGCGCAAGACGCGGTGAGCAAAATCAAGGCGGGCGCAAACCTGGTGCAGCTTTACACGGGACTCATTTACCAAGGTCCGGCCTTGGTTAAACAGTGTGCGCAGCGCCTCAAACAAGCGTCAAGCCGTCGCTAGATTGACTCGTAACGCCTGCCTTGGGCCATCAGCTCCGGCGTACCAATCAGGGCGTTGAGCCCGTCAAAATCGAGCATGTGGTCTTTGAATGGTGCGGTGGTCTGGTGGGCATGAAGGCTGGCGTAATAGCTTTGCAAGGTGTGTGCCACCGCGCGGGCGGTGCCACCGGAGAAGATGGCTAGCAGCGGAATGCGATGGGCAAAGCGCTGGCACGCGGCACCCACCCCGCACGCCAAGTAGGCCTCGGCGCGGTCAGAGGCAGCATCAATCCCTTCTACTGCCAGCGCATCGGTGCGCGCCAATATCAACGTGTTGGCACTGCGGCGTGCGTCCACCGCCGCCTTGAGCTTGCCGCACATCTCCGCCGTGGGCACCCCGGTTTTGCCATCGAGGTGACCTCATCGCTTACCCCCTGTGTCAGACTAGCTATCGCCTCCAAATTGACGGCGGATGATCCACGTCGGAGCGCCCCAAACGGGTGTAGGCAATGGACGCGCCAGACCGGTACAGCGCCTCGAAACCTGCCTGCTCGGCCACCAACGCGCTCAGGGCGTCGTACCCCCCCACTTCAGATCAATGCTCCTCATCGACAAACTAAACATCTGCCAAGGTGGTGGAGTCGGTAAAACGAGCACGCTCAACGCTTTCGCAATGCCAGCTCGACTCCTCTGTTTGCCAGCATATCCGCATGCTCATTGCCAGGATCGCCATTGTGTCCGCGCACCCAACACCACTCAATCTTGTGTCCAGCATTGCTAACCAACTCATCTAATCGCTGCCAAAGATCGACGTTTTTGACCGGCTGCTTAGCTGCTGTTTTCCACCCCCGCGCCTTCCAGCCGGAAAGCCATTCATTAATGCCTTTAAGCACATACTGACTGTCAACATAAAGGGTCACATGACAGGGGCGCTTCAGGGCAGACAAAGCTTCAATGACGGCCATCATCTCCATTCGATTGTTAGTGGTTCCCAGCTCACCGCCATAAAGCTCCTTTTTAGCATCCGCAGACTTCAGCAGTACGCCCCATCCACCAGGTCCTGGGTTGCCTTTGCACGCCCCATCCGTGTAAATGTCAATTGCATTCAAACCAACCTCCTCATCATTCAATTTTTGATTACTCGCCATTTTTGGAAGATTCTGGTGTCGCCATAACTGAGCCGCTCACCACTGTCACGGGTGCGGCGGACATGGCGCGTGTGGGTTTCCAACCAGGATTGAGCAGCGTCATCCCTCGCACCCGTTTGACAGCCACTATAAAGTAAGCTGCGCCAAGAATGGGCCACAAGCGCTGTCCGGTTGCATCCATCCAAGAAAAGCGTTGTAACCATTTTTCACTGGACAACGACGGTCGATAACAGCCAAAGCGCAGCACCTCCACCTCCAAGCCCAGCAACCTCAGCCAATCTCTCAAGCGCCAGTGGCCAATGAACTCGCCAGCCTCGGGCAAAAACATAGGACCAAAACCCATGCGATGGTAAAGGTGCGCGCGCCGTTGCCTCAAGCCCCACAAGGAGGCAGGGTTCAGCCCACAAATCACCACGCGTCCCTCTGGCACAAGCACGCGCTCGACCTCTCGAAGCGTGGTGTGCGGATCACGCGCCAACTCCAGAGAATGAGGCAAAACGACGAGGTCAAGGCTACCGGCAGGGAATGGCAAAGCAGAAAAATCAGTGAGAAAGGAAGCATCCTGTGTAGGCATATGATGTCCAAGCCAGCGATGTGGCATTCGGTTGTCACAAAGCGCATCAACCTCTGGCAACCCCAGCTGAAGGGCGTGAAAACCAAAGATGTCTGAAACAGCCTGATTGAGTTGTTTACGCTCCCATTCGAGCAGATAACGCCCCGGTGGCGTTTGGAACCAACCGTGCATCCCTATAATTTGTTCGCTCATGCAGCTAATTCCCTTACCCGCTTTCTCCGACAACTACATCTGGATGTTGCACAACGGCCACCATGCCCTGGTGGTCGACCCTGGTGATGCACGACCCGTTATCGACGCATTGCAGCGACTGAGCGTCACTCTAGAATCTATTCTAGTCACGCACCACCACGCCGACCACACGGGTGGCGTGGATGAGCTTAGACGTCAAACGGGATGCAAGGTTTTCGGGCCGGCACGGGAACCTGTGCCAGAGCCACTGATTCGTCTCTCAGACGGGGAACATGCACAAGCCTTGGGCTTGTCTTTTCGTGTCATGGACGTGCCTGGGCACACAGCGGGCCACATCGCCTACTATTGCAAGGAAGTCAACGGGGCACCTCTTTTATTTTGCGGCGACACGCTATTCAGCGGAGGTTGCGGTCGCCTTTTTGAAGGAACACCGGCTCAAATGCTCCAGTCTCTTGACAGTCTTTCAGTGCTACCGTCTGCAACCTTGGTGTGCTGCGCTCATGAGTACACCTTGAGCAACCTCAAGTTCGCAGCGTTGGTGGACGCTGACAACAAAGATTTAGCAGCGCATACGGCGTTATGCCAGATTCAACGTGCGGAGTTACGCCCTACGTTGCCCTCCACGATTCAAACAGAGCGACTCATCAACCCCTTCTTGCGCAGCCGAGAGCCTGCTCTCATCGCAGCGGCTCAAACATTTGACGCAACCGCCATTGACGACATCGCTGTTTTTGCAGCGCTTCGTCAATGGAAGAACTCCTGCTAATGAAACTCCTCAATCTTTTTCTCCTAGCATCCAGTTTATTTTGGCTAACAGGATGTGCCAGCGTAGGCACTACTGGTGGTGATAAAGCCGATTCAACTGACATTTCTAGCCCTCGATTCACCGCACCTTGGGTACGCAAGTCGCTGTTCCCATCTGGAGATTTACAGCCGATCACGCCGATTCAAACACCGTCCAAGGGTGTTAGGGCCTTGGCTCCACCGGCTGACCTGTGGGAGCGAATACGCAACGGATTTGCCATGCCAGACTTATCGCAAAACCTGGTATCCGACCGAGAGAACTGGTATGCCTCTCGCCCGGACTACATTTTGCGCATGACTGAGCGATCCAGAAAGTACATGTTCCACATTGTTGAAGAGTTGGAACGACGGGGTATGCCTAGCGAACTGGCCTTGCTTCCCTTTGTGGAGAGCGCCTTCAACCCTCAGGCAGTCTCCCCTGTCAAAGCTGCAGGAATATGGCAGTTCATGCCCGCCACTGGAAAGTATTTTGAATTGAAACAAAATGCTTTCCGAGATGACCGCCGTGACGTACTGGAGTCAACACGCGCCGCACTGGATTATCTGGAAAAGCTTCATCGCATGTTCGGCGATTGGCATCTTGCATTAGCTGCATACAACTGGGGAGAAGGTCGGGTTAGCCGAGCGATTGCTAAAAACAAGAATGCGGGTCTGCCCACTGGTTATGAAGATCTCACGATGCCAATGGAGACTCGTTTCTATGTCCCGAAACTACAAGCCATTAAAAATATCATCGCGCAGCCTAATGCATTCAACGCACGATTACCCCATATCGGCAATCATCCTTTTTTCCAAATGGTGGACATTCAGCGTGACATTGACGTTGCTCTGGCAGCTAAATTAGCGGAAGTGTCACTGGATGATTTCAAGGCGCTAAACCCCTCGATCGACCGACCCGTTATTCTTGCGGGAGGACTATCAACCATTCTTTTGCCTTGGGACAATGCCAGCGTATTCCAACGCAATCTCGAGGCCTATGGTGACACGGGTTTGGCCAGTTGGACGGTTTGGGTTGCTCCACGGACCATGAAGCCCTCAGAGGTTGCCAGCCAAGTCAACATGACAGAGACTCAATTGCGGTCAGTGAATGGCATCCCTCCACGGGTCTTGATCAGAGCAGGATCCAGCCTTTTAGTGCCCCGTTCGGACAGGCTGCTTACCGATGTGAGTGAACGTATTGCCGACCACGGTCAAGTCACCCTCGCGCCAGAAGTTCAACTCAGACGACAAATCAAAAAAGCCGGCAAACGCGACTCCGTTGCCAGCTTCGCAAAGCGATACCAAGTTAGCCTAGAAAGTCTGGCCGAATGGAATAAGGTCAGCACTTCAAGCATTTTCGAGTCAGGTCAGAAGGTCGTTCTTTATTTGCCAATTCAAAGCAGCAGTCGATCAAACAAAACGGTTAAAAATAGAGCGAAATCCAAAAGTAGCACAGTACCAGCGCGCTCCAGTGCGTCGAAATCAAGCACATCAAAACGAAAAATAAAAAAATGACGCGCTTCAGCGCTTAGCTTTTGAAGTGCGCGTTGGCGAGCAGCGCAAAATCATTGGTGTAGGTTTTTCCTAAATCAATGCGGATGACATCTGTCGCAGATTTCAACTTGTTGAACAGGCCATAGGCAATAACGGGCCCCTCTTTTGGCATCACGCCATTGGGAGACACGGCCTCTCGGCCTTTGTTGATCGCAGTCAGGTACAGTGCCCGGTCACCTAATACGAAGGACTCGGGAATGACCTTCATCATGTCGCTGGGGCCAGCTGTTTGAAGCCACTTTAATGCACGCACCACAGCGGTTGCCAAGGCTTGCACTGTCAACGGATTCTGCTGAAGAAACGCGCCATGCGTATAAAAGCATGAAGCGGGAAGGAGGCCTCCGAAAAGCGCTTGCGCTCCTTCCAAGGTGCGTGAATCTGCGACAAGATGTACAAGCCTTTTATGCTCTAGCTGAGTCATGACGGGATCGCCATAGCTCAGAGCGTCTATTTGATGGGAGTGAAACATACCCAAAGCCTCTGTAGCGCTGTCTAGGTGAACCCAGTTGACATCCGTCAGCGTCAACCCTGCTTGCTGTAAAACCAAGTGGGCGATGGCGTGAGACGCCGAACCCGATGCCCCCACCCCCACTTTCTTTTCTTTAAGATCGGCCACCGTTTTGAAATGCGGCAGATTACGAGTGGATACTCCCATCGCGATTGCGGGCAGTCGACCCAGTAAAACAAAGGACTGTAAGAAATGACCCCGCGCGGTAGTTCCTAAAATTTGCTCATAGCCGCCAGCCCCAATCTGAACTGAACCACTTACGAGCGCTTGAAGCGCACTGTTCGCGTTGGAAAAATCAACCACTTCAACATCCAACCCCTCAGCACGAAAATACCCAAGCCTGTCCGCAATAGTCAAAGGCAAAAACGGTATGTCTGATCGCCCGTCAATGCCAATCAGAACTCTGGGTTTTTCGAGCTTTGGCTGGGCCCCAAGGATGTTTGGCGCAATGAAGGCAGACGCTACAGCGGCCCACGCAACAAAATCACGCCGATAGATTGACCTCATTCGCTACCCTCCTCACATCCTTGTTGTTATGTGCTTGAGGATAGCTAACTCATCTCCAATGACCATCGGGAACTTCCCGAGCGGGTTTACACCGAGACTCAATGGTAGGCAGTGAACAGAATGGCAATGTTGACGGCTTGACATCCTCCCCTTCCAAATTGCTTGAAGCAACGTGGAAGGGGATTCCTGCCTCCAGAGGGCCATGTCCGGCCCCGGCGATGGTGCTTTTGCGCCCATCCCCTCATTCATTGCAGATTCAACGGCTCTCGCCTCCCCTGCAATGGCTATTTGGCAAAACCCCGCGCCAAGATGTTCTTGGCCGCATTCGTGTCCCGGCCCCGCGAGTCCTCACAGAAGCCGCCCAAGCGCAGGGTGAAGTCCTTCAGACCGAAGCTGTCCCACAAGGAGGTCGGCACGCCCTGGTAGTGAACCTGCCCGTTCTTGTAGCGCAGCGCCATTGCCTTGACCGGAATCCAACCCAATGCGCGCTTAGAACCGTGCGAAACACGCCAGCGCAGTTTGGCTTTTTTGAACTGACGCCGACGGGTGCAGTACTCTTCTGAGACCGCCTGCACGGTTTGCGAATGCAGGCTCAAGCCCTCGTTTGCAGCGCCCTTGTCGTCACGCCCAAAGCAGCTTGGCGCTGGGCGGATTTTGAAGTGCGTGTCTTTACCGGCTTCATGAAATCAACTATATTTGATCTATGGAAGAAAAACAAGCAATCAGGTCAGGCAGGCATTGTGTCTTTGCCATGCACATACATTTGATCTTCTTGACTAAATACCGAAGGAACGTGTTTGATGGCGATGCCATTGAACGCTTGGGCGAGCACTTCAGGCGCGTGGCCAACGACTTTGAAGCGAAGGTGGTCGAGTGCAAGGGCGAGGACAATCACATTCACCTTTTGGTGGAGTACCACCCCAAAATATCCATCAGCTCTTTGGTGCGCAGCATGAAGGGGGTATCGAGCAGAATGCTCAGACAGGAACGCCCCGACATTGCACAGCACTATTGGAAAAACCAGCTTTGGAGTCCGAGTTACTTTGCAGCCAGTTGTGGTGGTGCTCCGCTGGAAATCATCCAACAATATGTCGAGCAACAAAACAGACCGCTTTAGCAGCGGGCTATTTTTGGCTTCACCGCTCTGAGAGAACGCCGCTTTCTTACCCAATATCCAGATATTGGGCTGCGAAATCGTTAAAAACTAGTCGGCGCTGGGGCCGATTTTCGCTTTCGACGACCTAAGCCCGACAGGCTGCTAGCGGCGATCCACCAAGGCATGCGCAATGGTGCCCAAGTCAACATATTCCAACTCACTGCCCACAGGAACGCCGCGCGCGAGACGAGTCAGTCGCAAACCCTTGGCTTTCAGACCTTCGGTGATCGCGTGGGCAGTCACTTCCCCCTCAGCGGTGAAATTGGTTGCCAGGATCACCTCTTGAACCGTGCCATCGCAGGCTCGATTGAATAATTTTTGAAGGCCAATATCCTTGGGTCCAACACCGTCCAAGGGACTCAGTTTGCCCATCAACACGAAATACAACCCCGCATAAGCGCCAGTTCGCTCCACTGCTGACTGATCAGCAGGCGTTTCGACAACGCACAGTTTGCTGGCATCGCGACGAGCATCCAAGCACGTGCTGCACACGGTGGCCTCCGCAAAGGTATGGCACAACTCGCAGTGCTGTACCGATTCAACGGCGTCATGCAACGCCCGGGACAGCTCCTGAGCGCCGCTGCGGTCGTGCTGCAAAAGGTGAAAGGCCATACGGGTCGCTGACTTCACCCCCACTCCCGGCAAACGACGCAATGCATGCACCAGTGCATCAAGAGAAGTTAGATCCGCCATCAGCGCCTGACTAAACTGATCAAAATCGCAACGGATTCGATTAAAAGGGGAATTTCATACCGCCGGGCAGTCCGGGCATGCCCGCAGTCAGTTTGCCCATCTTTTCACCTGAGGTGGCCTCGGCTTTGCGAACAGCGTCATTGAATGCGGCTGCCACGAGGTCTTCCAGCATGTCTTTGTCCTCCGCGAGGAGGCTGGGATCAATGGTGACACGGCGAACATCGTGCTTACAGGTCATCACCACTTTCACCAGTCCTGCGCCTGATTCACCAGAGACCTCGACGTTGCCCAACTCATCTTGGGCCTTCTTCATGTTGTCCTGCATTGCCTGTGCCTGCTTCATGAGGCCGGCGAGTTGTCCTTTGTTGAACATGGATATTCCTTGCGTTACGTAGTGATTAAAAGCTGTTAAGTGGACGCATCGATTGACACGTCAGCCGGTCGATGACATCAACCCGGCTTGGTACTTCCAGGGACGATTTTCGCTGCAAACTCACGCATCATGGTCTGAACAAACGGATCATCAAAAATGATTTGCTCCGCGATCAATTGAGTCTCAGCCAAGGCTGCCGCGTTTCGTCGCGCAGGCGTGTCGGTGACTCGTCCAACTTCAATCGCCAGACGGACTGCAAAACCAGAGGCTTGCAACGCAGCTGTCAGCCGATCTCGTGCACTGGCCTGATTCAACGACTCCCTCTCCACGCGAAGAAGCCATTGGTCCGTATCACGGGCAATCAATTGCGACTGAAGCGCCAACTCTCGCACCAGCGCCGTTATAAGGTCATGACTGGTCATGTCGGAGACTGTTTGAAACCAAAAATCACCCTCCTCGCTGGGAATAAGCACGGGTGTAGCCGGCTGACCAGCCAACGCTTCTGCCCGTGAATCTGCTTGGACTCGTACGGGAACCTCTCCCATGTTCACGCGCCCTTGCTCTGTAGATTCAGAATTTTGCAATGACGGGTGAAGGTCTTGATGCGTCAACTCAGACGCGCCGGGACGGCTAACGACTGGCAACTGATGGACGGGCCTATTGGGCTCCAAAACTCCTATTTTGATAGCATCTTGCGCAGTATTCTCGGGGGCTAGAGACTCTTTTTCGTCATTAAAAGCGGCAGAGTTAACTCTGTCACTGGCAACCTCAGATGGGGGTAATTCTGGTGATGTCTGACGAGGTGACGAATCACCCTGCGATTTCGGTGTTGAAAAAACGCCGTTATTCAGCGTTTTTTTTTCCTTCTGCGCACTCTGCTCCTGGGTGGACTTGAACGCCAGCACGCGAAGTAAGACCATCGTCAGTGCCGCGTATTCGTCTGGCGCTAGACCTAACTCACCTCGACCGTGCAAACAAATGCTGTACAACAACTGCGTCTCGTCAGCAGGCATCAGTTGTGCCAAACGAGCCACATCTCCCGCATCTGGATCGGTGTCATCCGTATCAGAATGAGAGGGAACCGCCTGAAGCACCGCCATGCGCTGTAACACTGACGTCATTTCCTCCAACGTGGACGCCGCACTCAAACCATTCAAACGCAGAGTTTCGGAAATCTCCACAACCGTTTTTCCATCCCCAACAGTGAGGGCTTCAATCAGTCGGAAAACGTAAGAGCGATCCACGCTGCCCAGCATCTGACGAACCGTCGTTTCGTCTAATCGCCCTGACCCAAAAGCAATGGCTTGGTCAGTCAAACTTAAGGCATCGCGCATAGACCCACGTGCGGCTTGCGCCAACAGACGCAGCGCCTGGCTGTCAGACTCCACCCCCTCAGGCAAAAGCACTTTCTCTAGGTGTTCGCAAATGGTTTTGGGGGCCATGGGTCGAAGATTGAATTGCAGGCAACGCGACAACACAGTGACCGGAACCTTTTGAGGGTCCGTCGTCGCCAAAACAAATTTCAAATACTCGGGAGGCTCTTCCAAGGTTTTCAACATGGCATTGAAGGCGGTATTGGTGAGCATGTGAACCTCATCAATCATGAACACCTTGAAGCGCCCTTGAACCGGCTTATAAACAGCCTGCTCAAGCAATGATTGGACTTCATCAACACCCCGGTTGGACGCTGCGTCCAGTTCTGTGTAATCAACAAACCGACCAGAATCGATGTCCCTGCATGCTTGACAAGCCCCGCACGGATGGGCCGTGATACCCCCTAGTCCATCGACACCTTGGCAATTCAGCGACTTGGCCAGAATGCGAGAGACGGTGGTCTTGCCAACGCCCCGCGTCCCCGTGAATAAATACGCGTGATGAAGGCGTTGCGTGGTCAGCGCATTGGTAAGCGCCTGAACGACGTGGCTCTGCCCCACCATTTCACTGAAGTTTCGGGGACGGTACTTGCGGGCGAGCACGAGATATGACATGTTCAGATTCTAAAGCGCCGTCATCAGCGGTAAGCTAACGCTTGCTACAAGCGAGAAAGGCAAGCGTTGCAACAGGTTTTCTAATCATTATTGAGCAAAAACCGCGATCGCAATGTCAGTTGACAACGAAAAACCGTCCTTGCACCCACTCCAGTGCTATGGCGTGAAATAGGCGGCTTAGCCCTTGATCTACCTGCGCAAGGCGCTCTTAATTTGAGAGCACTCAGACGCAGAAGAAAACTACGCCAACGCCAGCTCTGCCATCTTCACCGCGCCCTCAAAACTGCGCGCGCCGCCGATGAAGAGGTTCGTGTGGCAGAACACGCTGTCGGGCACGCCGTTCACAGCGGCGAGTTCGGCGTCGCGCAGGCCGGCCCACGATTCGGGCAGGTCCAGGCGGGCGGTGAAGGAGCCGGATTCGACGGGCACGGTCTTGATTTGGTACTGGTCGCCCTCGGAGTCGGGGTAGATCACGAACATAACGTCGGGCATTTCATCAACCACCACGCGGGTCCAGGGCATGCCGCCCTCAGCCAAGTGCAGCACGCGTCCGCTCAACAAACGCGGGGCGTTGCGCACCGTGTCCATGGCGCGAATTTGGGCGATTTTCTTGCTGATGGCGTGGTCCAGAAACTTGCGGGTGATGGCGATGGCTTCAAGAAAGCGGGTTTGCTGCAGCGCGGCTTTGGTGCTGCCGTCCAAGCCCTGCTCTTCGAGCCAGTGGGTGTTGAGCTGGGCGATGAGGGAGGACAGGCCAAAGAGGCCGGGGGCGACATCGTCTTGGCCGGTATCGACCATGTCCATGTACTGCACCAGGGAGTGGTCGATGGAGCGCACCACGCTGGCAACCGCCGCCTCGTCCAAAGTGTGGCCGTGGGTCGCAGCCCAGGCTTGCACGTAGTCTGCGCCGTAGGCGGTCCATACCAAGCCGGCGCTGGCGTAGCCGACGCCGGGCACGGTTTGGCCGTCCACCTCATGGGCAGGGCGAGCGCCCTCAAAGCCGCGTTGGTGGTGGTCAAAGCGGCCCGTGGCAGCGTCCCAAATGCCGCCCACGTCCACCACAAAGTCGGCCTGATCAATCAGCGCTTGCTTGCGGGTGCGAACCAGCGTGTGCGAGGGGAAAACGCCCATCAAAACGCCCACACCAAAAACGTCGTCGGCATGGAAGGTGCCACTGTGGGTGGCAAGGAGGGTAGTCTTGGTGGTGTCGGTCATAGGGTGGGATTTTAGGGAGTCGAGCGGCTGGGCGTTTGGCCGCGTCACGCAGAGAGTGCCGAATGCGTCCGTGGTGGCGCAAGCGCGGCCCTCGTTAGGCGGGGCGATTCCTCGGGGATGTCGGGTGACGCCCTTTGGGCTAAGTCGATTCACAAAAAAAATGGCAAACTTGGGTAGTGACAAGACGATACGAATAATCTACCTCTAGCCCTTACCACGCCTGCGCAAGGTGCTCTTAAAATTAGAGCGTTTTAATCACTTTGCTGCGCACCAACAGACGCCATTTCTGCGTCAGCCAAGCATGGCCGCTGACCAGCACAATGCCGCCCATCAGTGGCACGGCACCAATCAGAAAGCTGGTTTCAATGCGCTCGCCCAGCCACAGGGCACCAAACACGATGCCGAACATGGGGGTCAAGAACGAGAACACGCCCAACTGGGCTGCCAGGTACTGGCGCAGCAGCCAAAACCAGAGCAGAAAACTGGCAAACGACACCACCACCGATTGAAACACCAAGCTGATCCACACTTGCGGCGTGAAGTTCACCTGCGTTTGACCGGTGGACCAAGCCACCGCCATGAGCAGCACAAAGGCGCCCACCAGTTGGTAGAGCAGGGTTTCGGTGGCCGGTGCCCGTGCCAGACGGGAGTTGCGCACCACCACCGTGGTGGCCCCCCAGGCCAAGCCGCCCATCAGACTCAAAAAGTCACCCCACAGCATGGCGCTGAGGGCGGGGTTGGCTGCAGAACTGGACCCCGAGCCGCGCCCAAAAAAGGCAAACCCCAGCCCCACAAAGGCCAGCCCAATGCCCAGCCACTGCAGCGGCGACAGGCGCTCGGAGGGCAAACGCCAGTGCAAGCCTAAAGCGGCAAAAATCGGCGCGGTGTACAAAAACACCACCATGTGGGCGGCGCTGGTGTAGCGCAGCCCTTCGCCCACCAGCCAAAATTCCAAGCCAAAAAGGAGGGCCACCAACAACCCGGGCCGCCAGTTGCCACTCGCCACCGTCGGGCGCTCACGGCGCACCAGCATGACGATACCCACCAATACAACGGCCACGCCGGAGCGCAGCGCGATTTGAAAAATAGGCGCGATGTCGGCTGCCATGGCCTTGAGCGCCACTTGTTGAAATCCCCACACGGCGCACAGCGCCAGCATGAACCCAATGGCCCGTCCGTCGAGTGCTTTGCGTGAGTCCATGGGTGTCCTTGGTGTGGGTCTGCGAGGGGGTTGAGTGAGGATTATCTAGCTGGCAACTTTGATTGATATAGCGAATAATGGACAAGCTATCAACCCAAGCCGACAAACCATGCGCATTCTTTCCCCCAAGCTGGACGTGCCGCTGTCCAGCCCTCACCTGCCCTCGCCCATCATGTTTCGCAGTGCCCAGGTGCCCGCTGGGGGCGTTTACCCACAGCACCAGCACGCGTGGGGTGAGTTTGTGTACTCGTTCAGCGGCATCATGGAAGTGAAATTGGCCGACCGCCATTACCTAGCGCCGCCGCAGTATGGCGTGTGGCTGCCGCCTGATGTGGTGCACGTGGGCTTGAACCGGCTGGCGGCGCACCATTGCTCGGTGTACATCGCGCCTCAGGCCTGCCAGGATTTGCCGCGCATGCCTTGTGCGCTCACAGTGACGCCGCTGGTGCGGGCGCTGTTGGACCGTTTGCGCCAAAGCCCCCCACAGCCGCAGCTGAACAGCCCCATGGCAGAGCGTGACGCTCGGCTGTTGCAGGTGCTGGTGGACTTGCTGGGCCAAGCCCCGTGCGCGGGCAGTTACTTGCCCTCGTCTGACG
>JAGODZ010000365.1 GCA_017997975.1 Rhodoferax sp.
AAGTTGGGCCGCTAAAATTGGCGGAGTTACCAACCAGTTACCAACTTCCGAAGGACACCATCATGGCTCTCGTTTCTATGCGCGAACTGCTCGACCACGCAGCAGTCAACGGCTACGGCATCCCCGCTTTCAACGTCAACAATCTGGAGCAGGTGCAAGCCGTCATGAGCGCGGCCGACGAAGTCGGTGCACCGGTGATTTTGCAAGCCAGCGCAGGCGCTCGAAAATACGCCGGCGAGGCGTTCATCAAGCACTTGATTCAAGCCGCCATTGAGGCCTATCCTCACATTCCCTTGGTCATGCACCAAGACCATGGCCAAAGTCCCGAAGTCTGCCAAGGCGCCATCAACCTCGGTTTCAGCTCGGTGATGATGGATGGCTCTTTGATGGGCGACGGCAAGACCATTGCCAGCTACGAGTACAACGTCGAAGTCACCCGCAAAGTGGTGGACATGGCCCATGCCACCGGCGTCACGGTGGAAGGCGAACTTGGCTGCTTGGGTTCGCTAGAGACCATGAAAGGTGACAAGGAAGACGGCCATGGCACCGACGACACCATGACGCGCGAGCAGTTGTTGACCGATCCTGAGCAGGCGGCCGACTTTGTGCAGCGCACCCAATTGGACGCCTTGGCGATTGCCATTGGCACCAGCCACGGCGCCTACAAGTTCACCCGCAAGCCCACGGGCGACATTCTCGCCATCGACCGCGTCATGGCCATTCACAAGCGCATTCCCAACACGCATTTGGTCATGCACGGCTCCAGCAGCGTGCCGCAAGACCTGCTGGCCATCATTCGAGAGTTCGGTGGCGACATGAAGGAAACCTACGGCGTGCCAGTGGAAGAGATTCAAAAGGCGATTCAGTACGGCGTTCGCAAGATCAACATCGACACCGACATTCGCTTGGCCATGACCGCTGCCGTGCGCCAGTTCATGGCGCAGAACCCAGAAAAATTCGACATGCGCGACTGGCTCAAGCCTGCCCGCGAGGCGGCCAAGCAGATTTGCCGCCAACGCTATATTGAGTTCGGGTGCGAAGGCCAAGGCGCCAAAATCAAAGGACTGAGTTTGGCCGCCGTCGCGGGCCAGTACGCGCGCGGTGAGTTGGCGCAAGTCGTGAACTGATCGCCGTCCTTGCGATAATCAGGGCCTGCTGCTGGTGTTTGCACCGCAGCGGGCCCTTTGTTTTTACCCCTGTCTTTTTGGACTGATTGCCCTGTTATGACTGCTGTTTTGCACACCTCTTTGCTCACCTCCTTGCCTTTGCTGGCCCGCGGCAAGGTGCGCGACAACTATGCCGTGGGGGATGACCGAATTTTGATGGTGGCCAGTGACCGGCTGAGCGCCTTTGATGTGATCATGGGCGAGCCCATTCCTGGCAAAGGCGCGCTGTTGACACAGATGGCCCTGTTCTGGTTCGAAAAACTCGGCCCCAAGGGTTTGAACCTGTGCCCGATTCACCTGACGGGTGACGCGCCAGAGAGTGTGGTGACGCCCGCTGAAGTGCCGCAAGTCGAGGGCCGTTCGATGCTGGTCAAGCGTCTCAAGCCACTGCCTGTGGAAGCGGTGGTGCGGGGTTACTTGGCCGGCAGTGGCTGGAAAGAATACCAAGCAAACCAGGCGGTGTGCGGGGTGGCTCTGCCTGCCGGCCTGAAGAATGCGTCCAAGTTGGCGGCTCCCATCTACACGCCCGCTGCCAAGGCGGCAGTGGGTGAGCATGACGAAAACATCACCTTTGAGCAAACGGTCAACATGATCGGGCTGGACCTGGCAACCCGCATCCGCGACATCAGCATTGCGCTGTATGTGGCGGCCAGCGAAATTGCCGCGACCAAAGGCATCCTCATTGCCGACACCAAGTTTGAATTTGGTCTGGACACGGATGGCACCTTGACGCTGATGGACGAGGTGCTCACCCCGGACTCTTCTCGTTTTTGGCCTGCCGAAAGCTACCAAGAAGGCACCAACCCCCCGAGTTATGACAAGCAGTTTGTGCGCGATTGGCTAGAGCAAGCCCAGGTGGACGGCAAGCCCTGGAGCAAGACCCCGCCAGCGCCCCGCGTGCCGAACGAGATCATTGCCAAGACAGCGGCTAAATACCAAGAAGCGCTGGAGCGGCTGACCGCGTAGTCGTTGGACAGTGGGGGCGGATTGACGCGCTTGCTTCTCGTTTAGTGGGGCCTGATTTCGCCCAATTTGGCGGCATTGTCGAGTTTGTTTCGGGCGGCCTCCAGTCGGTCTTTCCACAACCGCCGGCCATCGGGGGGAAGCCCGTCAAACACCCGAAAGCTCTTGAGGCTCGGATCCTCCGTGCTCCAATAATCGTCTCGCACCAATATTTCTAGATCCAGCTTTTCTGGCAGAAAACTGGCACCCAGCAGCGTGGTGTGAATGGTCCGCTTGTTGGCATGCAAGGTGATGCGGCCATCGTCGGCCAAGTCAACAAACCAATGCACTCGCCCCGTGGCATCGATGCTGACCTCGCTGTGGGTTCCCCTGAATCCTGCCGCTTTTCGCCACCGTGCGACTTGGTCATTGGCCAATTCCAGGCGGGACTCCAACTCACTGTGCGCGGTGTGTTCCGCATCGATTTCAGCACGCAACTTCGCCTCTTGTTCCAGCCGCTCGGCGTCTTCCTCTCGCTGTGTTCGTTCTGCCAGGTCAAATTTCAGGCGGCGCTCCAACTTGTCCGCCCAGATGTGCACTCGGTTTGAGAAGGCTTCAAAACTTTGGGC
>JAGODZ010000366.1 GCA_017997975.1 Rhodoferax sp.
TTACTGAGTTACTGAGTTACTGAGTTACTGAGTTACCGCGTGGCAGGTTTGACACCGGCACCGCGCACTTCCAAGCGCACCTCGTCCAGCACCTCCCCCCGCTCGTTGGTGAGTTGCACCACGTGGCGGCCTGGCCAAGGCAGCCAAGGTGCCACCGGCCCTTTGGCAAACACTTTGCCGTCCATCACCCAGCGCAGCTGCTCGCCTTGCGCTGTGAAGCGCACACGCTGGTGGCGTGGGGGAATATCGGGGTCCAGGGCAATGATGGTGCCGGTGGTGGGGTTGGTGATGCGTGGCATGGTTTGCGTCGCTGTCTTTAAGACTTTTTGGGTTCTAGCCCTCGTGGAATCTGCGCGAGTCGCTTCTGAATTGATAGCAAAATTCGCTTGCTCTGTGCCCTTTAAAAACCACTCTTGGCGCGCCGCTTCAGCGGGTTCGGTGCTGCCCTGCGGCATTGAAAAACGCACCATCGCCTGCACCACACCGGGGGGTGGCTTAGGCGCATGGCTGGGCAACGTCTGGTGCAGGTGGTTCATCACGTCAGTCCAAATGGGTGCCGCGCCGCTGGTGCCGCTCACGTCCCACATCGGCGCGCCGCTGGCGTTGCCCACCCAGACCCCCACGGTGTAGCGTTCAGAAAACCCCATCGCCCAGTTGTCGCGCATGTCTTTGCTGGTGCCGGTTTTCACGGCGGTCCAAAACCGGGTGGCCAGCACACTGTCTGTGCCAAAAGTGCGGGCACGGGCCAAGGGGTCGGACAAGATATTGCCCACAATGAAGGCCGCACCGGGGTTCAAAACCGGGGGCGACACGGTTTTTGCCACTGGCTTAGGGTCTGAGCGGCGTGGGGCGCTGGGGACCAGCGTGGTGGGACTCAGTTGACCGCCGTTGGCCAAGGCGCGGTAGGCGTTGGTCAGCGTTAGCAAGGACACCTCGGCGCTTCCCAGCGCGAGGCTGTAGCCGTAGTAGTCACCCGTTTCTTTCAAAGGCAGACCCAGTGCGCGCAATTGTTTGTGAAACGCATCGGGCGAGATCATGACGAGCGTGCGCACGGCGGGCACGTTCAGGGACGCCGCCAGCGCGGTGCGGGCAGACACCCAGCCTTTGAACTGGCGGTCGTAGTTTTGGGGAATGTAGAGGCCACTGCCGGTTTGCATCTGCGTGCCCGAGTCGTCCAGCAACGACGCGGCGGTGATGCGCCGCTCGGCCATGGCTTGGGCGTATAAAAATGGCTTCAGCGTGGAGCCGGGCTGGCGCAGGGCGGTGACGCCGTCCACCTCGGCGGCCTCGCTCAAGTCGCCCGACGAGCCGACCCAGGCCAGCACCTCGCCGGTGGCGTTGTCCAGCACCACCAGCGCACCGTCTTCCACATGGCGACCGGCCAATTCGCGCAGGTGCTGTTGCAGGGTTTGCACGGCAAAGCGCTGCAGCGGCGCACTCAAGCTGGTGCGCAGGGTGGCGGGTACAACACCGCCCGCCTTGTTTTGGGCCAACTTCACGACTTGGCGGGCCACGTGCGGTGCCACACCTGCGCTGGGCTCGAAGCCACGGCGCTGAAACATGGCCAGGGTGAACAGGTCTAACTCAGTGCAGTCCGCTGCCGTGGTGGCGGCTTGTGTGGCTTTGAGCACTTGGCAGGCCCGCTGCGCCACCACCACGGCGCGGGCATTGGGCGCGCGCACCAGTGCGGCGGTGATGGCTGACTCGCGCGCGTCCAGCCCGTGGGCGGCTTTGCCAAACAGGGTCTGGCTGAGGGCATCCACGCCCACCAGCTCGCCTTTCAAGGGCACCAAATTCAGGTAAGCCTCCAGAATTTGGTCTTTTCGCCATTGGCGCTCCAGCATCTGGGCAGACACGGTTTGCCCTATTTTTTGCAGCACCGTGCGCCCGCCCGCACCGCGCTTCAGGTCTTCATCCATCAGCCCCGCCAATTGCATGGTCAGCGTGCTGGCCCCCCGTGTTTTGGTGTTCCACAGGTTGGCCCAAGCCGCCGCCGACACCGCCTGCCAATCCACCCCGCTGTGCTCAAAAAAGCGCTTGTCTTCAGACAGTACCAGTGCCGTGCGCAGCGCCGGTGAGATGTCGGCCAGCGCCACCCACTGGCCCCGGCGCACGGTGGCATCAGTGCGCAGGCGGTGTATCACCTCGCCGTGGCGGTCCAAGATCAGCGTGTCCGACGGGGCGTAGGCCGCTTTTATTTCGTTAAATGTGGCTGCAGCCCATGTGCTGCTTGCGCAAGCAGCTATTAAAAGTGCAGCAATTGCACGGTGGATCAACCCACCCCGCTGCCTAGCACTACATTGTGAGTCAAATAGGCCTGTAACCCACGCCAATCCTGCGCAACAAGCTATTGAAAAAATAGCAAAAAATCGCCGACCAAGACCAACAGACCCAAGCGCGTGGGGCATCCCCTTCGCCTGTGCTTACCCAACGCTGGCCAGCTCATGCACCACCGCCGCCACCGAACCCGCATCGGGCAGATGGGACAGCGCGGCCACGAGATCGTCGCGAACCTGCGCCAAGTGCGCGTCAAAACGAGCCGCATCCAACCCCAGCGTGGTGGCAATGGCTTGGATGTGGCTCAGCTCGTCTGCGCTCAAGGTGCCATCGGCATAGGCCGTCATCAGGCACATCAGCACCACGGTGTCGGCAAAGGGGGCGGGGCTGCCTGCCAGCTCGGTGGCGTCAAACGCCTGCGCGGTGGCCGAGGCCAAGAAGGTGGCGGTCGTGG
>JAGODZ010000137.1 GCA_017997975.1 Rhodoferax sp.
TAGGAAATCCACTCATGAGCACCAGCACCAGCGCCACCGTCAAAAAAACGGCTGCTAAAAAACCCACCACCGCCAAGAAAACCGCTACCGCAAAGCAAAAAACAACCCCAAAAGAGCTTGTGCCCCCTCAGAAAAAAGCCCCAGCCAAACCCCGCGCCAAAGCATCCGCCTCTCAAGCGAAATCCGCTCAAGCAGCCCAACCGGCTACGTTGAAACAAGCCGTCAAGAAAACCGAGCGCAAAGTCACCAGCGTGGTTCACATGACCCGTGACGCGTCTTTCAAACTGATTGACACCCAACGCGCCATTTGGTTGGCCGGCTTAGGCGCCTTGGCCAAAGTCACCGCGTCCACCGGCAGCAAAGGCGAGAAAGCGTTTGAAGCCCTGGTGAAAGCGGGTGAAAAGATGGAGTCCCAAGCCCGGGGCGCCATCGACAGCAACGCCGACCTGCTCAAGTCGCGCATTGGCAGCGCCACCCAGGTGGTGGACGAGGGCATTGACACCGTGAGCGAAGCGTTTGATGCCCGCGTCAAGCAGGCCCTGTCTCGCTTGGGTTACCCCAAAAATTAAGGTGATCAGGCTTTTTTGTCGGGCGGTGAATGAGCGACCCGACAAAAAAGCACCCTGCCCGCCTGATTAACCCACCCAACGGCGGGCGTTCATCCAAAGTTGCATCCAGGGGCTCAGGGCCGACAGGTCGCCCGTCGTCCAACTCATCTGAATATTGCGAAACACCCGTTCCGGGTGCGGCATCATGGCGGTGAAGCGGCCATCCGCCGTGGTGACCGCCGTCAAGCCGCCGGGACTGCCGTTCGGGTTGAAGGGGTAAGCCTCGGTGGCGGCACCGTGGTTGTCGGTGAAACGCATCGCCGCAATGGCCTTCGCTGCATCGCCCCGGTACTTGAAGTTGGCATAGCCTTCGCCGTGGGCCACGGCAATCGGCAGGCGGTGGCCCGCCATACCGGCGAAGAACAGCGACGGCGACTCCAGCACCTCGACCATGCTCAGGCGGGCTTCAAAACGCTCGCTCTGGTTGGTGGTGAAACGCGGCCAACTTTCAGCACCGGGAATGATGTCGGCCAGTTCCGCAAACATTTGGCAGCCGTTGCACACGCCCAGCCCAAAGGTGTCCGCGCGGCCAAAAAAGGCCTTGAACTGATCGGCCAAGGCCGGATTGAAGGTGATGGAGCGCGCCCAGCCGATGCCCGCCCCCAGCGTGTCGCCATAGGAGAAACCGCCGCAAGCCACCACGCCTTTGAAGTCTGACAAGGTCGCCCGGCCACTTTGCAAGTCGGTCATGTGCACGTCATAAGCCTCAAACCCCGCTTGCGTGAAGGCGTAGGCCATCTCCACATGGGAGTTGACGCCTTGCTCGCGCAGCACGGCCACCTTGGGACGTGACAACAACAAGGCGGGACTTGCTACTTTTTTAATAGCATCTTGGACACGTCCATCAAGGGTTTCAGCCCTATTTGGCACTAAATTCACATGCAGACCCGGATCCGATGGTTCACCGGCCGCCGCGTGTTCGGCATCGGCGCAGGCGGGGTTGTCACGCCGCTGGCAAATTTTCCAGCTGGTGGCGTCCCACACCTGGTGCAAGTCGGCCAGTTGGGCGCTGAACACGGCTTTGGCATCGCGCCAGACTTGCACTTCACCGACACCCACGTTCAGCGTGGGGTGCGGCAAACGGGTTTTGCCAATGACGTGGCTGTATTTGCCCAAGCCATGGGCACGCAAGGTTTGAATCACCGCGTCACGCTCGGCCGTGCGCACCTGCAAGACCACGCCCAGTTCTTCATTGAACAAGGCTTTGAGCGTCAACTCAGCCCGGCGACCGCTCACCTGCCCCGCCCAGTTTTTGCTGTCGCCCACATCGGCACGGCTGTCGGTGATGCCGTCGCCCTCAGTCACGAGCAGGTCCACATTCAGCGCCACGCCCACGTGGCCGGCAAAGGCCATTTCACACACGCTGGCAAACAGGCCGCCGTCGCTGCGGTCGTGGTAGGCCAGAATTTTGCCCTCGGCGCGCAAGGCGTTCACGGCGTTCACCAAGCTCACCAAATCTTGCGGGTGGTCCAGGTCAGGCACCTCGTCACCGAGTTGGCCCAAGGTTTGCGCCAGCATGCTGCCGCCCATGCGGTTTTTACCCCGGCCCAAGTCCACCAGCAGCAGCGTGGTGTCCTCAGAAGCGTTCAGTTGCGGCGTCAAGGTGCCGCGCACGTCGGCCAAGGTGGCAAACGCGGTGACGATCAAGGACACGGGTGAAGTGACTTTCTTGGCACCCGACTCGTCTTTCCACTGCGTGCGCATCGACAGCGAGTCTTTGCCCACCGGAATCGAGATGCCCAGCGCCGGGCACAGCTCCAAGCCCACGGCCTTGACGGTGGCGTACAGCGCAGCGTCTTCGCCAGGCTCGCCACAGGCGGCCATCCAGTTCGCGGACAGCTTGACGCGCGACAACTCAAACGGTGCCGCCAGCAAGTTGGTGATGGCTTCCGCCACGGCCATGCGACCCGAAGCCGGTGCGTTCACGGTGGCCAGCGGCGTGCGCTCGCCCATGCTCATGGCCTCACCCGCGAAGCCTTTGTAGTCGGCCAGCGTCACCGCGCAATCCGCCACCGGCACCTGCCAAGGGCCGACCATTTGGTCCCGGTGACTCAAACCGCCCACCGTGCGGTCGCCAATGGTGATCAGGAAGCGCTTGGACGCCACGGTGGGGCTGGCCAGCACGTCAATGCAGGATTTTTGCAAATCCACGCCGGTCAAATCAACGGGCGTGAAGCTGCGTTCCACCGTTTTGACGTCGCGGTGCATTTTGGGCGGCTTGCCCAGCAACACGTTCATGGGCATATCCACAGGAGATTCTTGGCCCGCATCAACCAGTTCGAGCTGGCGCTCCTCGGTGGCCACGCCAATCACGGCAAACGGGCAGCGCTCGCGCTCGCACAGGGCTTTGAATTGGTCCAATGACTCCGGCGCAATGGCCAGCACGTAGCGCTCTTGGCTTTCGTTGCACCAAATTTCTTTCGGCGCCATGCCGGACTCTTCGAGCTGAATGGCACGCAAATCAAAGCGCGCGCCCCGGCCCGCGTCGTTGGTCAGCTCTGGGAAGGCGTTGCTCAAGCCACCTGCACCCACGTCGTGAATCGCCAAAATGGGGTTCGCCTCACCTTGCATCCAACATTGGTTGATGACCTCTTGAGCGCGGCGCTCCATCTCAGGGTTGCCGCGCTGCACCGAGTCAAAGTCGAGTTCGGCGGCATTGGTGCCGGTGGCCATGGAGCTGGCCGCGCTGCCGCCCATGCCAATGCGCATGCCGGGTCCGCCCAATTGAATGAGCAAGCTGCCGGCGGGGAACTCAATTTTGTGCGTCTGGCCCGCGTCAATCACGCCCAAGCCACCGGCAATCATGATCGGCTTGTGGTAGCCGCGTTGCTCCTCGACTGCGTTATCGCCGATTTTGTAGCTCAGGCCCTGCTGGTACTCGCGAAAGTAGCCCAGCAAGTTGGGGCGGCCAAACTCGTTGTTGAACGCCGCGCCACCCAGTGGACCTTCGACCATGATTTGCAAGGGGCTGGCAATGTGCTCCGGCTTGCCATAGGCGGTGGCAGCGTCGTCAAACTGCAGCTTGGACACGGTGAAACCGGTCAGGCCCGCTTTGGGCTTGGAGCCGCGCCCAGTGGCACCTTCGTCGCGAATCTCTCCGCCTGCGCCGGTCGAGGCGCCGGGGAAGGGCGAGATGGCGGTGGGGTGGTTGTGGGTTTCCACCTTCATCAAGATGTGGTTGGTTTCACTATGACTTTCATAGCTAGGCGCGCTTATTTCACTTGGGCCAGAGGCCGATTTGGCTATAAACCGCTCCACCACCACGCCCTCCATCACCGAGGCGTTGTCCGAGTAGGCCACCAGCATGTGCTGCGGATTCGTCTGGTGGGTGTGGCGGATCATGCCAAACATGCTCTGCGCTTGCGCCACGCCATCAATGGTGAATTGGGCGTTGAAAATTTTGTGACGGCAGTGCTCGCTGTTGGCCTGCGCAAACATCATCAACTCAACGTCAGTGGGGTTGCGTTGGAGCTGCGTGAAGGCTTGCACCAAGTAGTCCATCTCATCGGCGGCCAGGGCCAAGCCAAATTGGGTGTTGGCGGCTTCCAGCGCGCCTTGGCCACCGCCCAGCACATCGACATGGGCCATGGGCGCGGGCTGCAGCTCGGTGAACAAGCCGTAAGCGGTGCTCACCTCAAACATCACGCTTTCCGTCATGCGGTCGTGCAACAAGGTGCCAATCTGCGCCAGCTGTTCTTTCGACAAGCTCGGCTTGCTGAGCAACCCACTTTTGAGCGTGATGCGGTATGCCACACAACGCTCCACCCGGCGCACGGCTAAGCCGCAGTTGTGGGCAATGTCGGTGGCCTTAGACGCCCAAGGCGACACGGTGCCAAAACGCGGCGTCACCACAATCAACGCGCCCTCCGAAGGGCCGGTGTACGGGTCGCCGTAGGTCAACAAGGCGGCCAACTGTGTTTTTAACTCGGAACTGGGGGCGGTGTCGGACGTGACCAGATGCAAAAATCGAGCCGCTACGCCCGATATTTTTTCGTGAATGCCTTGCAATACGGGCAAAAGCTGTTGGATGCGAAAGCTGCTGAGGGCGCTGCCGCCCTCGAATGGGGTGATATGCAGGGTCACGTTGGGGGCCTGATTGAGTACTTGGGGGGTTGAACCGAGACTGACTCACAGCACAGGCGCTGACTGGGCCTGGCTGTGGAGAGCTGCCATTTTACCAGCGCCCTTGCGTACCCCATCAGCCCCCCACCGCACCCTGCGCACCACGCAGGCTTTGGCCCAATGGGATAATTGCGCCATGACTATCACCTACAAAGACGCAGCAGGTATTGCGGGCATGCGCGAGGCCTGCCGCCTCGCCTCCGAAGTTCTGGATTACCTGACACCTCATATTCAGCCCGGCGTGACCACGCTGGAAATCGACCGCCTGTCAGCCGAGTACATGCAACAGCAGGGCACTCGCTCGGCCACCATTGGCTACCAACCTGCCGGTTACCCCCCCTACCCCGGCCACTTGTGCACCTCGGTTAACCATGTGATTTGCCACGGCATTCCCAACGAGAAAGCCCTTAAAAAAGGCGATATCTTGAACGTGGACGTCACCGTCATCACCCCAGAAGGCTGGTACGGCGACAACAGCCGCATGTACTTGATTGGTGGCGAAGCTGCTTGCAGCGTGCAAGCCCGCCGGCTCTCCAAGATCACGTTTGAAGCCATGTGGAAGGGCATCGTCATGGTCAAACCGGGCGCACGTTTGGGCGACATTGGACACGCGATCCAAACCTTCGCTGAAGGCCATGGTTTCACCGTGGTGCGCGAGTTTTGTGGCCATGGCATTGGCCAGCGCTTTCACGAGGAGCCACAGGTGCTGCACTATGGCCGCCCCGGCACGCTGGATACGCTGAAAGAAGGGATGACCTTCACGATCGAGCCCATGATCAATGCCGGCAAGCGCGACATGAAGGCCATGAACGACGGCTGGACCATCGTCACCAAAGACCACTCCTTGTCCGCACAGTGGGAGCACACCGTGCTGGTCACCCCCACGGGTTACGAGGTGCTCACACTGTCAGCCGGCAGCCCACCGCCGCCAGACTTTGTGTCTTTGACACCGCCTGCTCCGAATTAACGCCCCTCACTCACCCGGAGCTCTGCGAATGCCCGATCCGATCGCATTGCGCGCCCACTACCGCGCTGACAAAGCCCGGGTGCTGTGTGCCTTAGCCTCCCCCGACACCTCGACCCGTGGCGTCAAGACGACGCTGCGCCAACTGTCCTCACTGGCCGACACCACCCTGAAAACACTCTGGCGCCAAGCCGGTTTGGGTAGCCCGCTGGCCTTGACCGCCGTGGGTGGGTTTGGTCGCAGCGAATTGTTTCCGCACTCCGACGTGGATGTACTGGTTTTGCTGCCGAATAACAAATCTCCTGAAGACGATGGGGCGTTGAAAGAAAAAATTGAGACCTTCATCGGCAGTTGCTGGGACGCCGGGCTGGAGATTGGCTCCAGTGTTCGCTCGATCAGTGAATGTTTGGTGGAGGCTGCCAACGATGTGACCGTGCGAACGGCCCTGCTTGAGTCCCGCCTGATCACGGGCAATGCCCATCTGTACGCTGATTTTCAAACGCAATTTGATGCGGTGCTGGACCCCAAAGCGTTTTTTGTGGCAAAAACTTTGGAGATGCAGCAGCGCCACCACAAGTTTGAAGACACGCCCTACGCCTTAGAGCCCAACTGCAAAGAGTCTCCCGGCGGCTTGCGTGACCTGCAAGTGATTCTCTGGACCGCCAAAGCCGCCGGATTTGGGGGGAATTGGGATGCGCTGGCCAAGAACGGCTTGGCCACGCCCTTTGAGGTCAGCCAGCTCAAACGCAATGAAGCCTTGCTGCATTTGATTCGCGCCCGCCTGCACATCATCGCCAACCGCCGCGAAGATCGGCTGGTGTTTGACCTGCAAACCGCGGTGGCCGAGGCCTTTGGCTACAGCTCCATCGCCCCCGACGGCCAGCGCCTGCCGGTGCGCGCCAGCGAAGCACTCATGCGGCGCTACTACTGGGCCGCCAAAGCCGTGACCCAGCTGAGCCAGATTTTGCTGCTCAACATCGAAGAAAAACTGAACCCCAGTGAGCGCGCACCACAGCGCATCAACGACCGCTTCAATGAGAAAGGCGGCATGATTGATGTCGCCAGCGACGATCTGTACCAGCGCAACCCACACGCCATTCTTGAAACGTTTTTGATCCACCAGACCACCGTCGGCGTCAACGGACTGTCCACCCGCACCCTGCGCGCCCTCTACAACGCGCGCGGCTTGATGGACAGCCAGTTTCGCTCCGACCCGGTGAACCGCGCCACCTTTCGCGCCATTCTCATGGAGCCCGATGGCATCACGCACGCCATGCGGCTCATGAACCAAACCTCGGTGTTGGGGCGCTACTTGTGGGTGTTTCGCAAAATCGTCGGGCAAATGCAGCACGACCTGTTCCATGTGTACACGGTGGACCAGCATATTTTGATGGTGCTGCGCAATATTCGCCGCTTTTTCATTGCCGAGCATTCGCACGAGTACCCGTTTTGCTCCCAACTGGCGGCGGGCTTAGATCGCCCTTGGGTGCTCTACATTGCAGCGCTGTTTCACGACATTGCCAAAGGCCGGGGCGGGGACCACTCTGAGCTCGGTGCGGTCGAGGTGCGGCGCTTTTGCAAACAGCACGCCATTGACAAGGAAGATACCGCCCTGATTGAGTTTTTGGTCCATGAGCACCTGACCATGAGCCGCGTGGCCCAAAAATCAGACCTCAGTGACCCCGATGTCATCGAAGCCTTTGCCAAACGCGTGGGCGACGAGCGCTACCTGACCACCCTGTACCTGCTGACCGTGGCCGACCTCCGGGGCACCTCGCCCAAAGTCTGGAATGCGTGGAAAGGCAAGCTACTGGAAGACCTGTACCGACTCACCCTGCGCGCCTTAGGGGGCCAAACCCCCAGCCGCGAAGCCGAAGTGGGCGCGAGAAAACGTGAAGCCCTGATTCAATTGGCCTTGCACGCCCTGCCCTTTGAGGCGCACAAAGCCTTGTGGGCCACGCTCGATGTGGGCTATTTCATGCGCCACGATGCGGGCGACATCGCCTGGCACACCCGCCAGATTTCCCGATTTTTTGGTCGGACCATGCCCTTGGTACGTGCCCGCCGATCGCCCTTGGGTGAAGGCTTACAGGTACTGGTTTACACCCCCGACTGCCCCGATCTGTTTGCGCGCATCTGCCGCTACTTTGACCAAAGCAATTTGAGCATTCTGGATGCGCGCGTGCACACCGCCCACAACGGCTACGCCTTGGACACCTTTCAAGTCATTGCCTCGGAGCAAGCAGACCACTACCGTGAGTTGACCAGCATGATTGAGAGCGAGCTCAGTCGAGCGCTGGCAGACACCAGCCCGCTGGGGCCACCCAGTCGGGGTCGGGTGTCACGCCGGGTCAAAAGCTTCCCCATTGCCCCCCGCGTGACCCTGCGCCCAGACGACAAAGCGCAACTCTGGCTGCTCAATATCGCCAGCAGTGACCGTGTTGGACTGCTGTACGCCGTGGCACGCGTGCTGGCCAACTACAAAATCAACCTGCAACTGGCCAAAATCTCGACCCTGGGGGAACGCGTGGACGACACGTTCTTGATTCAAGGCGAGGCTTTGAGCCACAACCGCACCCAAATTGCCCTTGAAACCGAGTTGCTCGAAGCCCTTAAATAGCGGTCCAGCGGGCCGCATTTCCTTTCGAGTTCAAGGGTGTTCACTTGACTCTAAACGCACCTCGGGGGCTATGATCTGTTCAGGCTGACTGGCCTGCTAACGCAAAGGACACCTCATGTACAAAAAAATCCTGATTGCCAACGACGACTCGGACGTGGCTGACAAAGCCATCGCCACCGGTGTTTCATTGGGCAAGTTATGCGGGGCTGAAATGATCATGCTGCATGTGGGTATTCCCATGGTGCAAGCCACGGTGTTTCTCGCGGAGGCCTATGTCGGCCCCTCAGAAGAAGATTGCGTCCGCGAACTCCAAGCCAGCAATGACGCCGCCGACGCCAAAGCCGCCGCGATTGCCGCCCGTGAAGGCGTGGCCATTCAAGTGATTCACGTCGCCGCCGCCGAGCCTTGGCGAATGATCATTGAGAAAGCC
>JAGODZ010000367.1 GCA_017997975.1 Rhodoferax sp.
GGCACGCACCACGAGACCTTTGGATTGCGCAGCGAGCAGCAGGATGCGGTCAACAAAACGCTGGACTACTACCAATCGATCTGGGCCGAGGATGCCAACGCCGCGCCGCGCTTTCTGTGGAACGCCAAGATGCGGTTTGGCAAGACCTTTACCACCTACCAGTTGGCAAAAAAGCTCCAGACCAAGCGGGTGCTGGTGCTGACCTTCAAACCGGCGGTGGAAGACGCATGGCAGACGGATTTGGAAAACCATGTGGACTTTGACGGGTGGCAATACTTGTCGCGATCTTCGGGCAGTGACCCGACGCAGATCGACCGCGACCGGCCCGTGGTGTATTTCGGCTCGTTTCAAGACTTACTGGGACGTGATGCAGCGGGCAACATCAAGCCGCGCAACGAGTGGCTGCACGCGGTGAATTGGGATTTGGTGGTGTTTGACGAATACCACTTTGGTGCCTGGCGCGACACGGCCAAGGAGTTGTTTGAGGGTGAGGAGGATGCGGTCGCCAAGAAAGAGGCCAAGCTGGAATATGCGGGTGAACTGGATGGCGTCAACGAAGACCTGACCGTGCTGTCGAATGCGGAGACCGATTTTCTGCCCATTACGACCCGTGCCTATTTGTATCTGTCAGGTACGCCGTTCAAGGCGCTGGCCACGGGCGAGTTTATTGAAGAGCAAATCTTCAACTGGACCTACACCGATGAGCAGCGCGCCAAAGAGGCGTTTGCCGCCACGCACCCTACCAAGCGCAATCCGTATGCAGCTTTGCCTCAGATGCGCTTGCTCACCTACCAGATGCCTGACGAGTTGCTGGCTGTAGCCAGTGGCGGGGAGTTTGATGAGTTTGATCTGAATGCGTTTTTTGAGGCCAAGGGTACGGGTGGCGGGGCTGAGTTCAAACACAAGAGCGATGTGCAGAAGTGGCTTGACATCATTCGTGGTGGCTATGCGGCCCAGTCAGCTGAGTTGCTGAAAACCGGTACGCGGCCACCGTTTCCTTATTCAGACGTGCGCCTGCTGCCGTATTTGCAGCATTCGTTCTGGTACTTGCCCAACGTGGCGGCCTGTCAGGCGATGGCGAATTTGCTGGCCGAGCGGCACAACACCTTTTGGTTGGGCTACCAGGTCATCATGGCCGCTGGCACTGCTGCGGGTATTGGCTTGGAGGCGCTGCCTCCCGTGCGCAAGGCCATTGGCAGCGGGTTCGACACCAAGACCATCACGTTGTCGTGCGGCAAGCTGACCACGGGCGTGACGGTGGCGCAGTGGTCGGCCATATTGATGCTGCGCAATCTGAAATCGCCAGAGAGCTATTTTCAGGCGGCGTTTCGGGTGCAGTCGCCGTGGTCCATCAAGAACCCCAACGGTGACAACCCGAACGAGGAAGAAATCCTTAAACCGGTGTGCTTTGTGTTTGACTTTGCGCCCACGCGGGCGCTGCGCCAGTTGTCGGAATACGGCATTGGCCTGTCGCCCAACGAGTCCAACCCCGAGAACGCAGTGCGGGATTTGGTGGCCTTTTTGCCGGTGCTGGCGTTTGACGGCGCGAACATGACGCAGATCGACGCGGGCGGCATTCTGGACATTGCGATGGCGGGCACCTCGGCCACGCTGCTGGCGCGCAAGTGGGAGAGCGCGCTGCTGGTGAATGTGGATAACGGCACGCTGCGCCGCATCTTGGACAGCCCCGAAGCGATGGCGGCGGTGGAGCGCATTGAGGGCTGGCGATCGCTGGGCGACAAGGTCATCGAGACCATCATTAACAAGAGCGAAAAGGTCAAAGACCTCAAAACCAAGGCCAAAGAAGGGGAGCTGACGGACAAAGAGAAAAAGGAGCTTTCCGCTGAGGAAAAGGAATACAAGTCCAAACGCAAGCTGGTGCAGGAAAAGTTGATCAAGTTCGCGACGCGCATTCCGGCGTTCATGTACCTGACGGACTTTCGGGAGAATACGCTGCGAGACGTGATTACCAAGCTGGAGCCCGAATTGTTTCTGACGGTGACCGGACTGACGGTGCAGGACTTTCACTTGCTGGTGCGGCTCAAGGTCTTCAACACCGAGCAGATGAATGCGGCGGTGTTTGCGTTTCGGCGGTATGAAGACGCTTCGCTACGCTACACCGGCATCCTGAGTCACGATGGCCTGACTCACTACGGCTTGTATGACACGGTAGTGGCGAAGGAGCTTGTTTGACCTGTGGGCGGAGCACTACGGCAAGCTGACGGACCAAGCCCGGCGGCGGTTGCCGCTGCGGCCTATTCAGTTTTTTCGCCGCAGGGTCATGGGCGTTTGGAGTAAGTTTTTTGCTATTAAAAACGTAGCTTCTTGCGTTTGACTATCAAGCGCTAGAAGTCAATTTGGCTTGATAAGTGGCGGCCGGAGGTAGGTCGTTTGCCTGGAGTCTGTCGAAGGGGCTGTTCGTGCAACGTGCCCTGGCTTCGACAGGCTCAGCCCGAACGGACGGGAGGAGGCATCTGCGACAGGTATCAATCAGGCGCCTTGGCCCCTAATTTCGGGGGCCACTCGACCTATAGCTGCGCCCCTTCCACCAGGAACTGCACCTTGCGTTCCCCCTTCCACTCGTTCACATCGAGGCGAAACGCCAGCAGCACGCGCGCGGGCAGGGGTTCGGTGTGGCTGAACCAGATGGCGTCGATGGGATTGCCTTGGTGGATGAGCTTGATGGACAGGTGGTTCTTGCCTTCGCCCACCAGCCGCTGGC
>JAGODZ010000368.1 GCA_017997975.1 Rhodoferax sp.
GCAATGGTCTCAGCGGCTACCGGCACGCCACTCAAGCCCATGCGGGTGGCCAGCGCGCCGCTGGCTGCCACGCCCTTGCCCAAATAGAAATCCTGCGGGCGCAGCCAAACGGTATAACCAAACGTACTGGCGTACTGCAACGCGCGTTGCAGTACCTGGGTGTTTTGAACCGGCACATCGGCCTGGCTAAACCCCACGCAACCCGCCTCTGTGAGCTCCAGCATCTCGGTCAATGCCTCACCCGCGAGTCCGCGTGTGAGCGCACCCAAGGGATACAAGTGCCCTAAATTTAGCTTCTCCGCCCTGAACCGCAGCATCTCAACCAAACCGGGCACATCAAGTACCGGGTCGGTGTCAGGGGGGCAAACCAGGCTGGTCACGCCACCGGCCACCGCAGCCGTCATTTCTGACTCCAGCATGCCTTCGTGCTCGTGACCAGGCTCGCGCAGGCGCATGGCCAAGTCCACTAATCCGGGAAGCACCAAGCACCCTGAGGCATCTATCGTGTGCTCCACCTGAAAATCACTTGCTATATTTTTAATAGCTGCTAGCAGACCGTCAGCAAGGGCTACATCGGTTATTTCATCAAAACCGCTAGCAGGGTCTATCACCCGGCCACCCTTGATCAGTATGTTTTTGTGCATTGTCATCATGAACCCATCAATTGCTTTGGCGCCAAGCCAGCGCGTTACGCTTCATTGCCCGCCACGATACTCATCACCGCCATGCGCACCGCGATACCAAAGGTCACCTGGGGCAAGATGACCGCTTGTTTACCATCCACCACGGCGGAGTCAATCTCGACGCCTCGATTGATGGGTCCGGGGTGCATCACGATGGCATCGGACTTGGCGAGTTGCAGCTTTTCTGGCGTGAGACCATAGCTCTTGAAGTATTCATGGCTGGACGGCAGCAAAGCGCCATTCATTCGTTCGTTTTGCAGCCGCAACATGATGATGACGTCGCAGCCCCGAATGCCTTCCTCCATGTTGTGGAATACCCGCACGCCCATGTGCGACAAATCAGACGGCACGAGCGTTTTGGGGCCCACCACCCGCACTTCGGCGCATCCCAGAGTCGTCAGCGCATGGATGTCCGAGCGAGCGACCCGAGAGTGCAGTACATCTCCCACGATGGCCACGGTGAGGTTGGTGAAGTCTTTCTTGAAATGCCGGATCGTGTACATGTCCAGCAGCCCCTGCGTGGGGTGCGAATGTCGTCCATCTCCCGCGTTAATAACATGCACATGCGGTGCCACATGCTGGGCAATCAGGTAGGGCGCACCAGATTCACCGTGCCTCACCACAAACAAGTCAGCGGCCATGGCACTCAAATTCGCAATGGTGTCCAGCAGCGATTCGCCTTTCGAGGCGGACGACTTGGCAATGTCCAAGTTGATGACGTCAGCGCTCAACCGTTTGCCGGCAATCTCAAACGTGGTGCGGGTGCGGGTTGAGTTTTCAAAAAAGAGGTTGAAGACGCTTTTTCCCCGCAAGAGCGGTACTTTTTTAACTTCGCGGTCATTCACGCTGACGAAATTCGCCGCCGTGTCCAGCACTTGGGTCAGAACACTTTTGGGCAAGCCCTCAATGGACAGGAGGTGAATCAACTCGCCGTTCTTATTGAGTTGGGGGTTACGCCGGTACAGCATGGCTTAGCGCTCTTTCACGTTAAAACTGAACACACCGGCGTCACTGCGGGCCAAGGCCAGCGACTGGAGAGGCGACAGCGCCACCCTTGCGGCAAAGTAATCGGCTTGAATAGGAAGTTGGTGACCACTGCGGTCCACTAAAACGGCCAGCTTGACGCTGGCGGGTCGACCAAAGTCAAACAACTCGTTCAACACCGCTCGAATCGTGCGCCCGGTGTGCAGCACATCGTCCAACAAAATAATGTCGGCACCATTCACATCAAAACCAATTTGGGTTTGAGCGGCGGTCGTCATGCCGCGCTGAGCAAAATCGTCCCGGTGCAAACTGGAGGAAATAATGCCCACGTCGTCGCTGAGCGCAAGGTCTTTGTGCAAACGCTGGGCTAACCACGCGCCGCCCGAGGTCACACCCACCAAGCGCATGCCGGGGCGGTACAGCGCACGCACGCCAGCTAAAAATTCTGTGTAAAGCGCCTCAGCGTCCAGCACGAGTGTGCTCATGGAATACTCCTCAAAAACTGTTCCAAAATAAGGCATGCCGCCGCCGCATCGGCGTCTTTGGCGCCCATGGCATGCGCCTCGGTCGTGGTGTAACGCTCGTCAACCTCAAACACGGGCAGGTGAAAGCGACCCTGCAGCTGACGCGAAAACTTGCGCGCGCGCCGGGTGTTTTCGTGCTCGGCCCCATCGGGGTGAAAAGGCACACCCACCACCAGTGCGTCCGGCTGCCACTCGCGCAGACGTGCTGCGATCTTGGCAAAGCGCGCGTCACCTTCAGCTTGAAGGGTGCCTTGCGGCTGGGCGGTGCGCAGCAAACGGTTGCCCACGGCGAAGCCGGTTCGCTTAACGCCAAAGTCCAGCGCCAAAAAAGTCTGTAAATTCAGGGGAACCAAGCGCGGCGTTGCCTCTGGTGTCGCGCTCATGCGTGTCCCGCATCAATGGAGAGCATCCAGGCTTCGAGCCCCAGCAGTTTCAGCGTCCTGTCGTACCGTTCGGCAAAAGGAACCTCGAAAATGAGGGCAGGGTCTGCCGCCACCGTCAGCCAGCTGTTTTCAGACAGTTCGGACT
>JAGODZ010000369.1 GCA_017997975.1 Rhodoferax sp.
ATGTGGCGCATGGTGCGCCGCTTGCGCGACAACGGCACCACCATCATCCTCATCACCCACTATATTGAAGAGGCTGAAGACATGGCCGACCGCATTGGCGTCATCAGCAAGGGCGAGCTGATTTTGGTGGAAGACAAAGCCGTGTTGATGCGCAAATTGGGAAAAAAACAACTCACCTTGTCTTTGCGCCAGCCGCTGGCCCAGCTTCCCGCCGAATTAGCCGATCCCTCGCTTGAATTGTCCGCAGACGGGCACTCGCTGGTCTATACCTTCGACACCCAACAAGAAGAAACAGGCATTGCCGCCCTGCTGCGTCGCTTGAGCGAGAACGGCATTGACTTCAAAGACCTGCGCTCCAGCGAAAGCTCGCTGGAAGAAATCTTCGTCAGCCTTGTGCGCCAACCCAAAGGGGCTTCTGTATGAATTTTCACGGCATCAGCGCCATTTATCGCTTTGAGATGGCCCGCACCTTCCGCACGGTCATGCAAAGCATCGCCGCGCCGGTGCTCTCCACCTCGCTTTACTTCATTGTGTTCGGCACCGCCATTGGGTCACGCATGGGCGACATTGACGGAGTGAGCTACGGGGCTTACATCATTCCCGGATTGATCATGCTGTCGCTGTTGACCGAGAGCATTTCCAACGCTTCGTTTGGCATTTACATGCCCAAATGGTCGGGCACGATTTATGAATTGCTCTCCGCGCCCGTGTCTTGGGGCGAGGTGCTGCTGGGCTACGTGGGGGCGGCGGCCACCAAATCTGTCATGTTGGGCTTGCTCATCTTGGCTACAGCGCGCTTGTTTGTGCCCTATGAAATTGCGCACCCGGTGTGGATGGTTGGATTTCTGCTGCTCACCGCCGTCACTTTCAGCCTCTTCGGCTTCATCATTGGCTTGTGGGCCGACAGTTTTCAAAAGCTGCAGGTCATTCCGATGCTGATTGTCACGCCATTGACCTTTCTGGGCGGCGCGTTTTACTCCATCAATATGCTGCCCCCGTTGTGGCAAAAACTCAGCCTGTTCAACCCGGTGGTGTACCTGATCAGCGGTTTTCGCTGGAGTTTTTACGGTGTGGCCGATGTGAATATCGGTGTCAGCATCGGCATGACCGCAGCGTTCATGCTGGTTTGCCTGGCGTTTGTGCGCTGGGTGTTCATCACCGGCTACAAAATTCGCACTTGAGGCGACACGCTCTGCCACTGCGCTCATGAAACACCGCGAATTTCACATCGATGGCCTGAAAATTCTGGCCTCACAGTTGATCGTTTTGCATCACTTTGCGGCCTACGGTCCGCTGGCTGATGCCTTAGACGGGGCCACGCCGCGCTTGTCCGACTGGTTTTACGACTACGCGCGCATGGCGGTGCAAGTGTTTTTGGTGCTGGGGGGCTTTTTGGCGGCACGCAGTTTGGCACCCAACCATCAGGCGATCAGTACCCCTCCCGTTATTCGCTTGGTATGGCAACGCTACTGGCGGCTGGTACCGGCGTTTGCGGTGGCGCTGCTGTTCACCATGGCCAGCAGCGCATTGGCCCGCCATTGGTTGCCCGCAGACTTCATTCCCAACACACCTACTTGGCGCGAGTTTTTGGCCCACATCACGCTGCTGAACGGCATTTTGGACGTTGACTCTATTTCTGTTGGCGTTTGGTACGTCGCCATTGACTTTCAACTCTACGCACTCTTAGCCCTCATGCTGTGGCTGGGTCGCGCGTGGGCAAAAGCCGCCGTGGTGGGGCTGATGCTGGTGTCGTTGTTCTATTTCAATCGAAACCCGCTGTGGGATCCGTGGGCGATTTACTTTTTCGGGGCCTATGGCTTGGGAGCCATCGCGTATTGGGCCGCCCGGTCCAGCCGTGCAGGCTGGTTGCTGTTGCTGTTTGGCAGTGCCTGTGTCGCAGCCCTTGCCATTGACTTTCGAGAACGCATTCTTTTGGCATTGGCAACCGCTCTGCTTTTGGGAGGGGTTCAGTGGCGCACCTTGCATTGCAGGACACTCACGCACCCACTGCCTGCCGCCTGGGCCCAGGGTTTGCGCTATTTAAGCAACAGCTCATATGCCTTGTTCTTGGTTCACTTTTCAATATTGGTGCTGGGAAACGCTTGGTTCTCCCAGTTGAATTCGGCGTCGGCCACATCGGCAGGTGTTGTTCTGCTGACCTGTTGGCTGGTGAGCATGGGGCTGGCCCTGCTGTTTGTGCGCTGGGTGGAACGCCCCTTGTCGCGTTTAGGCAGCACGGGCAGTTAACGCACAGGCGGGGTGACGAACCGGTTTCGGCTGTGCGTACCAAGCCTGAAAGACAGGCATTGAAACTCCGCTGACCCTCGCTATGATCAAGAAATGACCCAACCCTCTTTATCTCTTAGCCAACGCGACGCTCTGCTGAATGCCGCCCGCGCCGCCCAAAAAATGGCTTACGCACCCTACTCCCAATTTTTGGTGGGGGCCGCAGTGCTGGACGAACAGGGGCGAATTCACAGCGGCTGCAACGTCGAAAACGCAGCCTACCCCGAAGGACTGTGCGCCGAAGCCAGCGCTTTGAGCGCCATGGTGCTTGCAGGCAGCACACACGTCCGCGCCGTGTTGGTGGTGGGCACGGGCGGGGCTTGGATCACGCCTTGCGGGGGTTGCCGTCAAAAATTACGCGAGTTTTGCGATGCTGAGACGCCCATCTTCACCGCCAATGAAACCGACCTAGGGCCCAGCTACAC
>JAGODZ010000016.1 GCA_017997975.1 Rhodoferax sp.
TTGACAACCCGCTGAGTTACGCGGAGTTGCCCTCCGCTGCCAGTGCGCTGATCGTCACCAACACGACTGTTGGGCCCTTGTACGCTGAACGTTTGCAAAAGGCATTGCACGGCAAATATGCGTCGATTCACACCGTCGTGTTGCCCGATGGGGAAGCGTACAAAACGTGGGACAGTTTGAATCTGATTTTTGACGCTTTGCTGGCCCAGGCCTGTGACCGCAAGACGGTGCTGTTTGCCTTGGGTGGTGGCGTGGTGGGTGATATGACGGGTTTTGCTGCGGCCAGCTACATGCGTGGCGTGCCGTTTGTGCAGGTGCCCACGACCTTGCTGGCGCAGGTCGATTCCAGCGTGGGAGGCAAGACCGCGATCAATCACCCTTTGGGGAAAAACATGATTGGGGCGTTTTACCAGCCGCTCAAAGTGGTGTGTGACTTGGACACACTGAAAACCTTGCCACAGCGTGAGCTCAGCGCCGGTTTGGCGGAAGTCATCAAGTACGGGCCGATTGCTGACATGGTGTTTTTTGACTGGATTGAGGCCCATATGGCGGCGCTGATGGCGCGTGACCCACTGGCGCTGGCGCATGCGGTCAAGCGCAGTTGCGAGATCAAGGCGTGGGTGGTGGGGCAGGACGAGCGCGAGGCAGGGCTGCGCGCCATCCTCAATTTTGGCCACACTTTTGGTCATGCCATGGAAGCCGGTTTGGGCTATGGGGAGTGGCTGCATGGCGAGGGCGTGGGTGCTGGCATGGTGATGGCTGCGCATTTGTCACACCGCTTGGGGCTGATTGACCTGGCGCTGGTGCAGCGACTCACGGCCTTGATTCAACAGGCGGGTCTGCCCGTGAAAGGGCCGGTGCTCTCGGCTGACGACAACGCAGGGCGTTACCTTGAACTGATGCGAGTCGATAAAAAAGCAGAGGGCGGTGAAATCAAGTTTGTGGTCATTGACGGCCCGGCGAGCGCCAGCGTGCGCGCGGCCCCGGATGCCTTGGTGCGTGAGGTCATCAACGTCTGTTGTGCTTAGTTTATCAAAAATGATAGCTGCTTGCGCAGGCTGCATATGGGCTAGAGCCCTATTTGACATAAATTCATGACCCTTGCTCCTTACGCTTGCCACCCTGATCAATCACGGGGTCGACGCTTTGCGCAGGCACCTGCACCAACGAGAACGGACTACCAGCGGGACCGGGACCGCATCGTGCACAGTTCGGCGTTTCGGCGACTGGTGTACAAAACCCAGGTGTTCCTGAACCACGAAGGCGACCTGTTTCGCACGCGGCTCACGCATTCGCTGGAGGTGGCGCAACTGGGCCGCTCGATTGCCCGGTCTTTGCAACTGAATGAGGATTTGGTGGAGGCCATTGCGCTGGCCCACGACCTCGGGCACACGCCTTTCGGCCATGCCGGGCAAGATGCTTTGAACGACTGCATGCAAGATTTTGGTGGGTTTGAACACAACCTTCAGAGTTTGCGGGTGGTGGATGCGCTGGAGGCGCGCTACCCTGAGTTTGACGGTTTGAACCTGACTTTTGAAACGCGTGAAGGCATTTTGAAGCACTGCTCGCGTCGCCACGCGCAAGCGCTGGAGCAGCAAGAGCCCATGGGCGTGGGGCACCGTTTTCTGGCCCGAACCCAACCCAGCTTGGAGGCGCAGCTGTGCAATCTGGCCGACGAGATTGCCTACAACGCGCATGATATTGACGATGGGGTTCGCTCTGGGTTGATCACGCTGGAGCAGTTGCAAGAGGTGCCGCTGTTTGATCAGTTCCGTCGGGAAGCGCTGGACGAGTTTCCGTTTCTGATGGCGTTGGCGCAGGGCCGTCGACTGCTCTATGAATCCATCCGACGCATGCTCAGCACGCAAGTCTATGACGTGATTTCAGCCACCCAAGCGGCGATTGCGCAGGCCAAGCCGACGGGCGTGTCTGACGTTCGGCTGGCGCCGCCCTTGGTGCAATTCAATGCGCCCATGAAGCAACAGTCGCAGGTGTTGAAAGCTTTTTTGCTGTCGCAGTTGTACCGCCATCCCCAAGTGATGGACATGACCGGTCAAGCGCAACAGGTGGTGCGTGACCTTTTTGCGGTGTACATGGCGGCGCCCCATGAAATGGGTTCTGGTGTGTTGGCCCGCTCTCCCGTTGGCGCGTGCGACACCGACCCTTCTCGCGCTCGCAGCGTGGCCGACTACATTGCCGGCATGACCGACCGCTTTGCCGGGCGCGAGTATGAGCGTTTGACCGGGTGTCAATGGCTCGCGTGAACTGTCTTCACACATTTGTCGGGGGTAGCTTGGGCGCAGAAAACGCTAGGGATTAAACTCACAACGGTCAATTTATGAGGGAAAAACATGCAAGATGCAATGAAAAATGTCACTTCTCTGGAGACTAAGCGCCTAGTTGATGATGCGCCCGCCATGATCGGTCGCATCATCCATCACATGCAGGCCGCACTGGCGCAGGACGCCAATTTGCCCAATATTCCTTACTGCGCCTTGCTAGTCAAATTAAGCGCCAGTGATATCGCTCGTGAATTCGTGGAGGCGTTCAATGAGGGGTTAACGTGTTTGGCGGAGAAGCCGCCCTCGCGCTCTTCTATGTTCACACTCGAGTTGAGTATTGCCGATGCATCTGACCCTACCGTAGAGGCGTTGCGTCAGTCATCGCAATGGTTTGAGACGCTATGTGCCAACGCCAAAACACGGGGTGTCAAGGGCATTCATATGTTTGGCAAGGACGTGTTTTTGACCCCGTTGCGTGAAGCGCTGGTGAAGGCGCGCATTGATGAAATCAATGTGGGGCACCTGATGCCCTATGCCTGCAGAGCACTTGATGTGGAACTCGTGGCCTTGTACCAGCAAACGAATAGCCAAATCAGCCTAGCAGCCTGTCGGACTTAGGAATCGTCGGCTGCAAATCGACCGCAGCGGGCTATTTTTCGCCGCTTTCTTACCCAATATCCAGATATTGGGCTGCGAAATCGTCAAAAACTATCCTCGCTGGGGCCGATTTTCGCTTTCGACGACCTAAGCCCGACAGGCTGCTAGCGCAGTGACGCGCCAGATGCTCAAGTTCTAGGAGCTTGTCGGACTATCGGTGCAGCAGGCGTCATCCGGCTGCATCGGTTTATTTTGGGCGATGCCGCTCTTCGATAGCGCATCGATGCCGATGGGCCGATGGGCCGATGGGCCTCCTCGACCTTTCATCGTCCTCTGAATACCGACTGTCGATTGAGGCGTTCAAAAGCAAAGGGTGCTTATTACGATGGATGAACTTCGGTATTGCAGTGCAGTACGCCATTTCACCATCTCAGACCCATGAAGCACACTCTGAACGCCGGTTTTACCCTGATTGAGCTCATGATCACCGTGGCGATTGTGGGTATTTTGGCTTCCATCGCCATCCCCTCCTATAACGAATACATTCTGCGCGGCAAGCTCGTAGAGGCGCAAAGCCCTCTGTCCACAGGACGGGTGCGTTTTGAACAATGGTTTCAAGACAACCGAACCTACGTTGACACCGCCTCCCCGCACAGCGCTTGCCCTGCCAATACGTCCAACTTCACGTTTGCATGCAGTGGTATCACCGCCACGACGTTCACGATTACGGCCACAGGCATTGGCGGCTCTAGCGGTTTTTCCATGACCATTAACCAGCTTAATGCGAAGGCGACCACCAGTGTTCCGACTGGCTGGACAACCCCTTCCCCCAATAATTGCTGGGTGACCCGGAAATCGGGTTGCTGAGGCTTGAGCCGCACTCGCTTTAAAGACCCAGCCATGAACACCCATAGAACCCAAGTTGCGGGCTTCACCATGATCGAAATGGTGGTCACCCTGAGCATTCTGGGCATTCTGATCGCCATTGCTGTGCCCTCTATGTCGGGGTGGTTGGCCAACAACCGGGTCCGTACCACCGCTCAATCTCTTTTGAACGGCATGCAACTCGCCAAGGCTGAAGCCATTCGCAACAACCAAAGGGTTCGTTTCAGCTTGGACGGCACAGGTGGTGCGTGGACGGTGAGGCGCTCCATTGGCGGCTGTAACTTTGACACTGCTGTTGCTACCTCTTTGGTGCAAGCCGACACAACCACCAGCCACAACGCAGGTTCTATCATTTCAGCACTGGCAGACGATGGCAATGCGGCATCCACCTTCATTTTTGGTGCCAATGGATTCCAGACTTGCGATATCGCGGCACAGTTCCGTACCCTCACGGTGTCCAACACAGCGGCTGAAAACACCAGAAGAATTGCCACCTCAGTGAGTGGGCGTTTATTGCTTTGCGATCCTGACTTGAACAGCAAACTGTCAAGCGGTGACCCGCGTAAATGTCCTTGACACCCCATGCATAAAAATAAAGCCATGACAAAAACCGTTTCATCACAGCAAGGGATGGCGCTGATCGAGGTGCTGGTTGCCGTTTTGTTGGTGAGCTTGGGAATGCTGGGGTTGGTGGGCTTGCAAAGTGCAAGCGTTGCCATGCTCAGCGACACCCGTTATCGAGTGGAAGCGGCAGCCCTCACGGATGAACTGATGTCACGCATTTGGATTGAAACAAGCAGCAACAGCACTTTGCCCGCCTATGCCAACGATGCGACGGTACTACCGGCCGACTGGTTGCTCAAGGTCAATCGGCTACCCGGTGCCGCCGCTCACCCCCCCCTCATTGAGGCGGATACCAATGTCATTGTGTTGACCATTCGTTGGCAACCACCAAATGGTTTTCTGAGCAGCCACCGGGTGGTCGCTGTGGTGATGAAAAACGCGGTTTGAGCTCCCAAAATCATGCGAAAAACTGTTCTTAACCCCTCTGCGTGTCGGCGCGCTGCAGGCCTCACCCTGATTGAACTCATGGTGTCCATGGCCATTGGCATGATCATTGTGTTGGCATTAACTCAAATTACCGTTGATTTTGAGCGCCAAAAACGCGTCACGATTGGCTCCAGCGATTCCGGTGATTCAGCGATATCGGCGATGGTCTTGATGCGCTCCAGTTTGGCGTCGGCAGGGCACAGCATGAACTCTTCCGCAGCCGTTGGATGCCAGTTGAGCTTTTACCGTGAAATAGATTCCACAGCGGTCAGTTTTTCTGATGCCGACCCCACCAGCCCTGCCAATCTCCCCAATCCGCCGCGCCTGTACCCGGTCTATATTGCACAAGGGGCCTCTGGTGCCGCCGACACCGTGACTATTTTGGGGGGCAGTGGGCGTCGCTATGCAGAAACACTGATTCAAACTTCGCATTCAGGCGACACCAGTGACTTTGTCACCATGGGCAACCTTGGTTTCTTGCCACCTTCGGCGGGTGAGCCAGGCGATGTGGCACTGGTGACCCAGGATGCGTTGGGTCAACCCTGTGCCATCGTGGAAGTTACCGCGCGCAGTGGCAACAACATCTCACACCTCTCGGGTTCCAATAGCCGATACAACAACCCGGCCGGCACAGGGCAAACTTTTGCGGCTAACACATCCAAAATGACCAATTTGGGGCGCAACCCCCTCATTCAGCAGTTTTCTATCGTGAATGGTCGGTTTCAGCAATTCGATTTTTTAACGGGAACCACCAACGTGCTGTTTGACAACGCCATCAGCCTACAGGCGCAGTACGGATTCAGAAACGCAAGCACCGGCTTGGTCAACTGGTGTGATACCCAAGGTGGCACCGGTTGCCCTAGTGGCGTTGGTGGCGTTGAATGGCCTGATTTGAACGCCGTTCGGTTGGCATTGGTTTTGCGCAACGCGAACAAGGATTGCAGCGCAAATTCTCCAACCACGCTGTATGTGCCCACTGGCAGTGACCCCGCTACCACCAGTAATTTGCCTTGGGCAACGGTCAGTTTGGCTGGCATCTCAGATGCCAGTTGTTACCGTTACCAAGTCGTGGAGTCTGTGGTGCCCCTGCGTAACGTGATCTGGAGTGCGCAATGATTTTTCACCGTCAGAACCTATTCTTCAAACCTGCTTTGATTCACGGCAAAGAGCAGCGCGGCGTCGTTTTGCCGGTGGCGCTGCTGATGCTGGTGATACTGATGGTGGGGGCAGCCGCGCTCATGAAGACAGTGGACACGTCTGTGCAGGTGTCAGGCAATATGGCATTCAAACAGGCCGCTACTCTCACGGCGGATCGCGGTATTCTCGCCGCCACGCAATGGATTGATGCATCCACCACCACCAAGACCGTTCTGTACAACGACAACGTGGCGGGAGGCTACTGTTCCAAATTGCACAAACTGGAGCGAGATCAGGAGGGTGATTCAAGCTTGGCTGGATGGGATGCAACGCTGCCAACGAACAGTTCTCAAAATGGTTGGCATACCGGCTGTCAGAACGTGGTGACCGTGGTGCCAGTTGCGCTGGTCGCCGATGCCGCAGGCAACCAAGTGGATTACATGATTCATCGCTTATGTTTGTGGGGCGATGGGGCCTCGCCCACCCCGGGCGCAGTGGCAGGCGTGAGTGGGGCCGTCCAAGCTTGCACCACCGCCGCAGGCAAAGCTCAGGGTAATGCAACGCTTAGCAGTCACCGTTCGGGCCGGGAACTGATTGGCTCTTTAGTGCCCACGGTGGCTTACCGCATCACCGTTCGAGTCCGAGCCGATTGCAGTGGTACACCCAGTAAATGCCGCACACAGTCTTTTGTTCAGTCCACCATCATGAAGTCTGACCCCGCAGTCTGACCTTATGCCGCTTGATTCTTTAGTTTTTCGCTGTTTTTTAACCTGAAGAGGTGCCGCCATGAAGAATATTTCCCAAATACTGCGTGGTTCGCCCTTGCGTCAGTGTCTGCTGGTAGCGCTGCTGATCGCCGCGCCATCCGCTGTTTTGTTTGCCGGTCAGAGGGATTTGAGTGACGCCCCGCTGGCCAATGTGTCGGGCACCACGCCCATTGCGCCCAACATCATGTTTCTGATGGACGACTCCGGCAGTATGGCTTGGGACTTCACTCCTGACCATGTGGACAACAGCAGCACGTCTTTGACGCCCAAGTACTCCGCTGTGCTGGGTGATCCGCCCTACATGGCCGCGCAGTTCAACAAACAATACTACAACCCGAATGTGCGTTACACGCCGCCGGTGGGTTATGACGGTTCTGCCACCCAAGACACGCTGACATTTCCGGCTCAAAACAGAGCCAATACCACCAACTGGACCTCGGTGCGCACCGATGGCTTCAACAAGCAAAACAAAGACCAGCGTGGCAATACCACCACTACTTTCAATATAGCTGCGAGTTATCCTGATCGGGTGTACTGCACTGATTCTGGTGACGCGGTGACCAGCACCACGCTGTGCAAAACCAATGACCCAGGGTTTCTGTATGCCGATGGTCACAGCAACTTGGCCACGGGCAATTTTTCGGTAGGTAAAGACGGCAGCAACGTCAAATACCGGTTGGGATCCCCTTACTACTACAACATCCTGCCGTGGGAGTACTGCCAGGATGCCGCCCTGACGACCTGCGTCACTGTTACGCCAGGTTCAGCCGCGCCCTCGGGTTATCCGTATGCTTCAACGGTGCGCTGGTGCAACAGCAGCGCTAACGCGAATATGGCCACACCCGCTGTGGCCGATTGCCGGGGCAAACGGGGCGGTACCTTCACCACGCCTCGTTTTAGTCCACAAGGGAATTCCGGGGTGTCCTATGGCACCATTTCAGTCGAAACGGCGACCAGCCATTGGTGCACGGGCACCACCAACAGTAGTGCGTGCAATGCTGTGACGGCCAAAATCAATGAAATCACCGTGAACGGTGTCTCCATCATCGGCACCAATCAACCCGAGACCTCGAACACGGGTGGTACGCGTCAAAACGAACTCGCCAAAAATATCGCTAAGGCCATCAACGATAAGGACACCACCCCTGAATACCAGGCCTGCGTTGGCAACAGCACCTCGTACCCCGGGTGTGGCAGGGCACCGTTTAACGCCTATGGGCTGCCGGTAGGAAATAACCAAGTCACCGTCGTCGCCATGACCGCGTCGGGAGGGGATGTTCCGGTGACCGACAACTCTCGATCAGGGTTTGCCATTGCGGTAACTCCGGCACCCGCTGTGGGCACAGTCTCTGCTTGGGTCAAGATCAGGGTCAACCATTCTGGCAATAGCGGCACTGGCAACATCACCAGCATCAAAGTTGGACCGGTGGGGGGGCCCTATGTTGAAGTACTCGGCGGTCCTTTGAGTGGCAATTTTGGCTCTAATAACGATAGCAACAGGAAGAGTGCAGGTCGCGCTATCTGTAATCGCATCAATAGTTTTACCAATGCAGGTGCCTGGGAGTACACCGCCAATACTGGCACGTCAGCGTCGACTAGCGACAACTGTTCAAATGACGATGATCTGGTCCTCAAGGCACCGGCATCGGCGGGTAGTGATGCCAATGACTATGAAGTACTGATCACCCCAGCCGGAAGTAGCACAAGCATCGTCACCAACAGCACGAACCTCATGCAAGGCGGCTATACCCGCCCGGTGGTTGCCACCAGCACCACGCCCTTTATTGCAGGCTCCAGCGCGGTCTCCGCATTTTCGCGGGTCAACATTGTGCCCAGCACCACCAGCTACCCCAAGACCAGCAGTCGCATCGACTGCACCACCACCTCGGGCATTTGTACCTACGATGAGGAAATGACCAACTTTGCCAACTGGTACGCCTATTACCGCACCCGCAATCAAACCATGAAGTCGGCCGCAGGGCATGCCTTTTTGCCAATAGGTGACGGTTACCGGCTGGGCTTCAGCACCATTAACAACACATCGTTCAACAACACGGCAACGGGTGGCACCAACTGGCTGCCTTCATTGGATCTCACTTCGACACACAAAAACAACTGGTACAACAAGATGTATGCCACGCTGGGCGGTAATGCCACGCCTTTAAGAGGGGCATTGAACCGAATGGGGAAATACTTTGAGGGAACACAGTCGGGTGCCAACAGTCCTATCCAGTATTCATGCCAACGCAACTACACCATTCTGACCACGGACGGGTATTGGAATGAGACCTTCTCCAGTTCAACGGTGGGCGATGCCGACAACGTGAACGACGCAGCACAGTTTTGCACCCGTGCCAATGGCTGTTTTGACGGCGCGACAGGGGCTACCAGTACGCTATCTGACGTGGCCGCCTACTATTACCGAACCGACCTTCGGACGGACATGCTGGACAACGTGCCTGTTTCAGCCAAAGACCCGAACCCGGCGCAGCATATGACGACCTTTACCCTTGGCTTGGGCGTTGATGGTGTCATGAGCTACCGCCCTGACTACGAAACGGCCACCACCGGTGATTTTTACCGAATTCGCACCGGTGACTCGGGCTGTGAATGGGCGAGTGGTGTTTGCAATTGGCCGGTACCAGCCAATAACTCGGACACGGCGGTGGATGACCTGTGGCATGCTGCGGTTTCAGGGCACGGGCAGTATTTCAGTGCGCAAGACCCTGCGTCGCTGGCGGCAGGATTGTCAGGTACTTTGAACGCCTTGCAGATTAAAACCGGTGCGGCAGCGGCATCGTCCACGTCCACCCCCAACATCACGCAACAAGACAACTTGGAGTTCAGTGCCACCTTTCGTACCGTGAAGTGGGACGGCGAGTTGGTGGCCCAGCGCATCAACACAACGGATGGCACAACCGCTGCCGCCCTGATCTGGTCGGCACGTGATCAGCTTCAAGCAAAAGCGGGGAATGGCACCGTGGTAGACGGCGCGCTCACGGGCAGCGCCGATAGCCGCGTGATATTCACGACCACGGCCTCAGGAGCGCCTGCTTACAGGGATTGGTCTTGGGACAACTTGAATTCAACCGAGCGGGCGTGGTTTACCAATAAATGTGCTGGGACAGGTTTGCTGGGGCAGTGTGTGTCGTTGACTAGCGGTCAAAAAGATTTGGCCAATAGTGGTGCGTTCATGTTGGACTATTTGAGAGGTCAGAAGGCACTGCAGTCTTACCAGGTAACTGGCGAAGATCCGGTGGAGGTTTTTCGCAACCGGGATTTCATTTTGGGCGATATTGCGGGATCCAAGCCCACTTACGTGCCCAACCCCCGACGCAAATTCAGCGATACCGGCTATTCCACATTTGCATCTACAAATTCAGCGCGTGACAACATGATCTATGTGGGCAGCAACGGCGGAATGTTGCACGCCATCAATGTGGCGGATGGTACAGAGCGTTGGGCGTATGTGCCCCGCATCGTGATGCCGAATCTTTACCAATTGGCCAGCACCACTTACGGTACCAACCATCGCTATTTCGTTGACGGCAGCCCCTCGGTGAGCGATGTTTATATCGGTGGTGCTTGGAAAACCTTGTTGGTGGGAGGGCTCAATAAGGGAGGGCGTGGGTACTACGCCTTAGATATTACAGACCCTGCTGACCCCAAGCCCTTGTGGGAAATATGCAGCGATTCTGCTTTGTGCCCGTATCGCAATGACGCCGACATGGGGTTCTCATTTTCAGAGCCGATCATCACCAAGCGTCCCAGTGATGGAAAGTGGGTGGTGCTGGTCACCTCCGGCTACAACAATGTGTCAACCGGCACGGGCAAAGGCTATCTTTATGTGCTGGACGCTGCGAATGGCACCGTCCTGAACAAAATCACAACCAACGAGGGAGACACCACAACGCCCAGTGGCTTGGGCAAAATTGCAGACTATGTCGAAGACGCGGACACCGACAGTACCAGCACCTTGGTCTATGGTGGCGATTTGCTAGGCAATGCTTTCCGGTTTGACCTGACGGCGAATACGGTGGTCAAAATGGCCGTGTTAACCGATTTGTCCGGTGCGGGACAACCCATCACCACCCGGCCGGAAACGGCCAAATGTGGGAGCCAACCGCTTGTGTTTTTTGGAACAGGTGCCTATTTGGGTGCCTCTGATGTGAGCACCACCCAATTGCAAGGGGTGTGGGGCGTTAAAGACAGCACCACGGCATTGGGGACTTTGCGCACCACCGGCACCATGGTGCAGCAAACCTTGTCGACGGTAGGCACAGGTGCCACAGCCTACTACAAGGTCACCAATAACCCCGTTGACTTTGCAACTAAAGATGGTTGGTTTGTGGACCTGGACCGAAATTCGGGGGAGCGGGTCAACTTAGACCCCGTTTTGGTGAATAAAAATTTAATGGTTTTGACCAACAAACCCACGTCAGATGGGTCTGCCGCCTGCGGAACGGGAGGCAAAGGCTTCTTTTACCAATTTTCATACTGCAATGGGGGCTACTTGAGCGGGACGGACTATGCCGCTGAGCAAGTAGGTCAGCAGGTGAGTGATTCCATTGTGGTTGGATTCACCCCTATTGGACTGCCGTCTGGACGGGTCGTGGTCAAAATTACCACGGCCGACGGCGTCAAGCTCCCGCCAGTAAACGCCATGCAACCCCAAGGGGGGGGTGGGGCTGTTCGGCGCATCAGCTGGCATGAACTGAATGATTGATTGATCAAGAGAAGGCTTTGATCTGGTGCGATGGAAACCTGTGCAGGGTGCCCTTTTGGCCTCCTGCTTCATTCATGGTTTGGCGTGGTTTGTGTTGGGGTTCAATCTTGAACGTGAATCTGCGGACTGTTGCGGGGTACTGCAAGGGGTAGAGATCCACACCAAAGCTGGCTCCTCTTCGCAGATACTGCAGGTGACTCTTCGTGCCCCCTCTGTGCCCGAGCAGACTCAGGCGACAGAAGTAAACCCTTCTCTAGCAAGCGCTCCACCTTCTTCAGACGGTGGCGCGTCAGAGTCTTCGCTTGTACAAAGCAAAGCTCAGCCCAAGACTCCCAATGAGGTCATTGCAGTCAGTACAGAGTTCGGTGTGATCCGCACTCATTTTTACGAAAAAAGTGAACTCAACCGCTTTCCAGTGCTGCTGCAAGCGGTTCAGTTTGAGTACGAAACGTTGACTCCAGAAGAGCTTCAAGTGGGTCAAGTTGATCTTTGGCTGTACATCTCTAAATTAGGACGGGTGGTGGCTGTGCGCACGGAGTCTAATTCACTGACGCCTGCCACCTTACAGGTGGTATTCAAAGAATTGAAAAAAATCCAATTTACGCCGGGGTACAGCAGTGGCGACCCCGTGCCTGCGAAAATTCGCTGGCAGGTCATTGTGGATAGCCGCACCGGCTTCACGACCAAAGCAGGTGATTGAACAGCACGTTCTCCCGCCGAGCTAATTCATGGTCAGGTTTTCAATGAGTGGTTCAAACTGCTGGCATCAGTCCAGCAAATTTATTAAGGTAGGCGTCCAAAATGACTGAATCTTTGCAAGTAACCCTCAACGACACTCGCCGCTGGCTTGAGCGTGCCGTGATTGGCTTGAACCTCTGTCCGTTCGCGAAAAGTGTGCATGTGAAAGGGCAGGTGCATTACGCGGTCAGTGCCGCGCAAACGGCTGAGGGGCTGCTGGAGCATCTGGTTGAAGAGCTCAAAGACTTGGTTGCGCTGGAGGCGTCAGTGCGTGACACGACGCTGTTGATTGCGCCGGGGTGTTTGTCTGACTTTCTTGACTTCAACGATTTTCTGGCGTTGGCGGACCGAGCGCTGGTGGATTTGGACTTGGATGGCGTGATTCAGATTGCCAGCTTGCACCCTGAGTACCAGTTTGCAGGAACGCGGGCCGACGACGTCACCAATTTCACCAACCGCTCGCCTTACCCCACCTTGCATTTGCTGCGCGAAGAGAGCATTGACCGTGCCGTGGCGGCGTTTCCCCATGCGGAGGCGATTTTTGAGGTGAATATGCAAACCATGGCGCAGCTCGGTGTTGACGGCTGGGCGGCGCTTCAGGTGGGGCCGACGACTGAGCTATTGGGCGTGGCATCATTGACGGATGAAATCTCAAAAAAATAACCGTGACCCAAAGCGTGCGTTGAAGCCGGTGGGTCAAGCCACAGCGGGCGAGGGTATGGCCCCAGAAATTCGCCCAGAGCAGTCCATTGAGTTGCTGAAAGAGCTGCACATTTTGACCCGGGAAGGCAAGCTGAACCAAGACTCCCGGCGCAAGCTTAAACAGGTGTACCACCTGTTCCAGTTCATCGAAAAATTGCTGTGTGAGGTGCCCAGCAGCGAGGCGGGTGTCACGCTGGCCGACCATGGCGCAGGCAAGTCTTACCTGGGCTTCATCATTCACGACTTGTTCTTCAAGTCCTTGAGCAATGGTCATATTTACGGCATTGAAACCCGTCCCGAGTTGGTGCAGAAATCGCGCGAATTGGCCGCCCGGCTTGGATTTGAGCGCATGTCGTTTCTCAACCTGACCGTGGCGGAATCGGCACAGTCGCCTGAGTTGCCTGCTCAGATTGACGTCGTGACCGCACTTCATGCCTGCGACACGGCCACCGACGACGCCATTGCGTTTGGGTTGCAGAAGCGGGCGCGTTTCATGGTGTTGGTGCCATGCTGTCAGGCGGAAGTAGCGCGGGTGTTGAACCAGCACAAAGCCCTGTCGCTCACGCGCACGCCCTTGGCTGAGCTGTGGCGCCACCCGATGCACACGCGAGAAATGGGCAGTCAGATCACCAATGTGTTGCGCTGCCTGTACCTAGAAGCCTGGGGCTACCAGGTCACGGTAACCGAACTGGTGGGCTGGGAGCACAGCATGAAAAACGAGCTGATCATCGCCAAATACACAGGGCAGAAAAAACGTGCGGCGTCTGATCGGCTGCGGGCTTTGTTGGCTGAATTGGGGCTGAATGATTTGCTGAACTCTCGCTTCGCTTTGCCGGTTGACCCTGCCGCAGTGGCCGCACAGCAGGCCTGAAAAAATAAGGGTCAGATCAAAGTTAAGATGCCAGTCTCTGACTCTGACTGCACCCCATGGCCCGACTTCCCCGTCTTACGTTACCCGGCTACCCCCACCATGTGTTGCAACGCGGGAACAACCGGCAAGCGATTTTCATCAGCCCACCAGACCACCAGACCTACCTCGACTTATTGACTGAGAGTGCACGAACCTTCAAGGTCGAGGTGCACGCTTATGTGCTGATGAGCAACCACTTTCATCTGTTGGTCACTCCCAGCACCGCAGAAGGTTTGCCTCTGATGATGCAGGCGGTGGGGCGGCGCTATGTGCGTTATTTCAACGACTTGCATGGCCGCTCGGGGACGCTATGGGAAGGGCGCTACCGCTCCACCGTGATGGAGGCGGATCCGTACCTGCTGGCGTGCATGGCCTACCTTGATCTCAACCCGGTTCGCGCCGGTGTGGTCGCCCAGGCCGCTGACTACCCGTGGTCAAGTTACGGCCACTACACCGGCCAGCACATCGACAAACTCATCACGCCCCACCCCTTGCTGTGGGCGTTGGGCAACACGCCTTTTGCGCGTGAGGCCGCGTATGCCGAGCGGGTGCAGGCGGGTCTTAGTGGCGTTCAACAAACGGCTTTGACCGATTCTGTTTTGAGCGGTTGGGCGTTGGGCCGTGCGGAGTTTGTGGCGGGGTTGCAGAAAAAGACCACGCGCCGACTCACCAAATCTGCACCGGGGAGGCCGGCTTCTAAAGAAGTTGTAGTTGACTGTTAAGTGGCGAGGAGGCTCGTGCAGCCGCCATAGATCGTCCTGCGCCCTAAGCGCCAGAGATTTGGCGAGTGGTGTCTTCAGGTAACCAGCGCTACAAAGCCTTAGGTGAATTAGCCCTCTAAACCATACGCCACCTGCGCTAAATGCTATTCATTTTGATATGTCCCTATTTAAAAATATAAGCCATATGAATTCTATCAAATAGGATCTGACCCCATTTAAAAAATTAAAAACGAATGCTGCAGTGCAGTATGCTTGAACCATCTGTCACTTTTTAGGAGCGCACCATGACAACGGCTGCCGAGATCAAGCATCTTCAGGACCACGGTTTGTACTCATCTGCCAGCGAGCATGACGCTTGCGGCTTGGGTTTTGTGGCCCATATCAAGGGTAAAAAATCCCACGACATCATTCAGGGTGCCCTGAAAATTTTGGAAAATCTGGACCATCGGGGTGCGGTGGGTGCCGACAAGCTCATGGGCGATGGCGCGGGCATTTTGATTCAGTTGCCCGACGCGCTGTACCGCGAAGAGATGGCCGCCCAAGGCGTGACCTTGCCGCCACCCGGTGAGTACGGCGTGGGCATGATGTTTTTGCCCAAAGAAAGTGCCTCGCGTCTTGCTTGCGTGCAAGAGATGGAGCGCGCGATCAAAGCCGAAGGCCAAGTGCTGTTGGGTTGGCGCGATGTGCCGGTGAACCGCGACATGCCGATGTCGCCCACCGTGCGCACCAAAGAGCCGATCATGCGCCAAGTGTTTATTGGCCGGGGTGCCGATGTGATCGTGCAAGACGCCTTGGAGCGCAAGCTGTATGTGATTCGCAAGACGTGCAGCGCCAACATCCAGCGCCTCAAGCTCAAGCACAGCAAAGAGTATTACCTGCCCAGCATGAGCAGCCGCACCGTGGTTTACAAAGGCCTGCTGTTGGCCAACCAAGTGGGCGTGTACTTCACGGACCTGCAAGACCCGAGGTGCGTCTCGGCGCTGGGGCTGGTGCACCAACGCTTTTCTACCAATACCTTCCCCGAGTGGCCTCTGGCCCACCCCTACCGTTATGTTGCGCACAACGGCGAGATCAACACCATCAAGGGCAACTACAACTGGATGAAGGCACGTGAAGGCGTGATGTCGTCACCCGTGTTGGGCGCTGACTTGCAAAAGTTGTACCCCATCAGCTTTGCCGACCAGTCCGACACCGCCACGTTTGACAACTGCCTGGAGTTGCTCACCATGGCCGGTTACCCCATCAGCCAGGCCGTGATGATGATGATTCCCGAGCCATGGGAGCAGCACACCACCATGGACCCGCGCCGCAAAGCGTTTTATGAATACCACGCCGCCATGTTGGAGCCGTGGGATGGCCCCGCCAGCATTGTGTTCACCGATGGCCGCCAAATTGGGGCCACGCTGGACCGCAATGGCCTGCGCCCGTCGCGCTACTGCATCACGGACGACGACCTGGTCATCATGGCCTCTGAATCGGGCGTATTGCCCGTGCCTGAGAACAAAATTGTGCGCAAGTGGCGGCTGCAGCCCGGCAAGATGTTCCTGATCGATTTGGAACAGGGCCGCATGATTGACGATGAAGAGCTCAAGTCCAACTTGGCGCAAAGCAAGCCCTACAGCCAGTGGATTGAGAACGTGCGGGTTCGCCTGGACGACGTGCCCGGCGGCGACAACTGGGTGCCCATGGGCGACAACGGCGTGTCTTTGCTGGACCGCCAGCAGGCCTTTGGTTTCACCCAAGAAGACCTCAAGTTCTTGATTGCGCCCATGGCCACCGCTGGGGAAGAGGCGTTGGGGTCGATGGGCAATGACAGCCCACTGGCCGTGCTGAGCGACAAGAACAAGCCGCTGTACAACTACTTTAAGCAGTTGTTCGCTCAAGTGACCAACCCACCCATTGACCCGATTCGCGAAGCCATCGTGATGTCGCTGGTGTCCTTTGTCGGCCCCAAGCCCAATTTGCTCGACATCAACCACCTCAACCCGCCCATGCGGTTGGAGTTGAGCCAGCCGGTGCTGGACTTTGCCGATATGGCCAAACTGCGTGACATTGACACCCACTCCAAGGGCAAGTTTCGCAGCCACACGCTGGGCATCACCTACCCGCTGTCATGGGGCCACGAGGGGGTGGAGGCGCAGTTGGCGTCCTTGTGCGCGGAGGCGGTGGATGCCATCAAGGGCGGCAAAAATATTTTGATCATCAGTGACCGGGGGTTGAGTCCGACCCAAGTCGCCATTCCCGCGCTGCTGGCGCTGTCGGCCATTCACCAGCACTTGGTGCGTGAAGGCTTGCGCACGACCGCTGGTTTGGTGGTTGAGACCGGCACGGCGCGTGAGGTGCACCATTTTGCCGTTTTGGCCGGTTATGGTGCCGAGGCGGTTCACCCGTACTTGGCCATGGAAACCTTGGTGGCCATTCACCAAGAGTTGCCGGGTAACTTGAGTGCCGACAAGGCCATCTACAACTACATCAAAGCCGTCGGCAAAGGCCTGTCGAAGATCATGTCCAAGATGGGCGTCTCCACTTACATGAGCTACTGCGGTGCCCAGTTGTTTGAGGCGATTGGCCTGAACACCGAAACATTGGCCAAGTACTTCACGGGCACACCGAGCAAGGTCGAAGGCATCGGCGTGTTTGAGATGGCCGAAGAAGCCATTCGCATGCACAAGGCCGCCTTCAACGACGACCCCATTTTGGCCAATCGCCTGGATGCGGGCGGTGAGTACGCTTGGCGCGTGCGCGGTGAAGACCACATGTGGTCGCCTGACGCCATTGCCAAGCTGCAGCACAGCACCCGCGCCAACAACTGGACGACTTACAAAGAGTATGCCGAGTTGATCAACGACCAAAGCAAGCGCCACATGACGCTGCGCGGTTTGTTCGAGTTCAAGATTGAGCCTGCCAAAGCCATTCCGCTGGACCAGGTGGAGTCCGCCAAGGAAATCGTCAAGCGCTTTGCCACGGGTGCCATGTCGCTGGGGTCGATCTCTACCGAAGCGCACGCCACATTGGCGGTGGCGATGAACCGCATTGGTGGCAAAAGCAACACCGGCGAGGGCGGTGAAGACCCGGCGCGCTACCGCAATGAACTCAAAGGCATCCCGATCAAGCAGGGTGATTCGCTCAAAAGTGTCATTGGCAACGACGTGGTGGAAGTGGACATGCCTTTGCGGGATGGCGACAGCCTGCGGTCGCGCATCAAACAAGTGGCCTCCGGTCGCTTTGGCGTGACGGCGGAATACCTGACCAGTGCCGACCAGATTCAGATCAAGATGGCGCAAGGTGCCAAGCCGGGCGAGGGCGGTCAGTTGCCAGGCGGCAAGGTGTCGGAGTACATCGGTCGCCTGCGTCACTCGGTGCCAGGGGTGGGATTGATCTCGCCCCCACCGCACCACGACATCTATTCCATTGAAGATTTGGCGCAACTGATTCACGATTTGAAAAATGTCGCGCCGCACGCGGATGTCAGCGTCAAACTGGTGTCTGAAATTGGCGTGGGCACCATTGCCGCCGGCGTCGCCAAGTGCAAGGCCGATCACGTGGTGATTGCCGGGCACGACGGCGGCACCGGTGCCTCGCCTTGGTCCTCCATCAAGCATGCCGGCAGCCCGTGGGAAATTGGTCTGGCGGAGACCCAGCAAACGCTGGTGCTCAACCGCCTGCGCAGCCGCATTCGGGTGCAGGCCGACGGCCAGATGAAAACCGGTCGCGACGTGGTGATTGGCGCGTTGCTCGGGGCTGATGAGTTTGGTTTTGCCACCGCCCCGCTGGTGGTGGAGGGTTGCATCATGATGCGCAAATGCCATCTGAACACCTGCCCGGTTGGTGTGGCGACCCAAGACCCCACTTTGCGCCGCAAGTTTTCCGGCAAGCCGGAGCATGTGGTGAATTACTTCTTCTTCATTGCCGAAGAAGTGCGTCACATCATGGCGCAACTGGGCATTGCCAAGTTTGACGACCTGATTGGCCGCGCTGACCTGCTGGACACGCGCCAAGGCATTGCCCACTGGAAAGCCAGTGGGTTGGATTTCAGCCGCGTCTTCGCCATGCCCATCGTTCCGGCCGATGTGCCTCGCTTCCAAACAGAAACGCAGGAGCATGGTTTGGAAAATGCCTTGGACAACATCTTGATTGCCAAGTCACAACCCGCCATTGAGTGCGGCGAGCGGGTGAAATTCATCGAAGTGGCGCGCAACGTCAACCGCTCCGTGGGGGCCATGTTGTCGGGTGCGGTGACCCGTGTGCACCCGCAAGGCTTGCCCGATGACAGTATTCGCATTCAGCTCGAAGGCACGGGGGGTCAGTCTTTTGGCGCGTTCTTGACCAACGGCATCACCCTGTACCTGATTGGTGATGCCAATGACTACACCGGCAAAGGCTTAAGCGGTGGGCGTGTGATTGTTCGCCCCAGCATTGATTTCCGGGGCGAGTCGGTGCGCAACACCATTGTGGGCAACACGGTGATGTTTGGCGCCACCAGTGGTGAAGCGTTCTTCAGCGGCGTGGGCGGTGAGCGTTTTGCCGTGCGCCTGTCGGGTGCCACTGCCGTGATTGAAGGCACGGGTGACCACGGGTGCGAGTACATGACGGGTGGCACGGTGGCCGTGCTGGGCAAGACCGGGCGCAACTTTGCAGCGGGCATGAGCGGTGGTGTGGCCTATGTGTACGACGAAGACGGCCAGTTTGCCACCCGTTGCAACACCGCGATGGTCTCGTTGGACAAGGTGTTGACCGAGGCCGAGCAAGCCACGGTGCTGGACCCCAGCCTGTGGCATCGGGGCCAAAGCGATGAAGCGCAGCTCAAAACGCTGCTGCAAGACCACAACCGCTGGACGGGAAGCAAGCGCGCGCGCGAGCTGCTGGACCACTGGGACACGGCACGTTTGAAGTTTGTCAAAGTGTTCCCCACCGAATACAAACGGGCGCTGGGTGAACTTCATGCACAAAAAGAGGCTCTAGCCCTTACCAGCCGTGCGCAAGCAGCTACTAAAAAAGAAGCAATTCCGGCCAAGTAAGGCGGACTGACTCCAACACAATAGGACAAGCATCATGGGAAAAGTCACGGGTTTCATGGAATTTGAGCGCTTGGAAGAGGGTTACAAGCCCGTTACCGAGCGTTTGAAAAATTACAAAGAGTTTGTGGTCGGCTTGGACGACGCACAAGCCAAGGTGCAGGCGGCGCGCTGCATGGACTGCGGCACGCCGTTTTGCAACAGCGGCTGCCCGGTGAACAACATCATTCCAGACTTCAATGACCTGGTGTTTCAGGGCGACTGGAAAAACGCCATCGATGTGCTGCACAGCACCAACAACTTCCCTGAGTTCACGGGCCGTATTTGCCCGGCCCCGTGCGAGGCGGCCTGTACCTTGAACGTGAATGATGACGCGGTGGGTATCAAATCCATCGAGCACGCCATCATTGACCGGGCCTGGTCTGAGGGCTGGGTGACGGCACGACCCTCCAAACACAAGACAAAGAAACGCGTGGCCGTGGTGGGCTCGGGTCCAGCCGGTATGGCGGCGGCCCAGCAGCTGGCGCGGGTGGGTCATGATGTCACTCTGTTTGAGAAGAACGACCGGGTCGGTGGTCTGTTGCGCTATGGCATTCCTGACTTCAAAATGGAAAAGTCACACATTGACCGCCGTGTGGAGCAGTTGCAGGCGGAGGGCGTCACGATTCGCACCGGCGTACTCGTGGGCGAGATGCCGAAAGAGTCCAAGGTCACCAATTGGGCCAAGGAAACCATATCTGCTGCGCAACTGCACAAAGATTTCGACGCGGTGTTGCTGACGGGTGGCTCTGAGCAGTCGCGCGACTTGCCCGTGCCGGGACGAGATTTGGCGGGCATTCACTTTGCGATGGAGTTTTTGCCTCAGCAAAACAAAGTCAACGCAGGTGACAAAGTCAAAGGCCAGTTGCGAGCAGACGGCAAGCATGTCATTGTCATTGGCGGTGGCGACACCGGCTCTGACTGTGTGGGCACCAGCAACCGCCACGGCGCGCTGGGCATCACCCAGTTTGAGGTGATGCCTGAGCCCCCGGTTGAAGAAAACCGCCCCATGACCTGGCCTTACTGGCCTTTGAAGCTTCGCACCAGTTCCAGCCATGACGAAGGTTGCACGCGTGAATTCGCCATCTCCACCAAAGAGTTTGTGGGCGAGAAAGGCAAAGTCACTGGGCTGAAGACGGTTCGCGTTGAATGGAAAGACGGCCGAATGGTCGAAGTCGCGGGCAGCGAGCAAGTGCTCAAAGCCGATCTGGTGCTGCTGGCCATGGGTTTTGTGAACCCAGTGGCGACCGTGTTGGAGGCGTTTGGCGTGGACAAAGATGCGCGTGGCAACGCCCGTGCCAGCACGGAGTTCATTGGCGGCTACGCCACCAATGTGCCCAAGGTTTTTGCAGCGGGCGACATTCGCCGGGGCCAGAGTTTGGTGGTCTGGGCCATCCGCGAGGGTCGCCAAGCGGCGCGTGCGGTTGATGAGTTTCTGATGGGGGTCAGCCACTTGCCTCGCTAAAGAGAAAAACCCGCCACAGGCTAGCTAATGGCTAATCTCGTATGATTCGAGGGCCGGGGACTTCCCGGCCTTTCCTTTTTTACTCACGCCGGATTGATCCGGTGGCAGTCCACGCACCCGCCAGTCCCTTGCTTCAATGACCGCCTCTTCTGTCGATTCTCTTGTCGAACTGCGCCACCTGACTTTTGGGTACGGGGAGCGGGTGATTTTGGACGACATCTCCGTGTCCGTGCCACGGGGCAAAGTCACCGCGCTGATGGGGGCCTCGGGCGGGGGAAAAACGACGATTTTGCGCCTGATTGGCGGACAAATTCGGGCCCAAAAAGGCCAGCTCTTGTTTGACGGCCAGGACGTGACCCCCATGAACCAGACCCAGGTGTACGCCGCTCGGCGGCGCATGGGCATGTTGTTTCAATTCGGTGCCTTGTTTGCGGACCTGAGCGTGTTTGATAACGTGGCCTTTCCGCTGCGCGAGCACACCGACTTGTCTGAGGCCCTGATTCGGGACATTGTGTTGATGAAACTCAATGCCGTGGGCTTGCGAGGCGCGCGCGACCTGATGCCCAGCGACCTGTCGGGCGGTATGGCACGCCGCATTGCGCTGGCCCGCGCCATTGCGCTGGACCCGGAGTTGGTGATGTACGACGAGCCTTTCTCTGGGTTGGACCCGATTTCGCTGTCCATTGCCGCCCGTTTGGTTCGTCAATTGAACGACTCCATGGGGCTGACCAGTATTTTTGTCTCGCATGAGCTGGAGCAAACCTTCGCCATTGCTGACCACGTGATCATTTTGGCCAATGGCAAGATCGCCACCCAAGGCACGCCGGACGAGGTTCGGCAAAGCACCGATCCTTTGGTGTACCAGTATGTGAACGCGCTGTCAGACGGACCGGTTCGTTTCCATTACCCCGCCGCTAGCGTTGAAGACGACTTTGGCAAAGGAGCGCGCGCATGAGTTGGTACAAACCGGCCGACGTAGGTTGGGCCACACGCTCCCAGTTGGCCAACTTGGGCCATGGTGCCCGGCTGTTTTTTCGTCTGTTGGGCACGCTGTTTTCAAGCCTCAAGCGCTTCGGGTTGATTCGGGACCAGCTCTTCTTTCTCGGTAACTATTCGCTGGCCATCATTGCGGTGTCTGGCTTATTTGTTGGCTTTGTGTTTGGCTTGCAGGGCTATTACACGCTGCAGCAGTTTGGATCGTCGGACTCTTTGGGCCTCATGGTCACGCTCACGCTGGTGCGTGAATTGGGTCCGGTGGTGACCGCCTTGTTGTTCGCGGGGCGCGCCGGCACGTCGCTTACCGCCGAGATTGGACTCATGAAAGCCGGTGAGCAAATCAGCGTCATGGAGATGATGGCCGTCGATCCGGTGAAACGCATTTTGGCGCCTCGGTTTTGGGGCGGCGTGCTGGCCATGCCGCTGCTGGCGGCCGTGTTCAGTGCCATGGGCATCATTGGCGGCTGGGTGGTGGGCGTGTTGATGATTGGAGTCGATGGCGGGTCATTCTGGAGTCAGATTCAGAGTGGTGTGGATGTCTGGCAGGATGTGGGCAATGGCGTGCTCAAAAGCGTGGTGTTTGGATTCACCGTGACTTTTGTGGCTTTGTTGCAAGGGTTTGAGGCGCAGCCCACCCCGGAAGGGGTGGCCAGTGCAACCACCCGCACCGTGGTGATGGCGTCGCTGGCCGTGTTGGGATTGGATTTCATCCTGACGGCCTTCATGTTTACTATTTAAAGGGAGAGTGTGGTGCAACGCTCAAAAAATGATGTGTGGGTGGGTTTGTTCGTGTTGCTGGGCGCAGCGGCCTTGTTGTTTCTGGCCCTTCAGTCGGCGAATCTGTTGACGATGAGTTTTCAGAAAACCTACACGGTGGTGGCCAAGTTTGACAATGTGGGGGGCGTCAAGCCCAAAGCTGCCGTGCGCAGTGCCGGTGTGGTGGTGGGTCGCGTGGAAAGCATTGTGTTTGATGACAAATCCTTCCAAGCGCGGGTCACGTTGGCGTTGGAAGACCGCTATGTTTTTCCCCGGGACAGCTCGCTGAAGATCTTGACCAGTGGCCTGCTCGGCGAGCAGTACCTGGGCTTGGAGCCAGGGGCCGATGATCGCAATCTGGCCAGCGGGGACACGATTTCCCGCACCCAATCGGCCGTGGTGCTGGAAAACCTGATCAGCCAGTTCCTGTTCAGCAGTACCGCTGACAAAAATATGCCTAACGAAGACAAATGACCATGAATCAACCTCAATCCCAATCTTCCGTTCAGCGCCAGTCAGTGGTGCACTCGCGTGGCTTTAGGGCAACTCTGCTGGTGGGGGTCTTGCTGATGGCGGGTTGCGCCAGTGGTCCGAATGCGAACCCGAAGGACCCCCTGGAGCCGTTCAATCGGAGCGTTTACCAATTCAATGAGGCGGTCGATGCGGCTGTTTTGAAGCCGGTGGCCACCGCCTACCGAGACGTCACGCCCAACCTGATTCGCCAAGGGGTTGGCAACTTTTTTGCCAACTTGCAGGATGCGTGGTCTGCTGTGAACAGCGCCTTGCAGTTCAACGGCCCCGCGACGTCTGACAACTTGGGCCGCTTTATGGTCAATAGTTTTGTTGGCGTCGGTGGCTTGTTTGACGTGGCCTCCGACTTGGGCATTCAACGGCAACCCAAAGACTTTGGTTTGACGCTGGGCCATTGGGGTGTGGGTGCGGGGCCGTACCTGATGTTGCCCTTGCTTGGCCCCTCCACTGTCAGAGACACTGCTGCTCTGCCCGTGAACTCGCAAGGTGACATGGTGCGGGGCTTGACCGATGTCCCCACCCGCAACGTCACCATGGCGGTGCCAATCGTGGACCAACGAGAAGGCTTGCTCCAAGCCACCGACATGTTGGAAAAAATTGCGCTGGACAAGTATTCCTTTGTGCGAGATGCCCACCTCCAGCGTCGTCGCAGTGCGGTGTACGACGGCAACCCTCCCGAAGAAGATTATTTCGCTCCGTCTGAGCCGTCAAAGAAAGAAACACCATGAACCGACGCCAAGTTAACCGCTGGGTGAGTGCCCTCAGTTTGAGCCTGTTTGCCTTCACCGCAGTGCCAGCCATGGCCGCAGACGAGGCCCCGGACGCGTTGATCCAGCGCGTCAGCACCGAGGTTCTTGCCATCATCAAAGCCGACAAAACGCTGATGGCGGGTGATGTGGCGCGCATCGTGGCGCTGGTGGACTCCAAAATCATGCCCTATGTCAATTTCCAGGGCATGACCGCGTCTGCCGTGGGCCCGGCTTGGCGTCAAGCGACGCCTGAGCAACGCAAGCGCTTGCAAGACGAGTTCAAAGCCCTTTTGGTGCAAACCTACGCGGGCGCGCTGATCAATGTCAAAGACAACACCATTTCGGTCAAGCCTTTGCGCGCTGCTGCGGACAGCACGGCGGTCACGGTGCGCACGGAAATTTTGGGTCGCGGCGAGCCGGTTCAATTGGATTACCGCCTGGAAAAAATCGCAGGTGAAGGCTGGAAAATCAACAACCTGAATGTGCTGGGTGTTTGGCTGGTGGAAACCTACCGCAGCCAATTCCGTTCAGAGATCAATGCCAAGGGCATCGACGGTCTGATCACCACCTTGACCGATATGAACAAATCCAACGCCAAGAAGAGCGGATGATGTTGGTATTGCCCCAGGCCTTGACGCAGGTGGAGGCGACGGCCTGTTTGCGTGGCCTCGTGAACGATTTGCGCACCCAGTCAGGTTCTAACATGGTGGTGGACGCCACGGCGCTGACCAAATTTGACTCGGCGGCATTGGCGGTTTTGTTGGAGTTTCGTCGCGAGGTGATCGCGCTGGGAAAACACTTCTCTGTTCGCGGTTTGCCCCAGCGCCTGGCAGACTTGGCCGCCTTGTACGGTATCCATGAGCTGCTTCCTGCTGAATTAGCCGACCCGGTAAAATAGCGGGCTCACATGTCTGCTATTTCATTTCAAACCGTCTCCAAATCCTATCCTTCCCCGCGGGGGCCCAAAGGGGCGACGTTCCTCGCGTTGGACCGCGTCAGTCTCGACATCGAAGAGGGTGAGTTCTTTGGTTTGTTGGGCCCCAATGGGGCCGGTAAAACCACCATGATCAGCATTTTGGCCGGGTTGACCCGCGCCAGCACCGGATCGGTGAGTGTGCTCGGACACGACGTGCAGCGTGACTTTGCGCAAGCACGTCGCAGCCTGGGTGTGGTGCCGCAAGAGCTGGTGTTTGACCCCTTCTTCAATGTGCGTGAAGCGCTGCGCCTTCAATCCGGCTATTTCGGGGTCAAGCACAACGATGCCTGGATTGACGAACTGTTGGACAGTTTGGGTCTGGCCGATAAAGCCAACGCCAACATGCGGCAGCTCTCTGGCGGCATGAAACGCCGGGTGCTGGTGGCGCAGGCGCTGGTGCACAAACCCCGTGTCATCGTACTGGACGAGCCCACGGCGGGCGTCGATGTGGAGTTGCGCCAAACGCTGTGGAAATTCATCGCCCGGCTCAACAAACAAGGCCACACGGTGCTGTTGACCACGCATTACCTGGAAGAAGCCGAGGCACTTTGCGGGCGTATTGCCATGCTGCAGTCGGGCCGCGTGGTCGCGCTCGACACCACCACCGAACTGCTGAAAAAAGCCACCAGCAGCGTGTTGCGCTTCAAAACCGATGGTGTTTTGCCGGCCGTACTGGCGGACAAAGCGCGCATCACCGGGCGTGTTGTGCAATTTCCTGCCAATGACGCGCTGGAAATAGAGCACTACCTGTCCGCTGTTCGCCAAGCCGGCTTGGTGGCCCAAGATGTCGAAATCCGCAAAGCCGACTTGGAAGACGTCTTTTTGGAAATCATGCAC
>JAGODZ010000138.1 GCA_017997975.1 Rhodoferax sp.
GTACAGGGTCTCAAAATTGTGTTCCAAGGTGGGGCGGCCAAACAAGCCCACTTGGGCAATATAGGGCGGGCGCATGCGCGGCTCACCGCGTTTGCCTTCAATGCTTTCAATCATGGCCGACTCTTCGCCGCAGATATAAGCCCCAGCACCTCGGCGCAACTCGATGTGCGGCAGCGCACAAGGCGGATTTGCCTGCAATTGGGCCAGTTCTGCCTCCAAAATGGCGCGGCAACCGTGGTATTCGTCGCGCAAGTAGATATAACAGGCGTCCACGCCCACCACCTTCGCGGCCACCAACATGCCCTCCAAAAAGCGGTGCGGATCGCGCTCTAGGTAAGTGCGGTCTTTGAAGGTGCCAGGCTCCCCTTCGTCAATGTTGACGGCCATCAGGCGCGGCGCGGGCTGCTCTCGCACAATGCGCCACTTCTTGCCCGCCGGAAAACCCGCACCCCCCAAGCCCCGCAGGCCCGCGTTTTCCATGGCATGAATCACCGCCTCGGTTTCATGCGCGTCGTTGGCCAGCGCGGCCGCCAAGGCGTAGCCACCATGGGCCCGGTAAACCGCATAGCCCGCATAGTCAGGCGCAATGTGGCCCGCATCCGGCGCGGGTGAGACGCTGCACTCCGTCAAATCAGTTGCTATGAAATTAAGATCGTCTTTTGAGGCCGGATGAGCGCTACAGGCCGAATTGACCATTGAAACAACCGCCTCAGCGGTGGCGTGAATCACCGGGTAATGGTGCACCACCGCCACGGGCGCTTGCTCGCAACGGCCCACGCAAGGGGCAGCAATCACGCGCACCTCACCCACGCCCAGCAAAGCGGGTAAGCGCGCCAACAAGCCCGCGCCACCCGCCAATTCACAACTCAGGCCGGAGCACACTCGCACCGTCAACGCAGGTGCCGTGGCCTCCCCTTTCAGCACCTCAAAGTGGTGATAAAACGTGGCCACCTCATAGACCTCGGCCATGGGAATAGCCATCTCCCGCGCCAAGGCCACCAAATGCCGGTCGTGCAAGGCGCGGTAAGCGTCATTGAGCTTGTGCAAGTGCTCAATCAGCAAGTCACGCCGATGCGGCGCTTCACCCACCAGCGCGCGCACCTCTTGCAACGCCCCCTCGTCCACTTGACGGCCTTTGAGTTTGCTGGTTCGTCGAATGCGGTCTCGCATGTCATCGACCGACGCAGTGGCAACCACAGCGTGGTCAAGGGGAGAAACGGCGGACCCGGTGGGCTGGATTGAGTTCATGCACACGACTTTAACGCGAACAACGCCCGTGCAGTTACAGCACCCACTTCGCTCGTCCAAAGGGGGCGCTTTGGAACCCATGCTGAATGGAAGTTTGCAGCCGGACTCCACCCCTGACGAGTGGCTGAGTCCGTGATGCGACTACTGCACGACCAGCTTGAGTAACTCCGCCCCTTCCGTCACCTGGTCGCCCGGTGCGTACAGCAGCTCGGCCACCACGCCGTCTTGGGGGGCGGCAATGGTGTGCTCCATCTTCATGGCGTCCATCACGGCCAGCGCTTGGCCTTTGGTGACCTTGTCGCCGGCCTTCACGGCAAATGACACCACCTTGCCCGGCATGGGGGCGGTCAGGCGGCCGCCTTCGGCTTGCGTGTCACCGGCATGGGCCAAGGCGTCAATCGCTATGATTTGAGTAGCACCTTGCGCAGTGAAGACGTGGGCTACAGCCTCTTTTCTGTACACACTGACAATTTGGCGGCGTGCGCCCAAGTGCACATCAATGCCCTGCGTCACTGGCGCAAACGAAAACTCGGCCACCTCACCCGCTACCTCCAGTTGCAGCGCGCCGTCGTGCCCGGTGGTCATTTGCACGGTGCTCACCTCGCCGTGAAACTCAAAGTCAAAACGCCGTGTGCTGGGGCCGTGCGAGCGCCAGCCGTCGCGCCGAGCCCAGGGGTCGAGCCAGACGTGGCGCTGCGCCAAGGACGCTTCCACCGCTTGCTCTTGTAACAACGTGTGGGCAATGGCACCCGCCACCGCCAACGGCAAGCCGACCTTTTCTTGCTTGAACAGCACCGCCTCCTCGCGGGGAATCAGCGCGGTGTCCAGATCGGCGTTGGCAAACGAGCGGCTTTGAATGACGTTGCGCAAAAACTGCACATTGGTGTTCAAGCCGACGATGTGGGTGTGCGCCAGCGCGGTGTCCATGCGGGACAAGGCTTGCTCCCGCGTGTCACCGTGCACGATGAGTTTGGCGACCATGGAGTCGTAAAACGGCGAAATAGCGTCACCCTGGCGCACGCCCGAGTCCACGCGCACGCCGTTGTCGCTGCGCACAAAGCTCACGCAGTCCGGCAAGCCGTACACATGGAGCGTGCCGGTGGCGGGCAAAAAGTGGTTGTCCGGGCTCTCCGCACAAATACGCGCCTCAATGGCATGGCCGTGAATGCGGAGCTGGTCTTGTTGCAGCGGCAACGGCTCGCCGCTGGCCACGCGCAATTGCCACTCCACCAGGTCTTGCCCGGTGATGGCCTCAGTCACCGGGTGCTCCACTTGCAAGCGGGTGTTCATTTCCATGAAAAAGAAAATCATGGCGCCATCGGGCTTTTGCTCGACGATGAACTCCACCGTGCCCGCGCCCACATAGTTCACGGCCCGCGCGGCCGCCACCGCCGCCTCGCCCATTTGCTGGCGAAACTCGGGCGTCATGCCCGGTGCGGGGGCTTCTTCCAGCACTTTTTGGTGGCGGCGCTGCACCGAACAATCGCGCTCAAACAAATACACATAGTTGCCCTGGGTGTCGCCAAACACCTGAATCTCGATGTGGCGCGGGCGCTGCACGTACTTTTCAATCAGCACCGCGTCATCGCCAAAGCTGTTGATGGCCTCGCGCTTGCAGCTGGCCAACGCCGCCGCAAAGTCTTCGGATTGGTCCACGGCGCGCATGCCTTTGCCGCCGCCGCCCGCGCTGGCTTTGATGAGCACGGGGTAGCCAATCGCATCCGCCTCGCGCTGCAACAGGGCTTCGTCCTGATCGCTCCCGTGGTAACCCGGCACCAAGGGCACACCGGCTTTTTCCATGAGTTGTTTGGACTCGGCTTTCAGGCCCATGGCGCGGATGCTGGAGGGCAGTGGGCCAATGAACACCAGCCCCGCGTCCGCGCAGGCTTGGGCAAACTCTTCGTTTTCACTCAAGAAGCCGTAGCCGGGGTGCACCGCTTGCGCGCCGGTGGCCTTGGCGGCTTCCAGAATGTGCTCCCAGCGCAGGTAGCTGTCTTTGGGGGCGCTGCCGCCGATGTAAACCGACTCGTCACACACGCTGACGTGTTTGGCATTGGCGTCCGCGTCGGAGTACACGGCCACGGTTTTGATGGCCATGCGACGCGCAGTAGCGGCCACACGACAGGCGATCTCGCCCCGGTTGGCAATCAGGATTTTGTTGAACATGGGAATCTTTCAGATGTTGGGGGAGATCAATTGGTCAAGCTAACCAGCTGGGTTTGCGTTTTTGCAAAAAGGACTGCACGCCTTCCTTGCCCTCCACGCTGGCCCGAATGTCGGCAATGCCTTCCACGGTCAGCGCAATCAAAGGCGCTTCAATGTCGCGCCCAGCCACCTCTTGCAGCAGGCGCTTGCAACTGCGCACGGCGTTGGGACTGGCGTTGCACAGGGCCTGGGTCAGCTCGGCCACTTTGGCGTCGAGTTGGTCGGCACTCACCACCTCGTGCACAAAGCCAATGCGATGCGCCTCGGCGGCGCTGAAGCGCTCGGCGGTCAAGAAGTAGCGGTGCGCGGCGCGTGCGCCCATGGACCGGATCACATAGGGGCTGATGGTGGCGGGAATCAAACCCAGCTTGACCTCGCTCAGGCAAAAGGTGGCGCTGTCCACGCTCACGGCCATGTCACACGCAGCGACCAAGCCCATACCACCGGCAAACACGTCGCCCTGCACGCGGGCCACGGTGGGTTTGGGGCACTCGTACATCACGCGCAGCATCTCGGCCAGCGCGCCTGCATCGGCCAAGTTCTCTTCCCGCGTGTAGTCCGCCATGCGGCGCATCCAGTTCAGGTCGGCACCGGCGCAAAAGGCCGGGCCCACAGCGGCCAGCACCACGGCGCGCACATCAGCGCGGGTGGCGGCGTCTTGAAAAGCGGCGGTGATCTCGGCAATGACGTCGTCGTTAAAGGCATTGCGCACCTCGGAGCGGCTGAGCGTCAGGGTCAGTACGGCCCCTTGTTGGGTGGTGGTGAGGGCATTCATGGCAACACCACCTCCACATCAGCCAACAAACCTTGAATAAATTGTTTAATGGGCTCAAAGGCTGCATGGTCGTAATTCAACAAAGCTTTTTCAGGGTATTTTTTCTGCGCTTTGAAGACATTGCCATAGGCACTGCCCAAACTCGCGCTCAACCATGCCTGGACAGCAATCTTATCTTTCTGGGCCTGCGTACGTTGCCCGATGTGAGGAAGAACACAGTCCCGAAAGACTTTGGCACACCCCACTACCGGGTCGCCGTCCAGCGCATTCAATAGCATCGTCTCAAACGCACCTGGCAATTGGTGGGTTGGCAACTGCAAAAGCGTGCAGGGCTGCGCAATCGAGGCCGTCACGTCGTCAAACAAACCCTGCCACCTCTGTGCAGTAGCTTCTGGATTTTCTTCACTGTCCGCAATCACCCCCACCACCTTCAACTCACCGAGGCTGCGAACCTTCAGTGCTTTAAAGCGAGGGGGGAAATTGTCGGCCCCGTCCACGCATTCAATATCAATGAGCTTGGCACGGTCTTTGAACCAGTGCTGGCACATTTTTTGTACCAAGTACTCTTCATCTTGCCCCTCAACCAGCAGGAGCACAGGCGCCGTAATGGCCTCATTACCCAACTTAACGGACTTCATAACCCGCCTCCATGACCGTCTGCAAAGACTCATCATTGATGACAACGGCATGCACGTTGTCTTCGCGGCGCTCCAGTCGAATGAGTTGAAAATCTTTCAAATTTCCACCCTCTGCAAAGGTCTGGTACGCGGCGCGAATGCAGTCCCAGCTGTGCGTGGTCATCAAGGTCTGTACGTCGTGTTTGACTGCGATGTCTTGAATCCCTTTGAATACAGTTGGCAAAGACGAATAGTGAATACCCGTTTCGATTTCATCAATCAACGCTAACTTAGATTGCGTGACCAACAAGCTGCAGTACAGATGAACCAAACGAGCGAAGCCATGGCCCAACTGCGGCAAAGGCAAGGCCTCACTGACGCCCTCCAACTCCACGTAAATTCTCGACTCGCCATCTGGAGACAGTGAGTGCATATCGTCCAACCGAGGTTCAATGTGGTGCAACATGTCAAGCAATTGGCGCTTTTTTCTCGACAGGATTGCCTGGTCAAACAGTTGAACCGCGCTCTGCTGGTCGGGTAAATGCAAGGACACCGCGAGTGGGTTCATGAACTCAACTTTTGAAATTGCATCCCAGGGCGACTCAGTGTCAGAGATCGCCCCTTTAACAGCATCAAGCCCGTTCTGGATTTTCGGGCCACGAATGCTGCGATGGACCGCAATGGAATCGTTGCGGACATCTGTAACCGCACATTCAGCACCCCGCGAAAAATGAGCGCTGCTGGCAGTTCTGACGATTCGATCCTGGTCGTCCCACACCTGAATACTGCGCCACTTTGACCCCAACACCGATTGCAAATAGCGTTGACTGTCACGCCCTTCGGCAACCCGAAACTGCATGGGAAGTTGCTGGTATTTATCGACGTCGCTCGTCCCCAGCCATACGGCCTCTAACAACGATGTCTTTCCCACGTTCTGCCCACCCAAGATCAAATTAACCTTGCGCACGGATGGAATTTGGGTGTCTTTAAACCCCTTGAAATTTTGGATGTGAATTTGGGTCAACATGGGAATACGCTTTCTTGACAAAACAGGCGTCGGTAATGCTAAAGGGTTTCTTTTGACAAAGGCCGCTGCTTACATCCGAAACAGGCCAAAGGTGGTGTCGGGGATGGGGGCGTTCATGGAGGCGCTCAGGCCCAAGGCGAGGATGCGGCGGGTGTCGGCGGGGTCAATGATGCCGTCATCCCACAGCCGGGCGGTGGCGAAATAGGGGTGGCCTTGCACTTCGTACTGGTTGCGAATGGGGGCTTTGAAGGCGTCTTCTTCTTCGGCGCTCCACGCGCCGCCTTTGGCTTCGATGCCGTCGCGCTTGACGGTGGCCAGCACGCTGGCCGCTTGCTCGCCGCCCATGACGGAGATGCGGGCGTTGGGCCACATCCACAAAAAGCGCGGACTGAACGCCCGGCCACACATGCCGTAGTTGCCGGCGCCAAAGCTGCCGCCAATGATGATGGTGAATTTGGGCACGGCGGCGGTGGCCACGGCGGTGACCATCTTGGCACCGTTGCGGGCAATGCCTTCGTTTTCGTACTTGCGCCCGACCATGAAGCCGGTGATGTTCTGCAAGAACACCAGCGGAATCTTGCGCTGGCAGCACAGCTCGATGAAGTGCGCGCCTTTGAGCGCGGACTCGCTGAACAAAATGCCGTTGTTGGCAATGATGCCCACCGGCATGCCTTCAATGTGGGCAAAGCCGGTGACCAGTGTGGTGCCATAGCGCGGCTTGAACTCGTGAAACTCGGAGCCATCGACGATGCGGGCGATGATTTCGCGCACATCAAAGGGCTTGCGGGTGTCGGTCGGGATCACGCCGTACAGCTCTTCTGCTGCAAATTTAGGAGCTACCAGCGCAGGCGTGGCGGGCGTTACAGCCTTTTTTTGATTCAAATGAGAGATGACTTCACGTGCCATGGCGAGCGCGTGCAAATCGTTTTGCGCCAAGTGGTCGGCCACGCCAGACAGGCGGGTGTGCACATCACCGCCGCCCAAGTCTTCGGCGGTCACCACCTCACCGGTCGCCGCTTTGACCAGCGGCGGACCGCCCAAAAAGATGGTGCCTTGGTTTTTGACAATGATGGTCTCGTCGCTCATGGCGGGCACATACGCCCCACCCGCCGTGCAACTGCCCATGACCACGGCCACCTGCGAGATGCCCAGGGAACTCATGGTGGCTTGGTTGAAGAAGATGCGGCCAAAGTGGTCGCGGTCCGGAAACACCTCGTCTTGGTTGGGCAGGTTGGCACCGCCCGAGTCCACCAAATACACGCAGGGCAGGCGGTTTTGCTGCGCCACCTCTTGCGCCCGCAGGTGCTTCTTGACCGTCATGGGGTAGTAGGTGCCGCCTTTCACGGTGGCGTCGTTGCACACAATCATGCAGTCCACGCCGCTGACGCGACCAATGCCGACGATGACCCCGGCGCTGGGCGCGCTGTCAGAGCCATCGCGGTCGGGGTACATGCCCATCGCCGCCAAGGGCGACAACTCCAGAAACGGCGTGCCGGGGTCGAGCAGCATTTGCACGCGGTCTCGCGGCAACAGTTTGCCGCGCCCGGTGTGCTTGGCCCGCGCGGTCTCACCGCCGCCCAAAGACGTCTTGGCAATCTGGGTGTTGAGGTCGTCCACCAGCACGCGCATGGCGCTGGCATTGGCTTGAAATTCCGCCGAACGGGCGTTGAGTTTGGAGTCAAGAAGGGGCATAGGGTGATCTCGGTTGGGCTGGGGGTTTCAGGCGGTTTGATCGGTCAGCAGGCCGAGCTGCTGCGTCATCTCGTCGCGAATTTTGAATTTTTGGATCTTGCCGGTGACGGTCATGGGAAAGGCGCTCACCAGTCGAATGTAGCGCGGCACCTTGTAGTGCGCAATCTGCCCTTGGCAGAAGGCTTTGAGCTCATCCTCGGTCACGGTCTGACCCGGTTTGACAATGACCCAGGCGCAGAGCTCTTCACCGTATTTGGCGTCAGGCACGCCCACCACCTGCACGTCTTGCACTTTGGGGTGGCGGTACAAAAACTCTTCCACCTCGCGGGGGTAGATGTTCTCGCCGCCGCGAATCACCATGTCTTTGATGCGGCCGACGATGTTCACATAGCCCTGCGCGTCCATGGTGGCCAGGTCGCCGGTGTGCATCCAGCCCTCGGCGTCAATCGCCTCGGCGGTGCGGGCGGGGTCGCCCCAATAACCATGCATCACGGAATACCCTTTCGTGCACAACTCGCCCGACACGCCGGGCGCGACCACCTCGCCGGTCTCGGGGTGGATCACTTTGACCGTCAAATGCGGCTGCACCCGCCCCACGGTGGCCACGCGCTGTTCCAGCGGCGTGCTGTTGCTGCTCTGGCAGCTCACGGGGCTGGTTTCGGTCATGCCGTAGGCAATGGTGACCTCACTCATGTTCATCTCGGCCACCACGCGCTTCATCACCTCCATGGGGCAAGGCGAGCCGGCCATGATGCCGGTGCGCAGTGTGGACAGATCAAACGCCTTGAACTGGGGGTGGTCCAGCAGGGCAATGAACATGGTGGGCACGCCATGCAGCCCCGTGCACTTTTCTGCCTGCACGGTTTGCAGCACGCTCAATGGCTCAAAACCATCATTGGGATAGACGATGGTCGCGCCGTGGGTGAGGCAAGCCAAATTGCCCAGCACCATGCCAAAGCAGTGGTACAGCGGCACCGGAATGCACAGGCGGTCGGCGGGCGTCAGCTCCATGGCCTCGCCGACAAAGAAGCCGTTGTTCAAAATGTTGCGGTGCGTCAGCGTGGCCCCTTTGGGGAAACCGGTGGTGCC
>JAGODZ010000370.1 GCA_017997975.1 Rhodoferax sp.
TCAGTCTTCACGGCTTGGCCCATCGCCCTGGCCGAATGGGGTGTCAACGCCGACGCCCCACAGACTGACGCCATCTGCGGACACCCATGCAACGACTTCGACAACTGCTTCCCAGCGCCGAGGCGATCCGGGCCAGCCGGTGGCTGCGCTGGCTCGGTCCGGCACTGCACCACCCGAAGCTGTGGCACCTCAGCCGGCGTGGGATGGCGTTGGGCATGGCACTGGGCTTCTTCTTCGGACTGCTGATCCCGTTGGCCCAGATCCCCTTGAGTGTCGCCGCCGCCGTGGCATTGCGGGCCAATGTGCCGGTCGCGGTGGCCAGCACGCTCGTGACCAATCCAGTGACCTTCGGGCCCATCTACTACGCGGCATGGCGAGTGGGCAGCACCATCCTCGGCGAGCCCGTTGACACCGCCCCACCGCCACCGGATACGGTCACCCAGGACGAACCCAGCGGAGAGAGCTGGTGGCGCACCACATCTCGTCGCGTCCTCGGGGTGGGCAAGCCGCTGCTGGTGGGGCTGGCGGTCTTGGCCACTGCCGTTGGCATCACGACCTACTTCCTGGTTTCTGCGGTCTGGAAGATGTCCGTGCTGTGGAAGCGGCATCGCCGTCGCCGCCGCTGACCGGGGACGCTCCATGGCGGCGTGTGCTCGACGACGCCGTGTTGGACTTGAACCAACGACCAAAGGATGATGCAACGGGCTGGTGACCTGTGGGGCCACCCACCGAGTGGTGCCACCAATCAAGGTCCACCTCGAAGAACGTGAGATAGTGGCTGCCCAACCAACAAAGCCACTCGGCTCAGTGGCCATTGAAGCACCACCGCATGGTCACTGCATCGCTTTTGCGGTACCATTAAACCCATAATTTTTATGAGTTTCAAGACCAAGTCGAGGCCTCAACTCCAGAAGCACATCCGTGAGCTGTCCAAAGACTCGGCGAACGTTTTCATCACCGTTCATGCATCCAAGCGGATGAAAGAGCGCAAGGTGCTTTCGTCTGAAGTCTATGCCTGCCTCCTGGCGGGCACCATCCGAATCGCGCCGGAAGAGGACATGAAGACCGGGCATCTGGTGTGCCGGATGGAGCGCTATGTCGCGGGCAGAAACCTGGCCGCTTGCGTGGCGCTTGATGACGAAGACCCGACCTTGTTGGTCGTGACCGTGATGGTTGTTGGCTGAAGAAAGCCGAGAGGGCTGCTATGTACCATTACACGATGTGCGGGCTCGACAACGTGTGGCTGGAAAACGGCTACACCGAGAAAAAGACCGCCTACGGCAACGCGGTGTCCATTGACGCCGTGGAGGATCTGCACAGGGTGATCGCGCTCAGCCTGTGTGACAAGCCACATCGCCTCACCGGCAAAGAGTTCAGATTCCTCCGAACCACGATGAACATGAGCCAGAGCGGCATTGCCAAGCTCCTGGGCGTCACCGAGCAATCCGTGAGTTTGTGGGAGCGCACGGGCAAGGTGCCCAAGGCGCCTGACACCTTGACCAGGCTGGCCTTCCTGGCCAAGCATGATGGCAACGCCACAATCAGTTCGGTCATCGACCGCATCAACACGGTTGAACGCATCTGCCACCAGCGCATCGTTGCCAAGGAAAGCGCCAAGGGCTGGACATCCAAGCTGAAAGACGAAAACGCCTTGGCAGCCTGAGGCCTGGGCGTTCACTTGCCTTTCGACTTGGGCAAGGCTTTCGCTGCGTCCTCCAGGGCGCGCATGTTGAACGCTTCCCCGTCCGGAGGGGAGTGGCCTGATACGTCGCAGAAATCCAAATTTAACGACACATTCAGCCGACGTGTCGCCACCGACAACATGACGTGATAACGCTTCGCCAATTACTAGAAATGGCGACACGACCAAGCCTCATGTCGCTGCCCGCACCACGAGACCGTCTGGACCATGAGCGCCCCATTCATCGTCCAGCGTGAAGCCCTTCACCAGGTATTCGCGCAGGCGCTCGGTAGCCCAGCGGCGGAACTGGGTGCCGCGTGGGGAGCGAACACGGTAGCCCACGGCCAGGATGGCGTCGAGGTTGTAATAGACCACCCGGTAGTTTTTGCCATCGGCGGCAGTTGTCAACCATTGGTTGACAACTGAATCCGGCGCCAACTCGCCCTCGGCGAAGATCGCCTTGAGGTGCTTGGCGATGTTCTGCTTGCTGGTCTGAAACAGATCGGCCATGCCTGCTTGGGCAAGCCACAGCGTGTCAGCGACAAACGGCACTCGACGCGGGTGCGTCCATCCTCTGTCTCATAAAGCAGAAACTCACCCGGATGCGGAACTGGCAAATCTGTCATTGAGCCTGAGCGCGTTCGATGCGCAGTTCATCCAACATGCCTGATTGCCTGGTGAGCACCAGATCCAGTTCCATGCCCAAAATTGCCAGAACTGCCAGCAGCTTACGTGTCCCCAACTCTGCCAAACGGCCACGCTCAAACCTCGACAGCGACTCGGGCGTAATCCCGGCCTGAGCGGCCACGACTTGCTGGCGCAGCCCCAGGACACGTCGACGCTGCGCGACAGCCAAGCCAAGCTCTTGGAGGGTTTGCATTTGATAAATATATCAAGGTCTCAAGCAAAATGACAAATTCTTGATTCAATTATCAATAATTGAAAGCGCATCAGGCGCAAAAAAAAGCACCGTGCGGAAGACCGCATGGTGCTGATG